>JBBDWT010000171.1:0-2410 GCA_040902705.1 Acidimicrobiia bacterium | reverse complement strand
AGCTCGCGCTCGCGTGCGTCAAGGCCTACAACGACTGGATGGTCGAGGAGTGGTGCGACCCCGCGATCGGCGTCAACATCCCGCTCTGCATCATGCCGTTGTGGGACGTCGATCTCGCCGTCGAGGAGATCAAGCGCAACGCCGCGCGCGGCGTGCGTGCCGTCTGCTTCAGCGAGCTGCCCACCCGACTCGACCTGCCGAGCATCCACACCGGGCACTGGGACCCGATGTTCGATGCCGCGTCGGAGACCGGCACGACGGTCTGCATGCACGTCGGCTCCTCGTCGAGCGACCCCGCGTCGTCGGCGGACGCGCCCCCGGGCGTGGGCGGCATGGTGGCGTTCAACAACTCGATGGCGTCGCTCGGTGACTACCTCTTCGGCGGGAAGATGGCGCAGTTCCCCAAGTTGAAGATCGCGTACTCCGAGGGCCAGATCGGCTGGATCCCGTACGCGCTCGAGCGCGCCGACACCGTGTGGGAGCAGCACGACGCGTGGATCCACGCGAAGCGCCTGTGCCCCGAGCCGCCGTCGACCTACTACTACGGGCGGGTGTTCGGCTGCTTCACGTGGGACCAGCACGGCGTGAACTCGCTCGCCGACGTCGGTGAGGACAACATCTGCTTCGAGACCGACTACCCGCACACCGACACGACGTGGCCGAACTCCAAGGAGTACTGCGAGAAGATCCTCCAGGGAGTCGACCAGGACGCCGCCTACAAGATCCTGCGGGGCAACGCGATCCGGATGCTCGAGCTCGACCGCGTCTGACCCGCCCGACCCCCGGGGCGCCCGACCCCCGGGGCGTTGGTGCGTTCAGCGACACTCTGTGCCATTCAGCGCACCGACCGGGCTCCGCGCCGGCTGAGCGGCCGGTGTCGTGCCGGTACTCTGACTGACACGCGTGTCAGCGTGGGCACGCGCAGCACCCGGCAGCACAGGGAGAGCCCGCACCGTGAACGAGGTCCCGAAGATCGTGAGCGTGGATGACCACGTGGTGGAGCCGGCGCACGTGTGGCAGTCGTGGTTGCCGGCGAAGCTGCGGGAGCGGGGGCCGCGGGTGGAGCGCAAGCGGTGGGCGGCGTTCGAGCACCACCCGGGCGCGAAGTACACCAACACCGAGGACCCCGAGGGTGAGTGGGGCGACGCGTGGATCTACGAGGACCGTCTGATCTACGTGCAGAAGAAGTTCGTCGCGATCCCGTTGCGCGCGACGCCTGATGGTGACGTCTCGAAGTTCGACCGCACGGTCATGACGATGACCGCGACGACCTACGACGACATGCGCCCGGGGTGCTACGAGCGCGACGCCCGGGTGAAGGACTTCGAGCTGAACTGGGTCGACGGCTCGTTGCCGTTCCCGACGTTCCCGCGCTTCTGTGGCCAGACGTTCTACGAGGCGAACGACAAGGACCTCGCGCTCGCCTGCGTGCGTGCGTACAACGACTGGATGGTCGAGGAGTGGTGTGCACCCTCGGGGGGCATGAACCTGCCCTTGTGCCTGATGCCGCTGTGGGACGTCCAGCTCGCGGCCGAGGAGATCCGCCGCAACGCGGCCCGGGGGGTGCGGGCATTCTGCTTCTCCGAGCTCCCCACCCGCTTGGAGCTGCCGAGCATCCACACCGGCCACTGGGACCCCGTCTTCGACGTCTGCAACGACACCGGCGTCACCCTCTGCATGCACATCGGCTCGTCGTCGAGCAACCCGGCCGCGTCGCCCGACGCGCCCGAAGGCGTCGGCGGCACGCTCGCGTTCAACAACTCCATGGCCTCACTCGCCGACTGGCTGTTCTCGGGCAAGCTCATCGAGTACCCCGAGCTCAAGCTCGCGTACTCCGAAGGCCAGATCGGCTGGATCCCCTACGCCCTCGAACGCGCCGACACCGTCTGGGACCAACACGACTCCTGGCAACACTCCAAGGAGCTCATCCCCGAACCCCCGTCGACCTACTACTACGGCCGCATCTTCGGGTGCTTCACCGCCGACCGCGTCGGACTGCACAACCTCGACACCGTCGGCGTCGACAACATCTGCTTCGAGACCGACTACCCCCACACCGACACGACCTGGCCCAACTCCAAGGAATACGTCGAGAAGATGATCACCGACTCCGGCCTCGACGACGACACCGCCTACAAGGTCCTGCGCGGCAACGCCATCCGCATGCTCGAGCTCGACCGCGTCTGATCGGTGGTGGCGCCGGATCAGTCCGCGTCGGGGGGATCGTGGCGGTCGAGGCGGCGCAGGAGCTCGCCGGCGCCGACGACCTTCGCGTCCTTCTTCCGCACCCGCGCCGCGAGGTCGCGGTCGGACGTGACGACCGTGATGTCTTCGCCGTCCGGGCCAGGGTCGGCGGCGGACGAGACGAGCTCGACGATCCGGTCGTCGGCCGCGTCGCGGCCACGCCCGT
>JBBDWT010000170.1:0-2420 GCA_040902705.1 Acidimicrobiia bacterium | reverse complement strand
CTCGACGACTGGCAGATCGACGACGCCGCGCTCGGCCAGCTCGTGCAGTCGGGCCTGATGAACAACGGCCAGGTCTGTGGCGCGCAGAGCCGCATCCTCGTGAGCGCGAGCCGCTACGACGAGGTCGTCGACGCCCTCGGTGCTGCCGTGGGTGCCATGAAGGTGGGCGACCCGCTCGACGACGCCACCGAGATCGGGCCCCTCGTCGCGGAGCGCCAGCGCGACCGCGTGCAGGGCTTCCTCGAGGCCGGCACGAGCGCAGGTGCGCGTGCGGTCGTCGGCGGTGGATGCCCAGCCGACCTCGAGAAGGGCTGGTACGTCGAGCCGACGGTGTTCGCCGACGTGACCAACGACATGCAGATCGCCCGCGAGGAGATCTTCGGTCCGGTCCTGTCGGTCATCAAGTACGACGACGAGGCGCAGGCGGTGAAGATCGCCAACGACTCCGACTACGGGCTGTGCGGCTCGGTGTGGACGGCCGACGCGGAGCACGGCGCGGCCGTCGCCGCGCAGGTGCGCACCGGCGTCGTGGCGATCAACTCGTCGATGATCCTCGACTTCAACGCACCGTTCGGCGGCTTCAAGCAGTCGGGCATCGGGCGCGAGCTGGGACCGGAGGGGATCGACCCGTACACCGAGTACCAGACGATCATCCTTCCCGCCGGCTGACGGTATGCGCCGACTCGGTACTGCAGTCACGATCTGTGTGATCGGATCGCTCGCGTTCGTCGCGCCGGCATTCGCCTCACCGGCCAGTGATTGGCGCGACGGGGCCGACGAAGTCTGCACGCGCGGGAACCAGGGCAACTCGGGCTGAAGGTCTGCGGCGCCTGACCGACGTGGTCACACGACACGACAGCACGACTTCGAACGGGGGGACACGGCAATGGTGATGTCGATCGCGCGGTTCAACTGCGTGCAACCGGGTCTGGAGCCCAACGAGATGGCGGCGCGCTACCAGGCCTTCATCGACATGGCCGAGTACGCCGACCAGCACGGCTTCGCGATGGTGACGCTCGAGGAGCACCATGGCGCCGAGAACGGCTGGAGCCCCTCGCCGCTCATCATGGCGGGGCTCGTGTTCGGGCGCACGAAGAACCTCGGGATCTCACTGTCGGCGCTGCTCGTGCCGCTGCACGACCCGATCCGCATCGCCGAGGACCTCGCGGTCCTCGATCTGGCGAGCGGCGGCCGGATGACGACGATCGCCGGGATCGGCTACCGACCCGAGGAGTACACCCTCCACGGCAAGAGCTGGAAGGATCGCGGCGCGCTCATGGACAAGTGCATCGACACGATCCTGAAGGCGTGGACGGGCGAGCCGTTCGAGTACCACGGCGCGACGGTGCGCGTGACCCCGGTGCCCGTGTCCAAGCCTCATCCCATGCTGCTCATCGGGGGGACGAGCAAGGTCGCGGCGCGGCGCGCGGCGCGCTTCGGGCTGCCGATGTTCCCGGCGGCGCACCTGCCCGAGCTCGAGGCGTACTACTACGAGCAGTGCAAGGAGCAGGGCACGCAGGGCTTCTGCATGATGCCCGGCGCCGACACGACGCTCGTCCACGTCGCCGATGACCCGGACAAGGTCTGGGCCGAGCTCGGTGACCACTTCATGCACGAGGCCGCGACGTACGCGTCGTGGCAGACGTCCGACATCAAGTCGGCGGTGCACTCGAAGGCGAAGAACGTCGACGAGCTGCGCGCCGAGGGCATCTACCAGGTGCTCACCCCCGACGAGGTCGTCGCTCGTGCGCAGGAGACCGGTGCCGTGAACCTCCACCCGCTCGTCGGCGGCATGCCGATCGACGCGGGGTGGGAGAGCATGCGGCTCTACTGCGAGCAGGTGCTGACGCGCGTGACCTGACGCTGGGCGCGATACTCGGGCCATGCAAAGACCTCGGCTGCTCGTCTCCGGGCTCGTGGTGCTCGTCGTCGTCCTCGGACTCGCCGGCCTCCCGGGATGCGCGGCGGCGGACGATTCGCCGCTCTCGGCGAAGCAGTGGCGCCGTCAGGCCAACTCGATCTGCAAGCAGAGCAGCAACCTCCTCGCCGATGCCGCCGACCGGGCGTTCGGGACCAACAAGCCCGACGACCAGCCGTCGCTCGCGCAGGTCACCGAGTACGCCGGCCTCGCGCAGCCGATCGTCCAGGACCAGATCGCGAGCATCGACGCGCTCGACGAGCCGGCCAAGCTGAGGCCGAAGGTCAAGAAGCTGCTCGAGGCCGCGCGGACCGATCTGGCGCGCTTCGTCGCGGATCCGTCGATCGGTCTCGAGACGAACCCGTTCACCGAGACGATGCTGCAGGCCGAGAAGCTGCGGCTGAAGTCGTGCTGACGGGCTCGACGCGCCGGACCGGCCCCACCGGATGACCGAGGCCCCGACGTACGGGGTCGCCGAGCTGAACCAGGCGATCTCCGAGGC
>JBBDWT010000169.1:8990-17056 GCA_040902705.1 Acidimicrobiia bacterium | reverse complement strand
GACGATGAAGCTGACGAGTCGGCCTTTCACGAGCTCCCCCAGGAAGGTGGCGCCCGAGGTTGCCCACCGCGTCACCGCGACGCAAGCCGTGGCGGGTCGCGCCGCGCGACGGAGCGTTCTTGACGGGATCATGCGGGACGCCGGCATCGGCGTCCGAGCCTCAGGCGGGCGGGTCTCCGAGGGCACCGGACTCCCGCAGGGCGGCGATGCGGGCCGCGTCGTAGCCGAGCACGTCGTCGAGGATCTCGTCGTTGTGCTGACCGACCGTCGGAGCCTTGGTGGGGACGGGCTGCACGCCGTCGAGCACCTTCAGCGGGATCGGGAGCTCGTCGGCGCCGAGGCGCTCCTTCGGGATCCACGGGAGCCGGTCCTGGAACTGGGGGTCGTCGGCGATGGTCTTCGGCGTGTTGACCGGTGCGATCGGCGTGTTCACCTCGTTCGACCAGGTGATCCACTCCTCCGACGTCTTGGTCTTGAAGATCTCCCGGAGCTCGGCGTGGAGCTCCTTGTTGTTGCGCGCGTGGTCCGCGAACTTCTCGCCCGGCCAGCGCTCGAAGAGGTCCATCCGGTCGACGCCGCGGCAGAAGTTCTCCCAGAACTCGCGCTCGGATGCCATGAACAGGACGTGCCCGTCGGACGACTCGTAGATCTGGTAGCGGACGCCCTCGCGCATGCCTGCCGTGCCCGGAGGTCGCCGCTCGTAGTTGTCGGACTTGTTGCCGGTGACCTCCGACTCGGGGCGCTCGTACGCGCGCCATGACTCCGATCGGTACCAGTCCATGTACGCCGCGGCATCGGACTGCGCGATCTCCATGCGCGCGCCGACGCCGGTCTCGCGCGCCTTCACGATGCCCGCGAGGATCCCGAACGCGCCGAACAACGGCCCGGCGTGGATCCCCATCGAGGGGTGCTCGGCCATCACGGTGAAGCCGTGCTCGTCGACCTCGGTCGGCACGAGCCCGGCCCAGGTGTCGTACGCGATGCCGTGGCTCGGCATCTCGCGGTACGGACCGGTCATGCCGTACCCGCTGATCGTGATGAACACGATCTTGGGGTTGACCTCGCGCAGACGCTCGTATCCGAGGCCGCGACGCTCCAATGCGCCGGGACGCATCGCTTCGACCACCGCGTCGGCGCTGCGCGCGAGCTCGAGGAACACCTCCACCGCCTCGGGCTTGCGCAGGTCGAGGGTCAGGCTCCGCTTCCCGCGGTTGATGTGGAGGTGCATCAGCGAGACGCCCTCCACGATCGGCCACGTCATGTCGCGCACGTAGTCGCCCTGTGGCGGCTCGACCTTGATCACGTCGGCGCCCAGGTCGGCGAGGTGCGTCGTGATCGCGGCCGGCCCGAGCAGCGAGACCTCGATCACGCGCACACCCGCGAGCAGGCCGCCGGGCTCGGCTGTGTCAGCGTCGTTCAAGCTCATGGTGCGCCAGCATGGCGCACGCGGCCGAGATCGTTCGACTCGGTCAGGTCGCGGGCGGTGCCGTGGGTGGGGTCGTCGGGCTCGGCTCGGGTACTGGCTCCGTCGCGACGATCTTCATCGTCATGCCCGGGTGGAGGGTGCACACGATCTTGTACGTGCCCGGCTTCTTGATGACCCGGGAGAACTTGCCTTCGGCCTGGGTCCTCGACTTGAACTTCTGCGGGCCCTTCTCGACGACCACGTTGTGCGCGACGAAGCCGTCCCACTTCCACGTGACCTTGTCGCCGACCTCGACCGCGACCTTCTTGGGCTTGAAGAAGTTGTCGTCGACCGAGACCCTCGTGTCGGTGGCGCCTGCGGCCGGGGCGACGACGACCAGCCCCAGCACCGCGAACGTCGATGCGGCGACGCCGCGCATGATCCGTGATCCCATCTCGTCCTGCCTGCTCTCTGGTCGCTCCCACCATCGAACGTAGCGAGCAGGGCGCCTGTTCCCGGTGTCGGGCACGGGCAACGTGCCGTGCGTCACCGAAGACTCACGTGCGATGCTGCCACGAAGAAGCGGGGGTACACGCATGACGGTGCTGACCGACGAGATCGACCTCTACGACCCCAACGGCTACGTGGCCGCCGCGCCGCACGAGGTGTTCGCCCACCTGCGTCGGGAGCAGCCGGTCTTCCGGCAGGCGATGCCCGACGGGTCGTCCTACTGGGCGCTGCTGAAGTACGCCGACATCGTCGACGTGTCGAAGCGCCCCGAGCTCTTCTCCGCCGAGACCGGCGGGGTGGTGCTCGAGGACCAGCCGCCCGAGCAGCTCGAGCAGACCAAGAACATGCTGCTGATGATGGACCCGCCCCGCCACAGCGAGCTGCGCAAGAAGGTGTACCCGAGCTTCCGGCCCCGCCAGATCATCGAGCTCGAGCCGCGCATCCGCGCGATCTGTCGCGGCCTCGTCGCTATGGGCACCGAGATGCGAGACCTCGAGTTCGTGCACGACCTGGCTGCGCTGCTCCCGTCCGAGGTCCTCGGCGAGCTCATGGGCATCCCGGAGGAAGACCGCGCGCAGATCAACCACTGGGCCGAGATGATGACCGGGGGCCAGGACCCCGACCTCAATCCCGATGGCTACACGAGCGGCGCGAGCAACGAGGGCTCGGTCGAGATGGCGATGTACGGCATGCGCTACGCCGAGTCGCGTCGCGGGTTCGACGGAGCGCCGCGCGATCTCGGCGACCTGCTGCTGGCAACGGAGATCGAAGGCCGTCCGATGGACGATCTCCAGTTCGCGTACTTCTTCGTGCAGCTCGTCACTGCGGGCAACGACACGACGCGCACAATGATCTCGTCGGGTCTGCTCGAGCTCCTGCAGCACCCGGAGCAGCTCGCGCTGCTGCGCGACGACCGCGCGCTCGCCGCGAGCGCGGTCGAAGAGGTGCTGCGCCACGCGCCGCCGCTGCACTACTTCCGGCGCACGCTCACTGCCGACACCGAGGTGCGCGGTCAGGAGCTCCGCGCCGGCGAGAAGCTCGCGATGATCTACACGTCGGCGAACCGCGACGAAGACGCGTTCACGGACCCCGACGCGTTCGACATCCGCCGCCAGCCGAACCCGCACCTCGCGTTCGGCATCGGTGAGCACTTCTGCCTCGGCGTGCACCTGGCTCGGCTCGAGGGCCGGATCTTCCTCGAGGAGATGCTCGACGGCTGGTCGTCGATCGAGCTGACGGGTGAGCCGAAGCGCCAGCGGTCGAACCTCAACAACGCGCTGAAGGCGCTTCCGGTCAGCGTCATGCCCTGACGCTGCGCATAGGCCGTCGAGCGAGAAGTCGAGCTGCCCGAAGCCAGTCTTCACCGCGAGATCGTTGACGATCCGTTCGTTCCAGCCATCGGCGACGGTCTTCCACGCCGATCGCACCCTCCGCTTCCCCACGACGTCCGCCCGGCCCGCTACCTTCCCGCGGGATGGCGGCCCCCGAGACCGCAGAGAGCTCCTCCGGCAGACCGCGCCTCTCGATCGGGCGGGTCCTCCTGCTCCTGATCACAGGGGTGTGCCTCTACCTGTTCGCGCCGAGCATCGCCGAGGTGTTCGAGGCGTCGAGCAAGCTCGGCGAGGTCCACCCGGCGGCAATCCCCGCCATCTTGTTCCTCGAGTTCCTGAGCTTCGCGTGCACGTGGCAGCTCCAGCGGCTCTCACTCCGGACGCACGGTTGGTTCCCGGTGATCACGACGCAGCTCGCCGGCAACGCGTTCAACCGGATCACGCCGGGCGGCGGCGCGACCGGCAGTGCGCTCCAGGCCCGGATGCTCGTCGATGCGGGCTTCAACGCGGCGAAGGCGGCGACCGCGATCACCGTCCAGTCGCTCCTGATCACCGCCGCCGTCGTGGCGCTGCCGTTGTTCGCACTGCCGGCGATCGTGTTCGGCACGAGCGTCCCGGGCTCGCTCGCCGACGCGGTGTGGATCGGCGTGATCGTGTTCGCGGTGATGGCGGCGGTGTTCGGGATGCTGCTCGGGTCGCACCGACCGTTGCTCGCGGTGGGCCGTGCGATCGAGGCCATCGCAAACCGTCTCCGGCGTCGGCGTCCCCCGATCACCGGACTGCCCCATCGCCTCGTGAAGGAGCGCGACGAGATCCGGCGCACGCTGGGTGAGCACTGGCTGGCAGCGGTCGCGAGCGCGATCGGGCGCTGGTTCTTCGAGTACCTCGTCCTGGTGGTGACGCTCTACGCGATCGGCGCGAGCCCTGACATCTGGTTGGTGCTGCTCGCGTTCGTCGCCGCGTCGGTGCTCGGCATGATCCCGTTCTCGCCGGGTGGTCTCGGGTTCGTCGAAGCGGGCCTCGCCGCGACCCTCGCGCTCTCGGGGATCACGACCGCAGAGGCCGTGCTCGCCACGCTCGTCTTCCGACTCGTGTCCTTCTGGCTCCCGATCCCGCTCGGGCTGGGGTCGTGGTGGGTGTTCCGGCGCCGCCACCCGCGCGCGCGTCCCGTCATCGACTGAGCTCGGCCGCCGGCGTCAGACGCGTCCTATTGCTGCGCGAGCGCCGCGTCGACGGCGGCGTCGATGCCGGCGTCGGGATCCCCGAGCGCACTGCCCTCGAGGTCGACGACCACCTGGTGCAGTGTGCCGGTGAAGGCGAACGGTGCCGGGTACCGGCTGGTGACCGGCGAGCCGCTGTCGACGCCGCACGTCAGCCCGGCATCGGCGATGGAGAAGCGCACCGGCGTGAACCTCGGGATCTCGCTCTGGGCAACGACGTCACCGTCGACCTCGAGCCGGGCCTGTCCGCCCTGGAAGAGGCCGTTGGAGTCGAACGCGAACGTGAGCGCGTGCGCACCCGGCGTCAGTGCCCGATCGGCCTCGAGGTGGTGCTCCTCGCGGCCGACGTAGTTGTGCACGTACTGGAGCCGGCCGTCCTGCACGAACAGCGCGTAGCCGCCGAAGACCGATCCCATGGCGAGGAGCACGCCGTCGGCGCCCGCGGACGGGATGTCGACCTCGGCGGTGATGCGGTGCGTCCGCCCCTTCACGTTCGCCGCGACCTGCTCGGGGACGCGCGCGCCGCCGGGTCGGTAGACGAAGCGCATCCGCCCGGGGATGCCGGTCGGAGGGGGCTCCATGATCGCGACATAGGGGCGGTTGTCGAGCGGCAGCACGTGGAACTGCTCCGCCTGGGACCACCAGAGGTCGACGAGCTCACGCACCTTCTCCGGGTGCTCCGCAGCGAGGTCGTGACTCTCCGAGAAGTCCTCGGCGACGTGGAACAGCTCCCACACGTCGTCGTCGAAGGGGATGTCCGGGTCGTCGTCGGGCAGGTACATCTTGCCGATCGGCTTGAACGTCACGGCCTTCCAGCCGTCGTGGTAGATCGCCCGCGACCCGAGCATCTCGAAGTACTGCGTGTCGCGCGTGGGCGCGGTGTCGTCGGAGAAGGTCGCGGCGAACGAGAGACCCTCGAGCGGTCGTTGCTCGACGCCGTCGACCGCCGGTGCCGGTTCGACGCCGACCATCTCGAAGATCGTCGGCGCGACGTCGATCGCGTGCACGAACTGTCGGCGGAGCTCGCCACGCGCGGCGATGCGCGCCGGGAAGTGCACGATGCACGGGTCGGCCACGCCGCCCTCGTGGACCTCACGCTTCCACCGGCGCAGCGGGGTGTTGCCGGCCATCGTCCAGCCCCAGGGGTAGTTGTTGTGCATCGTCGGCCCGCCGAGCTCGTCGATGCGTGCGGCCATCTCCGAGACCCCGGCGATGTCCTGGTTCCAGACGCGCAGATCGTTGATCGACCCACGCGCGCCACCCTCGGAGCTCGCGCCGTTGTCGCTGACGAGGACGATCATCGTGGTGTCGAGCTCGCCGGTCTCCTCGAGGTACGCGACGACGCGACCGATCTGCGCGTCGGCATGCGAGAGGTATGCCGCGAAGCACTCCATGAAGCGCGCCGACAGTCGGCGCGCCTCCTCGGGGAGCTCGTCCCACGCGCTGACCCATTCGGGGCGCGGCGGCAGCTCCGTGCCCTCGGGCACGATCCCCGTCGCGAGCTGGCGCGCGAACGTCTCGTCACGCCACTGGTCCCAGCCCTGGTCGAAGCGGCCGCGGTAGCGGTCGCGCCACTCCTGCGGCGACTGGTGCGGCGAGTGGCACGCACCGGTGCAGAAGTAGAGGAAGAACGGCTTCTCCGGGTCGATCGCGCGGAGGTCGGTCACGTACTCGATCGCGTGGTCGGCGAGGTCCTCGGTCAGGTGGTAGCCGTCGTCGGCGTCGTACGGGATCTCGGTGAAGTGGTTGTCATGCACGAGCGCCGGCGAGAACTGGTGCGTCTCGCCACCGAAGAAGCCGTAGAAGCGCTCGAACCCGCGCCCGAGCGGCCAGCGGGCGCGCGGCGCGGCGAGGTGGGCCTCGTCCTCGGGCGTCAGGTGCCACTTCCCGATCGCGAAGGTCGCGTACCCGTGGTCACGCAGCGTCTCGGAGACGAAGCCGCACGACTTCGAGATGCGGCCGTCGTAGCCCGGGAAGCCGCGGGCGAGGTCGGCGATGCGGCCCATGCCGACGGAGTGGTGGTTGCGCCCCGTCAGCAGGCACGAGCGCGTCGGTGAGCAGAGCGCGGTCGTGTGGAAGCCGGTATAGCGCAGGCCGTTCGCCGCGAGACGGTCGAAGGTCGGCGTGTCGATGTCGGAGCCGTAGCACCCGAGCTGCGCGAACCCGACGTCGTCGAGCACCACGAGCACGACGTTCGGAGACCCAGCGGGCGCGCGCTCGGGGTCGGGCCACCACGGCTCCGAGTCGCGCCAGTCGCGTCCGATGGTCCCCTGGAACTCGTCGGGCTCCACGTGTACCTCTCCGTCAGGTCGACCAGACGGCGTGCAACGCCGTCGCATGGCGCAGGATGCCACCGACCGGCACCGATCCGGCGGTCTCCGCGAGCCGGAGGTCGGGAAGGCGCTCGAGGACGACATCGAGGACCGTGAGCACCTCGCGCCGCGCGAGGTGCGCGCCGGGGCAGAACTTCTGACCGAACCCGAAGGTCACGATGTCGTGCGGGTCACGCGCCGGATCGAACCGATCCGGCTCGTCGGTCCAGATCGCCGGATCGCGGTTCGCGGCTGCGATGCCGAAGAGGAGCATCGTGCCGGCGGGGATCTCCTGTCCCGCGACGACGGCGTCCTGCGGCGCAAGCCGGGGGAGCGACGCGACGGGCGGTTCCCAACGCAGGATCTCGTGCACCGCACCGGCGCGCAGCTCGGGCTCGCTCCGCACCCGGTCCAGGAGCTCGGGCCGGTGGAGCAGCGCCGAGAGGAGGTTCCCCATCGCGTGCGACGTGGTCGTCGCTCCGACGGAGAACATCAGCCGGATCGTCGAGCAGACCTCGTCGCTGTCGAGCGCGCGCCCGTCCACCTCGGCTGCGAGGAGCTCCGAGAGGACGTCGGCCTCCGGTTCCGCGCGGCGGGCATCGAGGAGCGGCTCGATCACCGCGGAGAACGCACGAGCGGCTCCGACCGCGCCTTCCGGGTCGGACGGGTACGTCAGCATCCGATCGGCCCAGATCCGCATCTGCTCGTCGCTCGCGCGTGGGACACCGAGCTTCCGGGTGATCGCGTAGAACGGAAGGACCGTCGTGAGCTGCGCCACGAGGTCGGCGCCGCCCTGCGCGGCGAAGCCGTCGACGAGCTCGTGCGCGAGCGGCAGCAGCGCTTCCTCGTCGAACCTGGAGACGGCTCGCGACCGGAACGCCGGTGTCGCGAGCTGGCGATGACGATCGTGCTCGGTGCCGTCCATGCTGATGAACGTGCGCCCGACCACGGGCTCGGTGTGCATCCTGTAGGTCGCGCCGCCCGGGAGGCCCGCGTCGTCGCGGAACGCCTCGCGCACGTCGTCGTAGCCCGTCACCAACAGGGCGTCGGTGCCGAACAGCTTCACCGGAGCTGCGCCATCCCGAGCGCGGAGGCGCGCCAGTGCGTCGTGCAGGGCTGCGCCCGGGAGCGGAGCGAGTGCGAAGTCGATGTCCGCGAGCGCCGTCGAGTCAGCCACGGGTGTCATCGTACGGTCCCGCTCGACGGCTCGTACGCTGCCTCGGCGACCGTGCGACGGGGCCGTCCCGCCGCGACCGCCGCGACCGCCGCGACCGCCGCGACCGCCGCG
>JBBDWT010000169.1:0-8890 GCA_040902705.1 Acidimicrobiia bacterium | reverse complement strand
CGCCGCGACCGCCGCGACCGCCGCGTGCTCCGGGCGCCACGCCTGACGTGGCTCAGCGCACCAACGTGGCGGGACGCGGGCGGTGGCCCGACTGACGCCGGTGTCAGGCGCGTCGCGTACACTGCGCCGCATGCGAGGGATCATCAGCGCCGCCGGATACGTGCCCTACTGGCGGCTCGACCGGAGCCAGGTCGCAGCGACGTTCGGGAGCGGCGGCGGCAAGGGCACCCGCTCCGTGGCGTCGTACGACGAGGACACCACCACGATGGGCGTCGAGGCCGCGCGCCTCGCGCTCAAGAGCGCCGGCGGGGCCGAGCCCCAGGCGATGTCGTTCGCGACGGTGGCACCGGCGTACCTCGACAAGACGAACGCCACCGCCATCCACGCGGCGCTGCGTCTCGACTCCGACGTCGCCGCCTTCGACTTCGGTGGCGCGATCCGATCGAGCGTGGGCGCGCTGCTCGCCGGCCTCCGTGGCGGGGTGCCGGTGCTCGTCGTGAGCTCCGACATCCGCAACGGCCAGGCCACGAGCGTCGACGAGGTCGCCGGTGGTGACGGTGCTGCGGCCGTGCTCGTCGGTTCCGACGACGACGGCACGGTGATCGCCGAGCTCATCGGGGTGGGCACCGCGACCGACGAGTTCATCGACCGCTGGCGCACCCCCGGTGACCGACGCTCGAAGTTCTGGGAGGAGCGGTTCGGCGAGACGAAGTACGTGCCGCTGAGCGAGCAGGCGTTCAACGCGGCATTGAAGGCAGCAGAGATCGCCGTCGACCAGGTCGACCACCTGATCGTCACCGGGCCGCACGCGCGGGCGATCCGCTCGCTCACGCCGCGCCTCGGCGTCGACAAGGAGAAGATCGTCGACGACCTCGCCGCCACCGTGGGCTGGACGGGCGCCGCCCACCAGGCGCTGCTGCTCACGAGCGCGCTCGAGACGGCGGAGCCCGGCCAGGTGATCGTCCTGCTGTCGGCCGCCGACGGCGCGGATGCGCTGGTGTTCCGAACGACCGACGCGATCGCGCAGTGGAAGCCGGCGCGCACCGTCGCGACGCAGATCGCCTCGTCGGCACAGGTGCCGTACGGCAAGTTCCTCGCGTGGCGCGGGGAGATCTCGCTCGAGGGCCCGCGCCGCCCGGAGCCGAGCCGGATCTCCGCTTCGATCTCGGGGCGACGCGAAGACTGGAAGTACGGCTTCGTCGGGTCGAAGGACCGCACCAGTGGCGCAGTGCACCTCCCGCCCGCGCGGGTCTCGATGAAGGGCGGCGCGGTCGACGACATGGAGCCCGCGCCGATGTCCGACGAGCTCGGCACGATCTCGACGTTCACCATCGATCGCATCGCGTACTCGCCCAGCCCGCCGATCGTGTTCGCGGTCGTCGACTTCGACGGCGGCGGGCGCACGCCCGTCGAGCTCTGCGACGTGGACGCCGATGCGATCGAGATGGGCGACCGCGTCGAGATGACGTTCCGCCGGCTGTTCACGGCCGACGGCATCCACAACTACTTCTGGAAGGCCCGCCCCATCCGGGGCGAGTGACAACGTTGCGTCCCTCACCGTCGTGAGGCGGGTCGAGGGACGCAGGTACGGAATCGCACGCTGGGAGAACCATGGGCTCGCACGGGATCAAGGACCAGGTCGCCATCGTCGGCATGGGCTGCACCAAGTTCGGTGAGCACTGGAACATGGGCGTCGACGACCTCCTCCTGTGGTCGACGTCCGAAGCGTTCGACTCCGTCGGACTCACCAAGGACGACATCGACGCCTTCTGGCTCGGCACCGCGATGGGCACCGGCGGCGGCCAGGCGCTCGCCCGACCGCTCGGCATGAAGAAGCCGGTCACGCGCGTCGAGAACTTCTGCGCCACGGGCTCCGAGGCGTTGCGCAACGCTTCGTACGCGGTCGCGTCGGGTGCGTACGACCTCGCGATGGCGGTCGGTGTCGAGAAGGTCAAGGATGCCGGCTACCAGGGGCTCGTCAGCGGGGGTGGTCCCCCGACGGACGGGACCAACCGCACGCTGACCGCGGCCGCGATGTTCGCGATGTGCTCGCCCGCGTACGGCAAGAAGTACGGCGTGAGCGACGAGCAGATGCGCGAGGTCCTCGCCCGCATCTCCTGGAAGAACCATCAGAACGGTGCGCGCAACGAGCGTGCGCAGTTCCGCAAGGAGATGTCGATGGAGGCGATCTGCAGCGCGCCGTTGATGGCGGGCACGTTGCGGATCTTCGACTGCTCCGGTGTCGCCGACGGCAGCGCCGCCGCGATCATCTGCCGGGCCGAAGACGCGCACAAGTACACGGACACGCCCATCTACATCAAGGGACTGTCCTTCATCGCCGGCGACGCGACCGGCAACGCCGACCCCGACTACGACTACACGTGGTTCCCCGAGATCAAGATGGCGGGGGAGGACGCGTACGCGCAGGCGGGCGTCACCGACCCGCGTTCGCAGATCGCGATGGCCGAGGTGCACGACTGCTTCACGCCCGCAGAGCTCCTCATCTACGAGGACCTCGGCTTCGCCGAGCGCGGCACCGCGTGGAAGGAAGTGCTCAACGGCACGTTCGACATCGACGGTGACCTGCCCGTGAACCCCGACGGCGGGCTCAAGTCGTTCGGCCACCCCGTCGGCGCGAGCGGCCTGCGGATGTTCTTCGAGAACTGGCTCCAGCTCACCGGCCAGGCCCCGCCCGAGCGTCGGATCACGACCGCCGACCGCGGCCTCGGTCTGGTGCACAACCTCGGCGGCTACCCGGGCGAGATGGTCAGCTTCGTGGGGATCGTCGGCAACGAGCTCGGTTGACGGGCGGGCGCGCGGCGCGCCCCGGGAGTCCAGACGCACCAAAGTGTGAGTGACTCCGAGCATCGGCGCGAGAATCTGGGCTCGCACGCGTCCTGAGTCCCCCCGAAGGAGCGTCATGCTTCGCCGTCTCGCGTCCGTCTCGTACCGCCGTCGCCGCTGGGTCGTCCTGGCGTGGATCGTCGCGGTCGTCGGCCTCACCTTCGTCGCGGGCAACGTCGGCGACGACTTCGCGGAGGGCTTCAGCGTCAAGGGCACGGAGTCTGCGAACGCCCAGGACCTGCTCGAGGCGACGTTCCCCGCGCGCGCGGGCGACACGGGCGAGCTCGTGATCGACGCTCCCGACGGCATCGACCAACCGCAGGTGCAGGCCCGCGTCGAACAGGTGATCGCGCAGATCGAGACGGTCGACGACGTCGAAGGCGTGACAAGCCCGTACGCTCCAGAAGGAGCGCGTCAGATCGCGCCTGGCGGCACGGTCGCCTTCGCCGACGTCCAGTTCGACGAGCGCGCCGGCGAGGTCTCCGAGGCATCGGCCGAGAAGATCATCGACCTCGCCGACGTGGGCAAGAGCATCGACGGTGTCACGCTGGAGACCGGCGGTCGCATGTTCCAGATCGACAGCTTCGGTGGTTCGTCGGAGCTGATCGGTCTGCTCGCGGCCGTCATCATCCTGCTCTTCGCGTTCGGCTCGGTCCTCGCGATGGGTCTCCCGATCTTCACCGCGATCGCGGGGATCGCGGGCGGCTTCGCCATCGTCGGGCTGCTGTCGAACGTGATGTTGATGCCCGAGTTCACGACGCAGCTCGCGGCGATGATCGGGCTCGGCGTCGGGATCGACTACGCGCTGTTCATCGTCACGCGGTACCGCCAGGGCTTGCACGACGGGCTCGATCCCCAGCGTTCCGTCGAGCTCGCGCTCGACACGGCAGGCCGCGCCGTGCTCTTCGCGGGTGCGGTCGTCGTGATCTCGCTGTGCGGACTCTTCCTGATGGGCGTCGACTTCATCCGAGGCCTCGGCGCGGGTGCTGCCGCAACGGTGCTGGTGATGATGATCGCCTCGGTCACGCTCGTTCCCGCGCTCCTCGGCTTCACCGGTCGCAACATCGACAAGCTGCGGATCCCCGGCCTGCACCGGAAGGAGAACACGACGCGTCAGAGCGTCTGGTTCCGGTGGAGCCGCATCGTGCAGCGCCGCCCGTGGGCGGCCGCGCTCGCCGGGCTCACGCTGCTGATCGTCCTCGCGATCCCGTTCCTCTCGCTGCGCGTCGGGTTCTCCGACACCGGCAACAACCCGACGAGCACCACGACGAGACGCGCCTACGACCTCCTCTCCGACGGGTTCGGTCCGGGTTTCAACGGACCACTCGTCATCGCGGCCCGCACGCCCGAGGGGCCGGAGTCGCTCACCGAGCTCGCCGAGCTGCTCCCCGAGGTGCCCGGCGTCGCCCAGGCGAGCCCGGTGATCGGGAACGAGGACGGGCGCGCCGCGATCATCCGTGTGATCCCGACGTCGTCACCCCAGAGCGAGGCGACCGACGAGCTCCTGGCCCGGCTACGCGGCCAGGTCATCCCCGACGCCACGACCGGGACCGGCGCGACCGTGTTCGTGGGAGGCATCACCGCCTCCGGCAACGACGTGTCCGAGACGCTCGCGTCGCGGCTGCCCCTGTTCATCGGTGCCGTGCTCGCCCTGAGCTTCATCCTCCTGCTCGTCGTCTTCAGGTCGGTGCTCGTCCCGGTGAAGGCCGTGATCATGAACCTCCTCTCGATCGGGGCGGCCTATGGCGTCGTCGTCGCCATCTTCCAGTGGGGCTGGCTCGCGGGGCCGCTCGGGATCGAGGGCACCGGGCCGATCGAGCCGTTCGTGCCGATGATGCTCTTCGCGATCGTCTTCGGGCTCTCGATGGACTACGAGGTGTTCCTGCTGTCGCGCATCCGGGAGGAGTACGACCGCACCGGTGACAACGCGCTCGCGGTCGCTGACGGCCTGGCCGCGACAGCGCGTGTCATCACGGCTGCCGCCGCGATCATGATCTCGGTGTTCGGCAGCTTCGTGCTCGGCGACATGCGTGTCATCAAGCTCTTCGGGATGGGTCTCGCGGCCGCGATCCTGATCGACGCGACGATCGTGCGCATCGTGCTCGTCCCCGCGACGATGGAGCTGCTCGGTGACCGCAACTGGTGGTTCCCGGGCTGGCTGCGGTGGGTGCCCCAGCTTCACGTGGAGGCGAACCCCGACCTCGAGGCCGAGCTGCTCGAGCTCCAGCGCGACGAGGAGAGACCCGCCGGCGTCGGCTGAGGTCGCGGCCGCGAGGGTCGCGCCGGTAGCGTCTGGGCCTCATGGCAGAGGTCGGCTCCGAGGCGGCGGCGCCGGACGGGGCCCGGGCTTGGGTGCGACGCAACGGCCTCCTGACGGTCGTGGTGCTCGCGATCTTCGTCCCGTTCGCGGTGGGCATCATCTGGCGGATCGCGGCCACGGGCGACGACTTCGCGAGCTTCGACCCGGCGCTGCTCGAGCTCGGTGTCCGTGCCGTCGGACGCGACAGCGTGCTCGTCGGGCCCTACTCGCGCTTCGGGTGGAACCATCCGGGCCCCCTCTACCTGTACTGGCTCGCGGTGCCGTACCGGCTGCTGGGCAGCACCTACGGCGCGCTGGCAGTGGGTGCAGTGCTCGTCAACGTGGCCGCGACGGCGGGCATCGTCCTGGTTGCATGGCGCCGCGGCGGTCGCGCCCTGGCCACGTGGACCGGCGCCGTGATCGTCGTGTACCTGGCGGCCGCGGGTCCGATCGCGTTCGACAGCTGGAACCCTTGGGTGACGATCCTCCCGTTCACCCTCGCCGTCCTGCTCGCGTGGTCGCTCGCGTGCGGCGACCTCTGGGCGCTGCCGGTCCTCGTCGGGGTCGTTACGTTCCTCGTGCAGACGCACGTCTCGTACGCGGCGCCCGTCGGGGCCGTCACCGTTGGTGCGATCGTCGTCGTGGCGATCGACGCGCGCCGTGAGCGCCAGGACGAACGACTGTGGCCCGCACGACGACGGGCGCTGGTGCGTTCCGTCGGTATCGCGGCGATCGTGCTCGTCGTGCTCTGGATCCCACCGATCGTGGACCAGCTGATCCACGACCCCGGCAACCTCGGGCAGATCTTCCGGTTCGCGCGCGAGGGTCAGTCGGACAACACGATCACCGACGGGATCGAGGAGGCGGCGCGCTACCTCGGAGTCCTCCCCGCGCGTCTCGTCGAGGGCACGACGATCGCCTCGGCGGGCGGCTCGGCCGCAGTGGGCTGGTCGACCGTGCTCACGTTCCTGGCGGTCGCGGCCGCGGCCTTCGTCGCACTGCGACGTCGGCAACGTGACGCGCTCGTGCTGATCGGGTTCGCGGCCCTCGCCGCGGTCGCGGGTGTGATCACGGTGAGCCGGATCGTCGGTCCGCGCTTCGACTACCTGGTCCACTGGATGACCGCCATCGGCGCGGTGCTGTGGATCGCGGTCGGCGCGGTGCTCGTCGCGCCCGCGTCGCGGGAGCGCGTGAAGGCCGTGAAGGTTCCCGCATGGATCACGGTCGTCGCTGCGGTGCTCCTGGTGATCGGGCTCGGGTGGCTGGCGCGCGACGTCGCGGTTGCGGGCCAACGTGCCGATCGCGACGCCGATCGTCCGCCGATCGAGACCATGGTCGAGCGCCTCGAGCGCCGACTCCCACCGCCGGGTGACGGCGTCGTCGCGATGCGCGTTCCCCAACCCAGCTTCTTCGCCTGGCAGTGGGTCGCCGGGGTCGTGCTCGAGCTCCAGCGGCGCGGCTACGACGTGCGGGTGGAGCGCGGCCTCCAGTCCGACGTCCTGTTCTCACCATGGGACCTGGTCGAACCCGGCACCGCGCCGGTCGCCGTCGCCTGGGACACGGTGCAGCCCGGCCGGCACGGTGACGTCGAGGTGAAGGGTCTCTCGCTCGACGTCATCGACGAGCGTCGCTCACCGGCTCGGTGGCGACGAGCGGGAGCGCTTGAGGCACGAGCCACGCCGCGGCGAAGTCCGCACCGGCATCGCTGAGGTGGATCGTGTCGGGCGCGCGCACCTGGATGCCGTCGACCGTGCCGGTCCAGTGACCGTCCGGGCTCAGGAGATGGTTGAGGTCGAGCATCGTCGCCTGATCGGGGAGCCCCGCGACGACCTCGAGCGCCGCGTTGTTGAGGCGATCGACCCAGGCGGGGTTGAACCCCGAGCGGCGCGGGTCGACGGGCAGACGCCACGGCTGGCGACCGTACGGAAGGGTCAGCACGACGACGTGGGCACCCTGCGACGACAGGACCGCGATCGCGTCGCGCAGATCCGCCCGCTCGAGCTCCGCGCCGGCGTCGCTGTCGAACGCGATCTCCTGACCGTCGATGCGGCGGTCGACGGCGTCGTGCCCGCTCATCATGAGGACGACGACCTGCGGATCGAACCGGGTGACGTCGCGGGCCCAACGCTCGCGCCACTCGGGGAAACAGCGTTCCTCCGGTTGTGCCCACTCGCCGACCCAGTGCTCGCCGCGTGTGCTGGAGAGCCCACACCCGAGCACGCTCGCGTCGAAGAACACGAAGCTGCCGCCGGCTGCCTGGCGTGCGAGACCGGGCGCGAGTGACGTCGCGAGCGAGTCACCGACGAGCATGACCCGCGGTGTCGGGGTCGCGTGGGCGCTCACGAGCTGCGCCGTCTGCGGTGCGCGCACGTCGGCCGCCGAGACCTCGACCTTGGCCGGCGGTGCACCAGCGGTCGCGAGGAGCACGCCAGCCAGCACCGCGGCCAGCGTGCCGGGGATCAGCGCGCGGACATGGCGCATCGAGAACGTTCCCTTGCGGATCGGCATCTCGAGCAGGTAGTAGGACGCGGTCGCGATCGCGAAGGTGACCGCGAGGCGCACGGCGAAGAGCGCGTACCCGTCGAGTCCGATGCGTTGCGTGTCGAGCGCGACGTACACGGGCCAGTGGTAGAGGTAGAGGCCGTAGGAGATCTGGCCGATCCAGCGGATCCATCCGACCGACAGGAGCGCGCCCAGTGGGCCCGGGCGCGGCTGGATGACCGCGGCGATCACCGTCGCCACCAGGACCGCTTCGAGCAGGAACCCGCCTCGGTACAGCATCTGGGCTCGGTCGGTGACCGACACCCACATCACGGCCAGGCCGACCGCGGCCACGATGCCCGCGACCTGGAGTGCCATCCGCCGGACCCGTCCCTCGACGACGGGATGCTGGATCATCAGGATCGACAGGAGCGCGCCGACGAGCAGCGACTGCGCGCGCGTATCGGTGCCGTAGTACACGCGCGACGGGTCTCGTCCGGGTTCGTAGAGGACGGTCATGAGCACGACCGACGTGACGAGCATCCCGCCGGTGACGAGCGCGAGCCCACGACGGAAGTCCTTCGCCACGCGGAACACGCCGTACGCGATGAGCGGCCAGATCAGGTAGAACTGCTCTTCGATCGCGAGCGACCACATGTGCCGCAAGGGCGACGGTGCCTGGAACTGCTCGAAGTACGAGCTCCCGCTGGTGATGAACCGCCAGTTCGCGACGTAGCCGATCGACGCCAGCGCGTCGGCGCGGATCGTACGGAGCTCCTCGGGCGCCGCCAGGAAGACGGCGTAGACCACGACGATCACCAGGAGCACGCCGAGCGCGGGGAGCAGGCGCCGGGCGCGGCGGATCCAGAAGGCCTTGAGCGCGATCCCCCCGGTCTCGGTCTTCTCGCGGAGCAGCAACGTCGTGATCAGGAAGCCGCTGAGCACGAAGAACATGTCGACGCCGAGGAAGCCGCCGGGTGCCCAGGCGAGGCTCGCGTGGTAGCAGAGCACGCCCGCGACGGCGAGCGCGCGGACGCCGTCGAGCGCGGGCAGGTAGCGGAGTCGACCGCTCATCGAGCACCCACGCTACGCGTCCGACACCTGCCAGAGGTGCCGGGGATCACACGCGCATGATCACGAAACGGCGGGATCCGGTGGCTTGGAGCGCAGCGCGCGGATGGCGGCGATCCCGGCGAGCGCCGCGAGCGCGGCGGCGAAGCCGAACGCGACCTGGGCCCCCGAGTCGAACGCGTCGTCGGCCGCGGT
>JBBDWT010000168.1:15601-17060 GCA_040902705.1 Acidimicrobiia bacterium | reverse complement strand
GCCGCCCGCCGGGGCCCAGACGTCCTCCCCGGTCTCCCCGGTCTCCCCGGTCCCACCGGTCCCGCCGACCGCCGGCACCGAAGCCGCGCCTCCGGACCCGGCCCCCGAGCCGGAGCCGGAGCCGGAGCCCGTCCCCGAGGCAGCCCCCCTCCCCGTCGACGTGCCCGCCCGGCCGGAGCTCCCGGCCGCCGAGCTCCCGTCGGCGAGCCCGGGCGAGGTCCCCGCGAACGAGATGCCCGCGGTCGTGCCGACCGACCTCCCGATCCGCACCGGGTACGCGATCGACGTCGCGCGGCGGGCGACTCCACCCCCCGCACCACGCGACGCGCGGACCCAGGACCCGGGCGCCCCCGGGCACCCGGCACGCGCCGGACGTGCCCCCGCGGGCGGGCGGTCCGAGCCGGAGCCCCGCCGGCGCGAGCGCGACCGTGACGGTCGTGCGGATCGTCGCTCGCGCGCCGACACGAGTCCCGCGCCCACACCGGCGGCGGCGCCACCGGCCCCCGTCGCGGCGGCGGCGACGCGCACCATCGCCGCGGGAGAGCACCTGTGGAGCATCGCGGCGGAGCAGGTCGCGCGGGCGAGCGGGCGCGCGCCGACGGAGCTCGCGCCGACCGACGTCGCGCCCTACTGGACGCGCCTGTGCATGCTGAACGTCGGACGCCTCCGCTCCGGCAACCCGAGCCTGGTGTACACCGGCGAGGTGCTGGAGCTCCCGCAGGGGTGAGGGTGCTGCGGGCACCGGCTAGGGGTCACGCGGCAGGCCCAGCACGCGCTCGCCGATGATGTTCCGCTGGATCTCGCTCGTCCCACCCGCGATCGTGAGGTTGCGGTTGAACAGGAAGCCGCGGCTCCACGCGAGCCCGTCGCCGTCGGCGATCGCGCCGGCGGGCCCGAGCAGGCCGAGGCCCACCTCCTGCACGTGCTGGTCGTGGAGGACGCCGAGCAGCTTGCGCACGGACGCCTCCGAGCCGCTCGGGTCCGCACCGGCCAGCGCGGCCAGCGTCAGCCGGAAGCCGAGGCACGCGAGGGCGTGCGCGACGACGACGAGGCCGCCGACCTCCTCGGCGGTCTCGGCATCGTCCGCGATCCCCCGCTCGTGCACGAGCGCCAGGATCTGCTCGAGGCCACGGCCGAGGCTCAGCCCTCCCCCCATGAAGACGCGCTCGTTGGCGAGCGTCGTTCGCGCGGCCCGCCACCCGTCGTGCTCCCGACCCACGAGACAGTCGTCGGGCACGAACGCGTCGTCGAAGAACACCTCGTTGAACATCGCCTCGCCGGTGAGCTCGCGCAGCGGTCGGATGTCGAGGCCGTCCGTGTGCAACATGTCGACCATGAAGCACGAGATGCCGTCGTGCTTCGCCGCGTCGGGATCGGTGCGGGCGAGCAGGATCCCCCAGTCGGCGTAGTGCGCCATCGACGTCCAGACCTTCTGGCCGCTGACGAGCCAGCCGCCGTC
>JBBDWT010000168.1:2930-15591 GCA_040902705.1 Acidimicrobiia bacterium | reverse complement strand
CCGTCGACGCGGGGGGGGCGCGTCGACAGGCTCGCGAGATCGGAGCCGGCACCGGGCTCGCTGAAGAGCTGGCACCAGGTGATGTCGCCCCGCAGCGTGGGCGGGATCCACCGCTCCTGCTGCTCCCGGGTGCCGTACATGATCACGGGCGGCAACGCCCACGCGCCGACCATGATCCCCGGCCGAGTCACCCGAGCGGCGCGGAACTCCTCGTCGATCACGACCTGCTCCGCCGCCTTCGCGCCGCGCCCCCACGGGGCGGGCCAGGTCGGGGAGATGTAGCCCGCATCCGCGATCCGCCGGCGTTGCTCGTCGGAGGGCAGCGGCGCGACCTCGGTCACGAGCTCGCGCACCTCGGCGCGCACCGCATCGGCCTCCGGCCCGAGGTCGACGCTCATCCCCCGCCGCGCGCCCGCGAGCGCGAGCGCACCGGCAGCGGCGCGCCACTCCGAGGCCGGGCCCAGCAGGCTCCGCATCGTCATCGCACGCTTGAGGTAGATGTGCGCATCGTGCTCCCACGTGAACCCGATGCCACCGAGGACCTGGACGCAGTCCTTCGCGTTCTGGAACGCCGCGTCGAGCGCGAGCGAGATCGCGGTGGCCGTGGCCAGCGACGTCGCAGCGTCGTCGTCGACCGCGCGCGCCGCGTCCCACGCCGCCGCGCGCGCGAGCTCGACGCGCCCGAGCATGTCGGCGCACTTGTGCTTGACGCCCTGGAACTGCCCGATCGGTCGTCCGAACTGCACGCGCTCCTTCGCGTAGGCGGACGCGGTGTCGACGCACCACTGCGCGACGCCGACGAGCTCTGCCGAGCAGATCGCCGCCGTGAGCTCGACCACGATCGCCGCCGTGACACCGTCGAGCCGCGAGTCGGTGTCGACCACGACGCCGTCGATCTGGATCTCGCCGACCCGGCGCACGGGGTCGACGCTGGGGAGCTCCCGGCACGTCACGCCCGCCGCGCCCACGTCCATGGCCACCCACACCTCACCGCCACCGGTGCCCACCGGCGCGATCAGGACGTCGGCGAGGTGCCCGCCGAGCACCGGTCGGATCGTGCCCTCGACGCGGAGCCCCTCGCCGGTCTCCTCGGCGCGCAGCCCACACCCCGGGCCGGCACCCACGGCGCCCACGATCTCGCCGCTCGCCAGCCCCGGCAGCCACCGCTTGCGCGCGCTCTCCTCGGTCGAGCGTGCGACCACCGCCGCGGCGAGCATCGTCGGGACGAGCGGCCCCGGCGCACAGACGTACCCGAGCTCCTCGGCCACGACCACGAGCTCCGGCGTCCCGTACCCCGAGCCGCCGTACGCCTCGTCGACGTGCAACCCGAGCCATCCCTGCGCCGCGAGCTCCGACCAGAACGCCGGGCGCGCCTCCGTCGCCTCGTCGAGCGACGCGCGCATGACCCCGGGCGGGCAGTGACGCTCCAACCACCCGCGCACCGACTCGTGCAGCGCGACATGTTCCTCGGTGATCCCGATCGGCATGCAGCGATCCTAGAGACCGCTCACGGGCGCCGGCTCCGCCACGACGTGCCGATCAGACGATGCGCTCGTCGTCACGCCACACCGCGATCGCGCTGGTCGGGCACCCCTTCGCCGCGAGCATGATCTTCTCGTCGTCGTCACCCTCGGGATCGACGACGTGGGAGATCCCGTCATCGCCGAGCGCGAACGTCGCCGGGGCGTAGAACTCACAGGTGCCCTGCCCCATGCACCTCTCCGCGTCGACCTCGATCCGCAACGGCACGGCGGTGACGGTAGCGCCGTTCGACCCGTCGCTCAGCGCGGGTCGGGCCCGGCGACCTCGAGGAACCGCGCGTACCGGTCCTCGACGGCTCCGACCCACGCCGGATCGGCTTCGATGGTGCGGTCGACGCGCGCCCAGCGCCGCGCGTCCGCCATCGCGGTCGGCGCCTCGAGCCCGGCGGCCATCCGCGCGAGCCAGGCCGAGCCGAGCGCGCCACCCTCGGGGATGGCGACGCAGTCGACGGGCACCTGCGTCGCGTCCGCGACGGCCTGGACCCAGTCGTCGACACGCAGTCCGCCACCCGTTGCCACGACGCGCCGCGGCGTCACGCCTGCGTGCTCGCGTACCGCGTCGAGCACCCGGCGCACGACGAACCCTGACGCCTCGAACGACGCCCGCCGCAGCGAGGACGCGTCGTGCGTGAGGTCGAGGTCGACGAGCTCGGCGCGACGGCTCGGGTCGTGGAAGGGCGTTCGCTCGCCGCGCGGGTACGGCGCCCACACCGGGACGCGCCCGGGATCCGGAGGCGCGGCGCTCTCACCGAGCATGCCGTTGACCCAGTTGCAGAACAGACCCCCCGCGTTCGACGGGCCGCCGACGAGCAGCATGCCCGCGGTCGTGTGCGGGATCGTCCAGAAGCCCGGCACCGCGTGCTCCTGTGCGGCCACCACCCACACGATCAGGGTGGTGCCGAGGATGACGAGCACGTCGCCCTCCTCGTCGGCCCCGGCGACGATCTGCTCCGCGAGCGCGTCGACGCAGCCCGACGCGAGCGGCGGCCCGTCGCCGCCGATCCGGCCGGCCTCCCACGCCGTCGGGACAAGGCGCGGGAACTGGTCCGGGCGCGCGCCGGCCGACGCCGCGATGTCGGCGTCCCAGTCGGTCCAGTCGAAGAGGGGATACGCGGTGGCCGCGGTCGACGTGTCGAGCACCGCCTCCCCGCTGAGCGCGTGGTTCGCCGTGGCCTGCGCGGGCCAGAAGCCCGCGGCGTCGGGGGCCTCGTGCGCGCACCAGCGGAGGAAGCCGAGGAGCTCGCCGCTCTCGGCGGGACTGCCGGCGGAGTCGGCGTCGCTCGCCCGGCCGCGCTCGTCGCCGTAGAGGAGTCCGGGCAGGACGGGCACACCGTCGGCACCGACCGCCGTGAGCGACGGCACCATCGCCGCCACGCTGACACCGCGCACGTCGACGTCCTTCGACACCGCGGCCAGCGCGTCCCGCGGCCCCCGGCGCCACGCTGCGTCGGCGTCGTGCTCGAACCGCTCCGGTGACGGCACGCGCACCTCGTGCGGGACGCGCGCCGACGCGACGACGCGACCATCGCCGTCGGCGGCGATCGCCTTGACCGACGACGTGCCGATGTCGAGCCCGACCGTCACCTCGGGGGCGCTCACGACGTTCGGCCGTCGCCCGCGGAGAGCGCGGCGAGCACCTCGTCGTGCAACCGCCCGTTCGTCGTCACGCAGCCGCCGGGCCCGAGCGCCGGCGCGCCGGCGAGGTTGGTGCAGCGCCCGCCCGCCTCCGCGATGATCGGGCGCAGCGCGGCGACGTCCCAGAGCGAGAGCTCCGGCTCGACCATCACCTCGGCCGATCCCTCGGCGACGAGCATGTGGCCCCAGAAGTCGCCGAAGCCGATCGCGCGCCACGCACGACGCGTGAGATCGAGCATCGAGGTGCCGAGCCCCTTCGCGTCCCACTCCGAGGGGTCCGCGAAGCAGACCTGCGCGTCATCGAGTGCGTGCACCTCGGACACGCGGATCGGGTCGCCGTCGGCGTAGGCACCGCCACCGAGCGTCGCCCACCAGCGCCGCGCGAGCGCGGGCGCCGAGACCACGCCGAGCACGAGCTCCCCGGCCGACTCGAGCGCGAGCAGGGTCGCCCAGACGGGGACGCCGCGCACGTAGCTCTTCGTGCCGTCGATCGGATCGACGATCCAGCGACGCGACGCGTCGCCGCCGGCACCCTGCTCCTCCCCCATCTCCTCGCCCATCTCCTCGCCCATCTCCTCGCCGAGGACGGCGTCTCCGGGGCGAGCCGTCGCGAGGCGCGCCCGGATCGCCGCCTCGACTGCGTGGTCCGCTTCGCTCACGGGCGTGAGGTCGGGCTTGGTCTCGACGTGGAGGTCGTGCGCGCGGAAGCGGTCCGTGGTGATGGCGTCGGCGGCGTCGCACAGGTCGAGGGCCAGCGCGAGATCGTCGGCCCAGTCGGCATGGTGCTCGCGCGAGGTGTCGTTCGCCACCCGGCGGAATGTACCGGGTGGCTCGGGCCGCCCCGTGATGGACGGCCGAGCCGGCGCTAGCCGGGGAGCACCTCGATCACCGTCGCCGAGCCCATGCCGCCGCCGGCGCACATGCTCGCGACCCCGATGCCGCCGCCGCGACGCCGCAGCTCGTACGTCAACGTCGTGATCATGCGGGCACCGGTGCACGCGACCGGGTGGCCGAGCGAGCAGCCGCTGCCGTTGACGTTCACGATCTCGTGGTCGAAGCCGAGGATGCGGCTCGACGCGACGGCCATCGACGCGAACGCCTCGTTGATCTCCACGAGATCGACGTCGTCGACGCTGAGTCCCGTCCGCTCGAGCGCCTTCGGGATCGCGAGCGTCGGCCCGAGGCCCGTGTCGGAGGGCGGCACCCCCGCGGACGCCCACGACCGTACGATCGCGAGCGGCTCGAGCCCGTGGCTCGCGGCGTAGTCGGAGTCGACGAGCACCATCGCGCAGGCGCCGTCGTTGAGCCCGGACGAGTTGCCCGCGGTGATCGAGAAGCCCGGGATCTCGGGGTGCAGCGGACGGAGCGACGCAAGCTTCTCGAGGGTCGTGTCCCGCCGCGGGTGCTCGTCGGTGTCGAAGACGCGCGTCTCGCCCTTTCCGACCGGCACGTCGACGGGGAAGATCTCTTCCTTCAGGCGCCCGTCGTCGATCGCCGCGATCGCGCGCATGTGCGAGTGGTACGCCCAGTTGTCCTGCTCCTCACGCGTCACGTTGGCGCGCTGGGCCGTGTTCCAGCCGACGGTGATCGACATGTCCATCGTCGGCGCGTCGGGCGTCTCGGGGTGCGACGGTGACAGCCACGCCTGCACGCCCGAGTACGAGCCCGGGAGCTTCTTGAAGACGCTCGGCGACTGCGTGATCGACTCGGTGCCGCCGGCGATCACGACGGTGTCCATCCCCGCCTTGATCCCTGCCGCGGCGCTCTGCACCGCGGCCATGCCCGATGCACAGTGCCGGTTGTGCGCCATTCCCGGCACGCTGAACATGCCGAGCTCGACCGCGACGTAGCGGGCGATGTCGCCGCCGCCCTGGAGGACCTCGCCCAGGATCAGGTCATCGACGTCGTCGACGGGGATCCCCGAGCGCTGCAGCGCCTCCTCGACGGCGAGGCGCCCGAGATCGAACGCGCTGAGGTCCATCAGCGAGCCGCGGCGGGCGCTGCCGATCGGCGTGCGTGCGGCGGAGACGATGACGGCATCACCCATGGGACTGCTGCTCCCTCGATGGCTGGCCGGGCGGCTTCCCCGGCGGCTGGCCGGGTCGGCCCGGTCCGGCGAGCGTACCCGAGCACCTGACGGTGGCGTCAGGTGCCCGGCGGCGACGGCAACTAGGTTCGCATGCCGTGCCGGCGTGGGGAGAGCTCCAGGAGGACCAGCTGCGCCTCATGGCGCGGACGATCCCCGACGAGGTCGCGTACCGGAACCTCGACGCGCGCACGGCCCTCACGTTCTCCGAGTGGGAGCAGCGGTCCAACCGTCTCGCCCGCGGCCTCGTCACCCTGGGCGTCGCGCCCGGCGATCGGGTCTCGATCTACCTCCCGGCCGACGAGGTGCTGCGCTGGATCGTCGCGTACGCCGCGGTCCACAAGGCCGGTGCCGTCGTCGTCCCGACGAACACGCGTCTCACCGTGCCCGAGCTGCACACCATCCTCGAGCACGGGGGTGCGGGTGTGATGCTGACGTGCGACTCGCTGCTGGCGACCGCGATCGACGTCGCGGCACGCGTCGCGTCCTTGCAGACGATCGTGTGCGCGGGTGCGCTCGATGCGTCGGCGTCGATCGACGTGCGCGCGTGGGACGCCGTCGTCGCCGACGACGACTCCGAGCTCCAGGTGCCCGTGGAGCTCACCGATCTCGCCGACATCATGTACACGTCGGGCACCACAGGCCTCCCCAAGGGCATCGCGGTGCGGCACGGCAACGTCGCCATGATCCCGAACCACGAGCCGGCGTGGACAGGCGGCGGCTGGCTGCACGGCGCGCCGATGTTCACGTTCGCCGGCATCGCCTTCGTATACAACCCGATGAAGCTGGGCCTCACGGGCTTCTACCAGCCGAAGTTCGACGCGGGTCGCTGGCTGCGATACGTCGAGACCGAGCGCCCAACATCGACGATGCTCGTGCCGTCGTTCGCGGAGCTGATCGTCGCGCACCCCGGCTTCGAGACCGCCGATCTCACCAGCCTTCAGCAGGTCTCGATCGGGAGCGCGCCGCTCGCGCCCGCGACGCACCGTCGGCTCATCGAGCGACTCCCCGACGCAACGGTCGGCAACTCCTACGGCATGAGCGAGGCCGGGCCCGCCTACATCGTGATGCCGAAGGAGGAGATCGCGAACCGCGTCGGCTCCGTCGGCAAGCCACTCGGGCCGATGGAGATCAAGATCGTCGGCGACGAGAACGACGAGCTCCCCGCCCGGGAGGTCGGTGAGCTGTTGCTGCGCATGCAGGGCAAGCAGCGCGAGTACTACAAGGACGACGACGCGACCGCCGCCACCTGGACCGACGACGGCTGGCTGCGCAGCGGCGACCTCGCGTACCTCGATGAGGACGGCTTCCTGTACATCTGCGGTCGCAAGAAGGACATGATCATCCGCGGCGGGAACAACATCTACGCGACCGACGTCGAGGCCGTGCTCCTCGAGCACCCCGACGTGCAGGAGGCCGCGGTCGTGGGCGTGCCCCACACGGTCCTCGGTGAAGATGTCGCCGCGTGGATCGTGCCGCGCGCCGGGACGGTCCCGGCCGACGACGACGTGTTCGCGTTCTGCGCGGAGCGTCTCGCCGACTACAAGCGCCCGCGCCAGCTCCACGTCGTCGACGAGCTGCCGCGCAACGCCACCGGCAAGGTCATGAAACATCACCTCCACATCCGAGTAGCAACACCATCTTCGACGGAAAGAGGCTGACGTGGCACTCACGGAGCTCAAGGGCCAGACCACCGGCACGCAGAAGGTCGCGATCGAACGCGGCCCCGTGCGGGTGTTCGCCGAGGCGCTCATGGACGACGACGACACGTACAAGGGCGACGCGGCTCCCGTCCCGCCCACCTTTCCGTTCGTCATGTCGTACTGGGGATCGCTGGGCGAGGGCGGCGCCGCCGGCCTGCCGATCGAGAAGCTCCGCGGCAAGGGTCGGGCGATCCTGCACGGCGAGCAGGCGTTCGAGTACCACCGCTGGCCGAAGGTGGGCGACGTCCTCGAGGGCACGACGGTGATCACCGACGTGTACGAGAAGGAGCGCTCGAACGGCGGGAAGCTGGAGTTCTACGTGACCGAGACCGAGTGGAAGGACGCGAGCACCGGCGACCCGGTCGTGACCGCCATCTTCACGCTCGCGATCAACGTCTCCCCGCCGAAGAAGTGACGGAGCCGCCCCGGCACCGGACGATGGTCGTCTTCAACCACCTCGGGCAGTGCGTCACCGACCTCGAACGGTCGCGCCGCTTCTACGTCGAGGTGCTCGGGTTCGAGCCGTGGCGTGAGATCAGCCCTCCCGATTCCCCGTCCGACCGGCTGCTGCGCCTCTCACCGCCGATCGGCATGACGGCGTGCTACCTGCGGCGCGACGGCCTCGTGCTCGAGCTGCTGCACTTCGCGGGCGCCGGTGCGACCCCTCCCCCGGCGGTGGAGCGGGCGATGAACGAGCCCGGGCTCACGCACCTCTCGGTGAGCGTCGACGACATCCCCGAGACGTGCGCGCGCATCCGCGAGTACGGCGGCGAGGTGCTCGACGACACCGACATCGGGATGGGCATCTTCGTGCGCGACCCCGACGGGCAGCTCGTCGAGCTCCTGCCGATGGCCTACGCCGAGCACATCGCCGCGTCGGAGTCCTGAACCGGCCGCCGCGACCATGGATGCTCGTCAGTCACTCACGCTCGGCGACCTGCTGCGCGAGCACCGCCGCAGCCGACCCGGCACGACCGCAGTCGTCGACGACGCCGTCCGTCTCACGTACCCCGAGCTCGACGAGCGCGTGAACCGGCTCGCGCACGCGCTGCGCGCCGCCGGCGTCGTCGAGGGCGATCGCGTGCTGTGGCTGGGGCAGAACTCGTTCCGCGTCGTCGAGCTCCTGCTCGCGACGGCGAAGGCCGGCGCGATGTTCTGCCCGGCCAACTGGCGCCAGACCGCCGAGGAGATCGCGTTCGTCGTCGACGACCTCGAGCCACGCGTCGTCGTCTGGCAGGAGGAGGAGGTCGGCGACGCGACGCGAGCGGGGCGGGACGCCGCGACCGCGGCGGCGCGCTGGATCCGCCACGACACCGAGCCCGACGATCCGGAGGGCTACGAGGCGTTCCTGGCGTCCGGCGAGGTCGCCGACCCGGCGATCGCCGTCGACCCGTCGGCGTCGGCGCTCGTCGTCTACACCGCGGCGTTCTCCGGACGACCGAACGGGGCGATGCTCTCGCACACCGCGTGCATCGCCCAGGGCCTCGTGTACGGCCACTTCACGGGGACGAGCGGCGACGACGTGTACCTCAACAGCGGGCCGCTCTTCCATCTCGGGACGCTCATGCACACGCTCGCGACCTTCGTCTTCGGCGGCACCAACGTGTTCCTGCGCCGGGTCGACGGGGACGAGCTGTGCCAGGCGATCGACGCGGAGCGTTGCACCGGCGCGTTCATGGTCGGTCCGATCTTCGAGCAGGTGCTCGACACGAACCGCGACGGACGCTACGACCTGTCGAGCCTGCGCACCGCGTCGGTCGGGGCGACGTGGGACGCGATGACGAGCCGCGACCCGAGCGCGTGGGCCGCCGCACCCGGTGGCTACGGGCAGACCGAGGCGGTCGGGATGATGACGTTCTCGTGCCTCGGTCGCGGAGGCACGGGGCCACACGGCCGCACGTCGCCGCTGCTCCAGGTGCGCGTCGTCGGCGAGGACGGTGCCGACGTGTCCGACGGCGACGTCGGCGAGCTGGTCGCCCGCGGCCCGACGGTGATGAACGGCTACTGGAACCGCCCCGAGGAGAACGAGGCGCGCGCGCGCGGTGGCTGGCACCACACCGGGGACCTCGGGCGGCGCGAGGCCGACGGCACGATCACGTTCGTCGGGCCGAAGGGCCGCATGATCAAGTCGGCCGCGGAGAACATCTACCCCGTCGAGGTCGAGCGCTGCCTGGCCGCGCACCCCGCGGTCGCGGAGGCCGCGATCATCGGCGTGCCCGACGAGCGATGGGTGCAGAGCGTGAAGGCGATCGTCGTGCTGGCCGACGGCGGGGCCGCGACGCCCGACGACCTCATCGAGCACTGTCGCACGCGGATCGCGTCGTACAAGAAGCCGCGCTCGGTGGAGTTCCTCGACGCGCTCCCCCGCGATGGGCTCTTCGTCGACTACGACGCGCTCGACGAGCAGTTCGGCGGCGGCAACTATCCCGGCGGCCGGACCCGCAGCGCGTGACCCACTTCACCGACGGGTCCTATCGCCGACGACTTCGCATGGTCGTGACTGCGCCCGGCGTGGTCGAGGGTGGGCTCGAGGACGACTTCCACCACTTCACCGTCCGCCTCGAGCACGACGGTGCGGTCGTCACGGCAGTGGTCGCGGGCGCCCGGCGGTGGCCCTGGACGACGTGCCCCGACGCCGCCGGCCCCCTGCGCGCGCTCGAAGGCATGGAGCTGTCACCCCGGTGCCTCGCGGTCGGCGATCACGCCGTCCCGAAGATAAACTGCACGCACATGTTCGACCTGGCCGGACTGTGCGTCGCGCACGCGGCGCGGGGAGGACCCGTCGGCACGACCCGTCAGTACGACGTCGAGGTCCCGTCGTCGGCCCTGCGCGGTGAGCCGACGCGGGTGCGGTGCGAGCGCGACGGCGAGCTCGTGCACGAGTGGACGCTCGACGGCTGGACGTGCACCGCGCCCGAGCCGTACGCGAGCGCGCCGTGGCGCGGCGGGTTCCTGCGGTGGGCCGACGAGACCTTCGCGCCCGAGGTGTCGGAGGCGGTCATCGTGCTGCGACGCGCGTGCGACATCGGCCTCGGCCGGGGCATGGACCTCGATGCCGTGGCGCGTGCCGACGAGCTGGCGGACAGGATGGCGGGCGTCTGCTTCACGATGCAGCCGCCGCAGATCCACGTCGCGCTCCGCCACAAGGGGACGATCCGCGACTTCGACGCCAAAAGCGCACTGGGGTCAGTCGCCGGTGCCGATCTCGTCGGCGAAGCGGCGCAGGCCGTCGATTGCCTCCTTCGACCGCCGCCACGGCGAGATGATCAGGCGGGTGACGCCGATCTCCTCCCAGCGGGCGACGTCGTCGGTCGACTCGACCGGGCCACCGAGGCAGTACTGGAACGCGCCGGGGTCGCGGCCCTGCTCCTCGAGCATCGTGCGCAAGCGCGCGATCTGCGCCGCCCCCGACTCGAAGTCGTGGGCCATGCCGATCCAGCCATCGCCGGCGCGCGCGGCGCGCCGCAACGCCGCGCCGCTCTCGCCGCCGACCAGGACGGGTGGGTACGGCCGTTGCACGCACTTCGGCTCGAAGACCGCGCCGTCGAAGTTGAAGAACTCGCCGTGGTGCGAGACGTCGGACTCCGTCCAGAGCGCCTTGCACACCTCGAGTGCCTCGTCGACGCGCCGGCCGCGAGTCGCGAAGTCGAGCTCGGCGACGACCCACTCCTCTTCCAGCCAGCTCGCGCCGATGCCGAACTCCACCCTCCCTCCGGAGACGATGTCGAGCGTCTGCACCGCGCGTGCCGCGACGAAGGGGCTGCGCAGACCGAGGTTGTAGACGTGCGTGCCCAGCCGGACGTGCTCGGTGATCCCGGCGAGGTACGCGAGGTACGCGAACGCGTCGAAGATCGGGGTCTCCGGCGGGACGGGCGGATGCGTCTCGCCCGGGTGCGGCGAACGGGTCATCCGGCTGGTGAAGATGAGGTGCTCGGGGAGCCAGATCGACTCGTAGCCGAGCCCGTCCGCCTCCCGCGTCACCTCGACGAAGAACGCCGGGTTGAGCCGCCCGAGCGCGATGCCGAGCTTCATTGTGCTCCCTCGTCGTGGAGCCGGTAGCTGCCGTCGGCCTGCCGGACCCAGCCGCCCGACGCCCAGTTGCCGCCGTCGACATGGACCGTGGTGCCCGTCACGAACCGCGACAGATCGCCCGCGAGGTAGACGGCCGCGCCGGCGATGTCGTCGACGTGCCCGGCGAACGGAAGCGGCGTGTGCACGCCCATCTCCTGGCCGATGCCCGGTGTCGGGATCACGTCGGGCGCGATGCAGTTGACGCGGATCAGCCGGGGACCGAGCTCGAGCGCCAGGCTCCGCGTGAGGTTCGCCACCGCGGCCTTCATCGCCGAGTAGACCGCGAAGCCGGGCGCGGCGCGATGCGCCTCGATCGACGTCACGTTGATGATGGAGCCGCCGCGTGCCGACATCCGGGGCACCGCGCCGCGGACGAAATGGGTCACGCTGACGAAGTTCTCGCGGACGAGCGAGTCCTGGCCCTTGGCGTTCACGTCGAGGAAGTCGGCGCGGAACCCGCCGCCCGCGTTGTTCACGACGATGTCGATGTCGCCGAGCTCGGCGTGCACGGTATCGAGGAAGCCGGCCACCGCGTCGCCGTCGCGCACGTCGAGCTCACCCGCGACGACCCGTCGCCCCGACCGCTCGATCGCGTCGGCCGTCGCGTCGAGGTTCTCGACGTCGCGGTCGCACACCGCCACGTGCGCACCGAACCGGGCGAAGGCCGTCGCGACGGCCTCACCGATGCCGACGGCGGCGCCGGTGACCACCGCCACTCGATCCGTGAGGAGCGCGGCTTCGGGGTCCAGGGTCACGGCGGCGCAGGCTAGCGGGAGCCTGACACCAACGTCATGAACGCGCGAAGGTGTCGCCATGGCATACGACTTCACCGGCAAGAAGGTGCTCGTCACGGGCGCGTCGTCGGGCATCGGCGCCGCGCTCGCGGAGGGCTTCGCCGCGCGGGGTGCAAGCGTGGGCATCTGCGCGCGCCGGGCCGACCGGCTCGCCGAGGTGCTCGAGAAGGTGCAGGCGCACGCGCCGCGGTCGCGCTCATGGACCGTCGACCTGTCCGACCTCGACGGCGTCGAGGCGTTCGCGGAGCAGGTCGAGACCGAGCTCGGCGGCGTCGACGTGCTCGTCAACAACGCCGGCATCCCCAAGCGCCGGCACGTGACCCGGCTGACCCCTGCCGAGTCCGAGGCCGTCATGGCGATCAACTACTTCTCGCCCGTCCGGCTGACGCTCGCGCTGCTCCCCGGCATCATCGAGCGCGGCGGCCAGATCGTGAACGTGTCGTCGGTGGCCGCACGGCTCGGCCCGCCGATCGAGTCGTGCTACGCCGCGAGCAAGGCCGCGATGACCGCGTTCTCCGAGTGCATGGCCGTCGACCTGCGCGACACGGGCGTCGGTATCCACGTCGTGAACCCCGGCGTGATCGACACCGAGCTGTTCCACCTGCCCGACAACGAGGACGGCTTCCACCGCGACGTCGACGCGCTCCCCGTGGACGCGATCGTCGAGCCCGTGATCGCCGCGATCGACTCGGGCGCGATCGAGATCTACGTCCCCGACTGGTTCACCCAGGTCGTCGCCGGCAAGTTCACCGACACCGACGCGTTCATCGCCGGCACCAAGGCCTACGCCACCCAGGTCGAGTCCGCCCGCTGACCGTGTTTTGGGGGGGT
>JBBDWT010000168.1:1910-2920 GCA_040902705.1 Acidimicrobiia bacterium | reverse complement strand
CGTCAGAAACATGCGCTCAGCGCATGTTTCTGACGCCAAAGGGCCGCGCGGCCGCACGAATCGCCGTGACGAGCTCGGCGCCGCCGGCCTTCACATCGGGGAACGTCGCGGTGACGGGTGTCCAGCCCGCCGCGAAGATCCGGTTGCGGCGGCTGCTGTCGCGCTGGCGCTCCTCGACCGAGCCATGCCACTGGTCGCTGTCGTACTCGATCGCGACCCTCCACTGCGGGTAGGCCGCATCGACGCGAGCGACGAAGCTCCCGTTCATCTGGATCTCGAGCTGAAGGACCGGGTCGGGCAGACCACACCGACGAAGGACCTGGAGCAGGCGCGTCTCCATCTCGCTCGCGGCGCGGCCCATCGTCGTGGCACGGAGCGCCAGCACCCTGCGCAGGACACCGGCACCGTTGCGACCCGACCTCCCCAACCGGTGCAGGGTGCGCACGAGCTCGTCGACGCTCGTGAGCCGGAGACGAACCGCCCGGTCCGCCGCGGCCTCGACGGTCCACGTGCCACACACCGCACCGAGATCGAGGAGCGTCCGCGCGGGGGTCGTCACCGGCACGCGGTCGACGAACGTCTTGTCGAGGTTGTCGAACGCTTTGGTCTCGTGGAGGACAAGACCCACGTGCCTCGCGCGGTTCCAGCGCGGGCAGGTGATCTCCACGAAGTCTTCGGAGCCTCCGGCGAGACCCCAGAGCGCCGCAGCGGAACGGTGCGACGCGCATGCACGGAAGCCGCCGGCCCAGCACGCTGCGAGCACGGCACCTCGCCATTGTCGGGGCGCAGCCACGAAGCGGTACGCCCGATTGTGCTCCCGCTCCCACAGACCGCTCGTCAGCCGCTGTTGGATCTCTCGTTCGGAGAGCCCACACTGGCGCGCGTGGTCGCGGCTGAAGATCCCGTGGTGCTCGGCAGCGAGTCGAGCAAGGAGCGCATCACTTTCGGCCATGCCGCCAATGACCGCGGCATGCGGCGGGGGTGACCGAAGCGCTTCTGGCGTCAGAAAC
>JBBDWT010000168.1:0-1900 GCA_040902705.1 Acidimicrobiia bacterium | reverse complement strand
ATGTTTCTGACGCCAAAACCCGCCCTGGCGGGCGTGACCCGCGGGGTCAGTCGAAGAGGTCGGGCTGGTCTCTCGTGATCTTGGCGTACATGGGCTGGAAGCTGAACCAGCCGGCGACGTGCGAGCCGACCTGGGTCGACGTGAGCTCAGCCTGGTGCGCGTCGATGAGCACGGGCGTACCGGCAGCCTCGGCGAGGAGCTGCGCCTGGCACGAGCGCTCCATCGTGATGAACCACCACACGGCCTCGTCGACGGAGTGGCCGACGGTGAGCAGCCCGTGGTTGCGGAGGATCGCGGCCTTGCCGTCGCCGACGGCGTGGGCGATGCGCTTGCCCTCCTCCGGATCGAGCACGACGCCCGTGAAGTCGTCGAACAGCGCGTGGTCGTCGTAGAACGCGCACGCGTCCTGCGTGAGCGGATCGAGCAGACGACCGAGCGTCGACCACGACTTCCCGTAGATGGAGTGCGCGTGCGCGGCCGCCATCACATCCGGACGCGCCGCATGCACCTGCGAGTGGATCGCGAACGCCGCACCGTTGACCGCGCCGGTGCCCTCGACCACCTCACCCGCGTCGTTCACGAGGATGAGGTCCGACACGCGGATGTGCGAGAAGCCCACCCCGAACGGGTTCACCCAGAAGTGGTCGGCGAGCTCCGGGTCACGAGCGGTGATGTGCCCCGCGACGCCTTCGTCGAACCCGAACTTGCCGAACAGGCGGAACGCCGCGGCGAGCCGCTCCTTGCGGTGCCGACGCTCCTCCTCGACGGTCGGGAACTGCGGCAGGTACGACCTCATCGCCTCGATGATCTCGGGACTCTCGGTGTCGATCGTGGTCATGGCGACCTCCGTATTCGTCGTGTTCGTGTCTCGTCGTGATCGAACGGGTGGCCGACGGGGCGGCCGGCTACTCGGCGGGTGCGGGCATGCCGACGGTCTTGACCTCGAGGTACTCCTCGAAGCCCTCGCGCCCGTGCTCGCGCCCGATGCCGCTGTCCTTGTAGCCGCCGAACGGTGAGTCGGGCCCGAACCACCCGCCGCCGTTGACGGAGACGGTGCCGGTGCGGATCCGCTTGGCGACGGCCATCGCGCGGTCGAGCGAGGCCGACGACACGCCACCCGAGAGCCCGTACTTCGAGTTGTTCGCGATGCGGACGGCGTCGTCGTCGTCCTCGTACTTCAGGACGGCGAGGACCGGCCCGAAGATCTCCTCCTGCGCGATCGTCGAGTCGGGGTCGACGTCGACGAACAGCGTCGGCTCCACGAACCACCCCTTCGGCTGGCTCGCCGGGCGACCGCCGCCGACGAGCAGCGTCGCGCCCTCGGCCTTGCCCTTCTCGATGTAGCCGAGCACGCGATCGCGCTGCGTCTCGTTGATCAGCGGCCCCATCATGTTGCCGAGATCCGTCGGGTCGCCGTACGGGAAGCCCTCGAACGCGGCCTTCAGGATCTCGACGCCCTCGTCGTAGCGCGACGCCGGCAGCAGCATCCGCGTGGTGATCGCGCAGCCCTGGCCGGCATGGATGCAGGTCATCGAGCCCGCGGGCACGACCTCCTGGAAGTCGGCGTCGTCGAGGATGATGTTCGCGGACTTCCCCCCGAGCTCGAGGAAGATGCGCTTCAGGGTGTCGGCGCCGCGCTCCATGATGCGACGCCCGACGACCGACGACCCGGTGAAGCTGACGAGGTCGACCCGCGGATCACCCGTGAGCGCCTCGCCCACCGCGGCCTTGTCGGCCGACGTCACGATGTTGAGCACACCCGGCGGCAGGTCGGTCTCCTCGACCGCGATCTTGCCGATCGCGGTCGCGCTCCACGGCGTGTCGGGCGCGGGCTTCAGCACGACGGTGTTGCCCGCCGCGAGCGCCGGACCGATCTTCGAGACGTTCAGCATGAACGGGA
>JBBDWT010000167.1:0-17097 GCA_040902705.1 Acidimicrobiia bacterium | reverse complement strand
CCCCGTATCGGGGGCGGGGGTCGGGTCGCCGGTCGTGCCCGACGTCGAGAAGATCGCCGAGAAGATGCCCTTCATGGACGGGTCGTTCGGGTCGAGGCAGAGCAGCCCGCCGTACGGGTCGCCGTGCCGGTCGCGGTAGGAGCGGATCGCGTCCTTGTCGATGAATGGGACCTTCTCGTGGTAGTCGTCCATCGTCGAGATGTCGGCGGGCGTGATTCCCGCGGCGTCCCACGTCTCGCGGATCAGTCCCGACCGCTCGTACGACCAGGGCACGAGGTCGCCGAGGAGCTTCTCCTCCCGCAGCGCGTCGATCTCCGAGCGAGGCATCGCCTCGACCTCGGGCGAGAAGTGGCGACGGCTCGGATCGAGGCTCACGAGCGCGCGTCCGCGCCGTCGGGGAGCGCGTCAGCGGTCGGGACCGCGCAAGCGTTGGTCGGCATGGCGGGTCAGGGTATCGGCACGCCCACACCCGATGGGCGTGACTCAGCCGCTGAGAGCGGGCACGATGGGCCCGCCGAGAACGAGGGAGCGCAGTCATGGGGATGATCGACACGCCGGAGTCCTTCAAGGAGAAGGCGCAGGAGAAGGTGCCGGAGCCGGTGATCTCGGTCGGGTTCGTCCAGGGCGCCGGGAGCTTCGGTTCCGGGATGGCAGGCATGGGTGTCAGCGGCCTGATCGGCGCGATCGGTCGCAAGAAGGCGAACGAGAAGGCCGGCGGCCTGCACAAGCAGAACGCGGTGTTCGGCTCGAACCGTCAGACCGCCCTCATCCTGACGCAGGACAGGATCTACGCGTTCACCGCGAAGTCGGGCTGGGGCGGGATGAAGTTCACCGACGCGATCGGCCAATGGGAGCGCAAAGACCTCACCGTGCAGGTCGAGACGAAGAGCATGACGTCGCGCATCGTCATCGACGTCGCGTCGACCGGCGACCACTTCGAGGTCGAGATGGTGACCGGTCTCGGCGGCGCGAAGTACTCCGAGCCGTTCCTCGCCGAGCTCTGGCGGCGTAGCGCGGCCGGCGCGGGCGGGGCCCGAGATGTCGAAGGGCTAGAACGAACCGGTGCGTCCGTAGCGGTAATAGCTCTGGAACTGCGTCCCGACCTCGTCGGGGAGCGGCACGACCTGGCCGAGCGCGCGTGCACCCCACACGATCTCGGCGGTGCGCTCGACGAGCGCCGCGACGTGCAGCACGTCCTTCGGCGTCTTGCCGACGGCGAACAGGCCGTGGTTCGCCATGAGCACGCACGCGCGGTCGGCGACGCGCTTGGCGACCTCTTCGGCGAGCTCGTCGGTGCCCGTGGTCTTGTAGTCGGCGACCTCGACGTCACCACCGACGAACACGTCGAACTCCTCGATCACGGCGGGGACGGGCTCGCGCACGAGGGCGAACATCGTGGCGTGCTTCGCGTGGCAGTGCATCGTGGCGTGGATCTCGGGGTGCTGGCGCAACGCGGAGAGGTGCAACGCCTTCTCGGTCGTCGCGCTCCGCTCGCCCTCGAGCACGTTGCCGTCGAGATCGCACACGACGAGATCGTCAAGCGTCATCTCGAGGTAGTCGAGCGACGACGGGGTGAGCACCGCGTTGCCGTCGGGCAGGCGCGCGCCGAGGTTGCCGGCCGTGCCCTCGACGAGACCGCTCCGCAGCATCTCCTGCGCGACCCAGAGCACCTGCTCCTTGGTCTCCTGTGCCGAGAGCGACGGCGTCGTGCGGTCGGGTTCAGCCATCGAGGACCTCCGGGTTCACGAGGTTGTCGGGGCGGCCACCGTCGAGGAGCGTGACGATGCCGTCCGCGATCAGACGGGAGTGCGTGGCTTCGGTGTCGTAGGTCGCGCCGCCGATGTGCGGGGTCAGCACGACGTTCTGCATCGCGCAGAGCGGGTGGTCGACGGGCAGGCTCTCGCCGACGAAGTGGTCGAGCCCCGCGCCGGCGAGGTGCCCCGACTCGAGCGCCGCGACCAGCGCGTCGGTGTCGTGGAGCTGCGCCCGTGCCGAGTTGATGAAGATCGCACCGTCCTTCATCGCGCCGAACTGATCGGCGCCGATCATCCCCGCCGTCTCGGGCGTCACCGCCGCGTGGAGCGACACGACGTCGGCCTCGGCGATGAGGTCGTCGAGGGAGTGCGTCGCGTCGGGCGCGTACGGGTCGAACGCGATGACCTTCATGCCGAGGCCCTCGAGCCGCCACTTGGCGGCCCGGCCGACTGCGCCGAGACCCACGAGGCCCGCGGTGCGTCCGGCGAGCTCCCACGCGCGGAAGCGCTGGTAGGGGATCGTGCCGTCACGGAAGACCTCGCCGGCGCGCACGTCGCGATCGGCCTGCACGAGCCCGCGGTTGACGGCGTAGAGCAGTGCGATGGTCATCTCGGCGACGGCGTCGGCGTTGCGGCCGGGCGCGCGCAGCACCGGGATGCCGCGCTCGGTCGCCGCGGCCACGTCGACGTTGTTCGGGTCGCCGCGGCACGACCCGATGGCGAGCAGCGGAAGGTCGAGCACGGCACCGCTCACGAAGTCGGACTCGACGATCAGGAGGTCGGCCTCGACCTCCTGCACCATCGCCGCGAGCTTCTCGCCGTCGAGCAAGCGAAGCGGGATGTGGTCGATCCACGGGTCGAGGACGACGTCGGCGACGCCCTCGAGCGTCGCCAGCCCCTCGCCACGAAACGGAGCGGTGACGAGCGCGCGGTGTCGGTCAGTCATCGACGGTCTCCATACCGGCGATCATCGCGCGTGCCTGACATGCGAGTCAGGTTCGCGCGCACGAGCCCCCCGCACGATCGGGACGGTGATCAGTCGACGAGATCGGCCCGGTACTCCGGGTGGGCGGTGAGGTACTCCGAGGCGCGGCGCATGCTTGCTTCGTTCTGCTTGTTGATGAACCCGTAGATCCGGCCCTCGAACCACTTGTAGGGCGCCTTGGTGAGGTTGTAGCGCTCCTCGAACGAGAACTTGGTGCGGTTCGGTCCGAGCGGCTCGAGGTGCACGGCGCCGGTCTGGTCGTCGCCGGGCGTGCGCGAGATCATCGTGAACGTGTAGCCGCGCTCGGGCGTGACGTCGTGCACGAGCTCGAGCGCCGAGCCCTCCCGCCCGAGCGGCATCTTGTAGATGACCCGCCGCAGTCGGCCGTTGTGGTGCTCGTCGCCCGGCCAGAGCACGTCGACGCGCTTCACCATGGGCGCGTAGTCGGTCCACCGGTCGTAGTCCTGGAACAGCGCCCAGATCCGCGCCGCCGAGTGCGGCATCTCGAGGTCGTAGCGGTGCTCGCGCATGCAGCTCCCCCCGGGAGACCATCTCCCGAACCTGACTATGGTGTCAGGTTCGACGCCCCAGGGGCCCCGGGGCAGTCGGAGATCACCGGGACACCAGGTCACCAGGACAGCGGGACGTCGGGGGGAGCACGGGCGCATGCCGATCCACTACGAGCAGGACGAGGACCATGTCGTCCTGATCACGATCGATCGTCCGGAGGCGCGCAACGCCGCGGACATGGAGCACTTCAAGGCGCTGCGCGAGGCCTGGGACCGGTTCGGCGCCGACGACGACGCCTGGGTCGCGATCATCACCGGTGTCGACAAGTCCTTCTTCGCCGGTGCCGACCTCAAGACGTACATCCCGGAGATCACGAAGTTCCAGAAGCGCATCGCCGACGAAGGCCTCGACGAGATCGACGGCTTCCGCCTCGACGACGGCACGAAGGCCGTGCTGCGCAACGTGCCGCTCTACAAGCCGATCGTCGCCGCGGTGAACGGGTTCTGCACCGCCGGCGGGATGGAGATGCTCGGGGGGTGCGACATCCGCGTCGCATGTCCCGAGGCGAAGTTCGCGGTGATGGAGCCCAAGCGCGGGCTGTTCGCGGGTGGCGGCACGACCGTCCGGCTGCCGCGCCAGATCCCGTGGCCGCTGGCGATGGAGTTCCTCCTCTGTGCCGACCTGATCCCCGCCGAGCGGGCGTACGAGATGGGTCTGCTCAACGCGCTCGTGCCGCGCGAGCGGCTGCTCGACACCGCGCGCGAGTTCGCGCGCCGGATGATCGCCAACGCGCCGCTCGCGGTGCAGGCGACGAAGCAGAGCGCGCTGCAAGGCCTGTACCACGACGAGACCGAGGTCAAGCGCATCCGCAAGGGCGTGCGCGCGTTGCGCCAGGTGCTGGCGACGATCGACACCGACGACCCCGCGAGCGCGACGACAGCCATCGCCTCCGCGGCCGAGGTGCTGGAGAGCCTCGGCCAGGACCTGCGCACGGCGTTCGAGGCGGAGAGCAAGCTCTCGTCCTGGATCTTCCAGACCGAGGACGCCAAGGAGGGCCCGAAGGCCTTCGCGGAGAAGCGCCCACCGAGCTGGCAGGCGAAGTGAGCGCAGTCGCGGCATGAGCGTCGATCCCCGCTCGCCCTGCATCATCGGCGTCGGTCGACACACCTGGCATCCCGACGAGGTCGGTGACGCGGGTGCGCCCGAGCCGCTCGAGATGTGGGAGCAGGTCGCTCGCGCCGCGGCCGACGACACCGGCGCCGGTGCGCGCGCGCTCGAGGGGCTCGACGCGCTCGACATCGTCTACTGCCAGACCTGGCAGTACGACGACCCGCCGGCGCGCCTGGCCGAGCGCATCGGCGCGAGCCCCACGCGCGCCTTCTACTCGGGGATCGGCGGCACCACTCCGCAGGTGCTCGTGCAGGACGCGGCGGCGCGCATCCTCGCGGGGGAGAGCGACCTCGTGCTCGTGACCGGTGCCGAGGCGCTCGCGACCCAGCGGGTGTTCAAGAAGCGCGGCGAGCGCGCGACGTACACGTTCAAGCCCGCCGAGAAGCGGCCGTTCCCGTGGGAGGCACCCTTCAACCCGGCGGAGGTCGCGCACGACTTCATGCAGGCGTGGCTCACCTTCGCGGTCTTCGACAACGCGCGCCGCGCGCACTACGAGATCCCGCTGCCGGAGTACCGGATCCGGCTCGGGCAGATGCTCGCGCCCTTCACGAAGATCGCGGCCGCGAACCCCGATGCATGGTTCCCGATCGAGCGCAATGCCGACGAGATCATCGAGGCGCACGCGGGGAACCGTATGGTCGGCTACCCGTACACGAAGTACATGGTGTCGATCATGGACGTCGACATGGCGGCGGCCGTCGTGCTCGCGAGCCAGGAGCGAGCCGACGAGCTCGGCGTTCCGGCCGACCAGCGCGTCTACCTGCGGGGCTGGTGCTACGCGACCGACCCCGTCTCCGTCGGTGAGCACCCCGAGATGTGGCGCTCGCCCGCGATGGCGGCCGCGAGCGCGGAGGCGCTGCGCGGCGCGGGCGTCGACGCCGACGCGGTCGCCCACCTCGACCTCTACAGCTGCTTCGCCAGCTCGGTGAACTTCGCCAAGGACGCGCTCGGCATCACCGACGACGACGCTCGTCCGCTGACCGTGACCGGCGGCCTCCCGTACCACGGTGGTGCCGGCAGCAACTACATGACGCACTCGATCGCGACGATGGCCGACGTGCTGCGCGCCGATCCCGGGTCGTACGGGATGGTGAGTGGCGTCGGCATGCACATGACGAAGCACGTCTTCGGCGTGTACTCGACCGAGCCCGGCGACGTCGCGCCGCCGGAGCAGGCCGCAGTGCGGGCCGCGCTCGACGCGGCCCCGACACCCGCGATCGTCGAGCGCCACGATGGCGAGGCGACCGTGGCCGCGTACTCGGTCGTCCACGGGCGCGACGGCGAGCCCGAGTGGGCGGCGCTCGTCTGCGACGTCCCCGGCGGACGTGCGTACGCACGTTTGATCGACGATCATTCGCTCTTCGAGGCCGAGGCGACCGAGCTCGTCGGGGCCCGGGTGCGACTCACACCGACCGAGATCGACCTGCCGATCGGCGGCACGGGCGTCCGCCACGACGCCGCCGTCGTCGGCTGAACCGGAGAACAGGAGCACCAACCGATGGCATGGGACTTCTCGACCGACCCCGAGTTCCAGGAGCAGCTCGACTGGATCGACGAGTTCGTGCGGGAGGAGTGCGAGCCGCTCGACCTCGCGTTCAGCTCGCACATCGTCTACGACCGATCGCACCCGGTGCACGAGAAGGTCATTCGCCCGCTGCAGCAGCAGGTGAAGGACCGCGGGCTGTGGGCCTGCCACCTCGGCCCCGACCTCGGCGGGCTCGGGTACGGGCAGCTGAAGCTGGCGCTCATGAACGAGGTCCTCGGGCGGTCGAACTTCGCGCCCATGGTGTTCGGCTGCCAGGCACCCGACTCCGGGAACGCGGAGATCCTCGCCCACTACGGCACGGATGAGCAGAAGGCGAAGTACCTCCAGCCGCTCCTCGACGGCGAGATCGTGTCCTGCTACTCGATGACCGAGCCGCAGGCGGGCTCCGACCCGCAGGAGTTCAGGTGCCGCGCGTGGCGCGATGGCGACGAGTACGTCATCGACGGCGAGAAGTGGTTCTCGTCGAACCTGCGCTTCGCCGCGTTCGCGATCGTCATGGCGGTCACCGACCCCGACGTGCCGGTGTACCAGGGAACGTCGATGTTCCTCGTGCCCACCGACACACCCGGGATCGAGATCATCCGCAACGTCGGCCTCGCGGGGGAGAAGGCGGGGGAAGGCACACACGCGTACGTCCGGTACGACCACGTGCGCGTGCCCGCCGAGAACGTCCTCGGCGGTGAGGGTCAGGCGTTCGCCATCGCGCAGACTCGTCTCGGCGGCGGGCGCATCCACCACGCGATGCGCACCATCGCGACGTGCCGCAAGGCGTTCGACATGATGTGCGAACGCGCGCTCAGCCGGACGACCCAGGGTGAAGTGCTCGCGAAGAAGCAGATGGTGCAGGAGAAGATCGCCGACTCCTACATCCAGCTCGAGGGGTTCCGCCTGCTCGTCCTCCAGGCCGCGTGGAAGATCGACCAGGTCGGTGGCGCGAAGGCACGCCGCGAGATCGCGGTCGTGAAGGTGCTCACACCGCAGGTGCTGCACGACATCGTCTACCGGTCGCTGCACATCCACGGCTCGCTCGGCACGTCGAACGAGATGCCGCTGATGGGGATGTGGTCGATGACTCCGGTGATGGGCATCGCCGACGGGCCGACCGAGGTCCACAAGATCACGATCGCCCGTCAGGTGCTCAAGGAGCACAAGCCGTCCGAGGGCCTGTTCCCGAGCGCGCACCTACCCCCACGTCAGGAGGCGGCCCGCGAGCGGTTCGCCGACCTGCTCGAGCACGAGGTGGCACAGCATTGAGTCGAGCCTGGGAAGACGTCGACGAGGCCGCACGGACCGAGGGGCTCGTCGACGCCGACGCGCTCGCGCGTTGGATGGACGAGCGCGACCTGCCCGGCAAGGGCGAGCCGGTCGAGACGACGTTCATCAGCGGCGGCTCGTCGAACGAGATCTTCGAGATCCGTCGCGGTGAGCATCGCATGGCACTGCGCCGCCCGCCGCGCACGGTGCCCGAGGGTCGCAACGAGACGATGTTGCGCGAGTATCGGGTGCTCGAGGCGCTCAACGGGACCGACGTCCCGCACCCGGAGGCCATCGCCGGGTGCGACGACCCGTCGGTCATCGGCGCGTGCTTCTACCTCATGGCCATGATCGACGGATGGTCGCCGATGGGGATGGGCAGCGAGTGGCCGGAGCCGTTCAACCGCGACCTCGACGCGCGCAAGGGGCTGGGCATCCAGCTCGTCGACGGCATCGCGCGCCTGTCGCGCGTCGACTGGCGCGCCAAGGGCCTCGAGGGGTTCGGCAAGCCCGATGGCTTCCTCGAGCGTCAGGCCGACCGTTGGGTCGCGCACTACGAGAAGATGAAGGTCCGCGACCTGGAGAACGTCGATGTCGTCGCACAGTGGCTGCGCGACAACATGCCGAGTCGCTACGAGCCCGGGATCATCCACGGTGACTACCAGTTCGCGAACGTGATGTTCGCCCACGGAGCACCGGCGCGGCTCGCAGCGATGGTCGACTGGGAGATGGCGACCATCGGCGACCCGCTGCTCGACCTCGGCTGGGTCGTGCAGAGCTGGCCGCGGGACGACGAGGACTTCTCCCGCGCCGGCTACGTCCCCATGGAAGGGATGCCCACCCGGAGCGAGATCCTCGCCCACTACACGGAGGTCAGCGGACGGCCGACCGACGAGATCGCGTACTACGAGATCCTCGCCGGCTTCAAGCTCGCCATCGTGCTGGAGGGTCAGTACTCGCGCTTTGCGGCCGGCAAGCTCGACAACCCCAAGATCGAGGCCTTCGGCCCGATCGTCCCGGACCTCCTCGGGAAGGCCGCCGCGCTCGCGCAGTCGACCACGCTCTGACCGGCGAGCGACCCTGCCCGGCCTCCGTCTGCCGCCTAGCGTGGGCGGACCATGACCGCAACGGCCGAGGCTCGTGCGCGCGACGAACCGGTCGATCCGGCCCCGTCGTCGCGCCACGCGGCACTCGACGCGGTCCTCGTCGGGCTGGTCGTCCTCGGCGGCATCGTCCTGCGGTTCCTGACGAAGTCCGACCTGTGGTTCGACGAGGCGCTGGCCGTCAACATCTCCCGGCTGCCGCTGTCGGAGCTGCAGGAGGCGCTCCGCCAGGACGGCGCGCCTCCTCTCTATTACGTCCTCCTCCACTTCTGGATCGAGGTCTTCGGCACCGGCGACTTCGCCGTGCGGGCGCTCTCGGGCGTCGTCTCGGTCGCAGCGCTGCCGCTGGCGTACCTGGCCGGCACGCGGATCGGCGGTCGCGCCGTCGCCTGGTGGTCGGTGCTGCTGCTCGCCGCCTCGCCCTATGCGGTGCGGTACGCGACCGAGTCCCGCATGTACGCGCTCGTGATGATCCTCGTGCTGTGGGGCTACCTGGCCCTCCGGCGGGCACTCGAGAAGCCCACGATCGGCCGCGTCGCCGTCGTCGCGGTGGTGACGGCGCTGCTCGTCTCCACGCAGTACTGGTGCTTCTACGTCGTCGCGATCGTCGGCCTCGGCCTCGTGGTCGCGTGGTGGCGGGGCAGCCCGGAGGTGCGGCGCGCGTCGTGGCGCGTCATCGTCGGCATCGGCATCGGCGGGCTCACGCTCATCCCGTGGCTCTCCACGCTCACGTACCAGCTCGAGCACACGGGCACGCCGTGGGGCGATCCGATCGTCCCGTGGTTCGGGCTCGCCGAGACGATGATCGGGTTCGTCGGTGGCGACGAGAACGCCGAGGCGTTCCTCCTTCTGCTCCCGATGCTGTTGCTGCCGCTGCTCGCGCTCTTCGGCGTGGCGATCGATCGGCGGCGCATCGAGCTCGATCTCGGCACGCGTCCCGCGGTGCGCCGCGAGCTCGCGGCCGGGTTCGCGATCCTCGTGGTCGGGCTCGTCGTTTCGTACGTCGGCGGGACGACCTTCGACGCCCGCTACGCGTCGGTGATGTATCCGTTGTTCCTGCTCCCCGCCGCGTACGGGATCACGACGTTCGCCGACCGGCGCGTCCGCATGGGCGTGCTCACCGTCGTCGTGCTCCTGGGGTTCGCCAGCTCGGCCCGCAACATCACCGAGGAGCGCACGCAGGCGGCCCAGACCGCGGACGTGATCCGTGAGGGCGCGGAGCCGGGCGATCTCGTCGTGTACTGCCCCGATCAGGTCGGCCCCGACGTCAGCCGCTTGCTCGAAGGTCTCGACCTGCGTCAGCGCACCTTCCCGGACGGCGACCGACCCGAACGGGTGAACTGGGTCGACTACACCGAGCGGGTGCGCGCCGGCGATCCCGCGGTGTTCGCGAAGCGGATGCTCGAGGAAGCGGGTGACTCGACCATCTGGTACGTCAGCTCGGGCGGGTACCGCAACATCGGGACGAAGTGCGAGCTGATCGGTGCGGCACTCGACGGCTCGCGCAAGCCGGTGACGCGCGTGCTTCCCGACGACGAGTTCTTCGAGCTCATGGGTCTCACCGTCTACCGCGGCCCATGAGGCCGGCGGGGGTCGTGGGCGTCGAGACCGCGGCCACGACGCCGGCGCTCCCACGGGTCCCACGGATCCGGCACGTCGACGTGCTCGTCTTCGCGGCGCTCGCGTACATCCCGTTCCTCCTGTCGTCGCCGGGCAAGGTGAGCGGTGACACCAAGCAGTACCTCTACCTCGACCCGGGCCGATTGCTGTCGCGCGCGGTGTCGCTGTGGGATCCCCACATCGGCACCGGCACCGTGCCGCACCAGAACGTCGGATACCTGTTCCCGATGGGCCCGTACTACTGGCTCATGGACCAGGTCGGCGTCCCCGACTGGGTCGCGCAGCGCCTCTGGATGGGGTCGATCTCGTTCGCGGCGGCGGCGGGCGCGCTCTGGCTGTTCACGATGCTCGGGACCGGCCGAGCCGGGGCGATCGCAGGTGCGGTCGTCTACATGCTCACGCCCTACCAGCTCGCGTTCACGGCTCGGATCTCGGTGCTGCTGCTCGCGTGGGCAGGGCTGCCGTGGCTGGTCGGGCTCACGATCCGCGCCGCGAAGCGCGGCGGCTGGCGCGACCCGGTGCTCTTCGCGCTGGTCGTGCTCGTCATCGGCGGCACGAACGCGTCGTCACTGATCCTCGTCGGGATCGCACCCGTGCTGTGGCTCGTCGTCGCGTCGGTGCAGGGCGAGGTGCGGCCGCGTGCCGCGCTCGCGACCGCGGGGCGCATCGCGCTTCCGACCGTCGGCGTCTCGCTGTGGTGGGTCGCGGGGTTGGCGAGTCAGGCGCGCTACGGCATCCCCGTGCTCGACGTCACCGAGACGCTGCGTCAGGTCGCCGACGGGTCGCGGCCGGCGGAGCTGCTGCGCGGCTTCGGGAACTGGTTCTTCTCGGGTGGCGAGCGGATCGGACCGTGGCTCGACCAGTCGGCCGACTACCACGACCAGCGCCTGCTGGCGGTCGCCACGCTCGCGGTGCCGGTCGCGGGGCTGGCGGCCGCGGCGATCGTGCGGTGGCGTCACCGCGCCTACTGCGTCGCACTCGTCGTCGTCGGGACGATCGTCGGCGTCGGCGCGTGGCCCTACGACGACCCGAGCCCGTTGGGTGACGCGTTCAAGACCTTCGTCGGGCGGGGCGGTGCGGCAGCCGCGTTGCGCAACTCCCCGCGGGTCGTTCCCATCATCGTGCTCGGTCTGGCCGGGCTGCTCGCGGCCGGCGTGGGCGCGCTGAGCGGGCGCCCGCGCGCCCGGATCGGGGCTGCGGTGGCGGTGTGCGCGGTGGTCGTGCTCGCGTTCCTCCCCGTCTGGCGCCACGGCTACCTCTCGGAGCGGATCCAGCGGGACGAGGACATCCCCGAGTACTGGCACGACGTCGCGGCGGCGCTCGACCGTGGCGACGACGGCACGCGTGCGCTGGAGCTCCCCGGGTCGCTGTTCGCGGCGTACCGGTGGGGCAACACCGTCGACCCGGTGACGCCCGGGCTCACGGACCGGCCGTGGGTCGGGCGCGAGCTCATGCCGTTCGGGACGCGTGAGTCGGTCGACCTGCTCGCCGCACTCGACCGGCAGCTCGAGCAGGGGAGCCTGGAGCCGGCGGCGATCGCGCCGATCGCGCGGCTGCTCGGCGTCGGCACCATCGTCGTCCGCAACGACCTCGAGTACGAGCGCTACGACACTCCGGCGCCCCGGCAGGTGTGGTCGATCTTCACCGATCCGCTGGTGCCGGGCCTCGACCCACCCGAGGGCTTCGGTCCGTCGACACCGAACACGCCGACCCCGGCGTTCCCGATGCTCGACGAGGTGGAGCTGCGCACGTCCGGGATCGCATGGCCACCGAAGGTGGCGCTGTTCGACGTGGAGTCGCCCCGCCGGATCGTCTCGGCTGCCTCGACCGACGCGCCCCTGGTGCTCGCCGGTGACGGCGAAGGCGCGGTCGACGCGGCAGCGGCCGGGCTCCTCGACGGGAAGGGCGTGCTGTTGTACTCGGCGACGCTCGACCGCGCCGAGCTACGGCGCGCGCTCGCGGACGACGCCGAGCTCGTCGTGACCGACACCGCGCGTCGCCGGGCCCGGCGGTGGAACACGCTGCGCGACGACGTCGGCGCGACCGAGCGGGCGGGCGAGGAGTCAGCGGTCGAGGACGTCGACGACTTCCGGTTCGAGATCACCCCCGACCTCACCGACGACGACCGCACCGTGACCGAGCAGCAGGGCGGCACGGTGGAGGCGACGGCGTACGGCGCCACCAACGCGTACGTCCCGTCGCTCCGCCCGGCACGCGCGTTCGACGGCGACGTCCGCACGAGCTGGCGCGTGGCGGAGGGCAGCGAGCTCGACGGTGGCGAGCGCCTGACGTTGGAGCTCGCGAAGCCCGTGCGCGCCGACGGCGTGACGCTCGTGCAGCCGCTCGGGGTGAGCCGTCAGCTGACCCGCGCGTGGGTGCGCATCAACGGTGGCGCGCCGATCGCCGTCGACCTCGACGCGTCGTCCCGCACCGACGCCGGGCAACGGGTGGCGTTCCCCGAGCAGCAGGTGCACTCGATCGAGCTGGCGCCGCGGGAGGCCGTCGGCGACCTCGCCGAGGGCGTCGGGTTCGCCGAGGTCCGCCTCGATGCCGTGGGGTCGGAGCCGTCGACCACCTCGGGCTCCATCGGGTCGGCGCCGCTGGTGGACGAGGTGCTGCGCGTGCCCACCTCGTTGTTGCGGCGTGCCGGAGCAGACGCGGCCGCGCGGCCCGTGGGCTTCGTGTTCACGCGCGAGCGGCGTGACCCGGGCGAACACGGCCGGGTCGACCCCGAGCTCGCGCTGTCGCGCCGGTTCGTGCTTCCGGCGACGGCCGTGTCGGCGACGGCGGCCGGGGAGAGCCGCGCGTTCGGGATCGGTGGGACCGCGCGCGTCGACGCCAACGCGCCGGACGACGTGATCGACACGGTCCTCGGCACCGCACCGGAGGGGGTGCGGTACGGCTCGTCGGGCCACCTCGCCGGCGACGCGGCGGCGCGGGCGTCGCGTGCGTTCGACGGGGATCCGACGACGGCGTGGACCGCGCCGTTCGCCGATCAGCGGGGTCAGTACGTCGACGTCGACCTCGGCGTGCCGACCGTCGTCCAGGGGGCAACGATGACGGTCGTCGCGGACGGTCGACACTCGGTGCCGACGCGGGTGCGCGTCGAGGCCGACGGCGTGTCTGTCGCGACGATCGCGATCCCGGCGATCGAAGACCGCGCGGAGGAGAGCGCGACGCAGCAGGTGCCGCTCGCGTTCGGGCCCGTGGAGGCGACCCGTCTTCGGTTCGTGGTCGAGGAGGCGCGGGTGGCCGCGACACTCGAGACGCGCACGCTCGCTCCGATCGCGGCGCCCGTGTCCGTCGCCGAGATCGAGGTGAGTGGCGTGCCGAAGGCGCCGAACCCGGCAGCGGTGCCCGACACCTGCCACACCAACGTCCTCACCGTCGATGGCGTGCCGGTGCCCGTCCGTCTGGTCGGCACGCCCGCGGACGCGCGCCGCGGCCTGACGGTCGAGTCGTGCGCCGCGCCGCTGGCGTTGAGCGCGGGGAGTCACGTCGCGCGTGGCTCGGTCGGGCTCGACATCGCGATCGACCTGGACCGTCTCGTGCTGACGTCGGGGGCCGACGGCGCGGCGGTGGGGGTCGAGGGGTTCACCGCGGGGCGCACGTCGTCCGGCGCGGAGGTGCGCGTCGTCGACTCGGGGGCGACGACCTACGACCTGCGCGTGAAGTCCGACGGTGAGCCGTTCTGGCTCGTGCTCGGGCAGAGCCACAGCGCGGGCTGGACGGCCGAGCTCGACGGCACGTCGCTGGGTGAGCCGCAGCTCGTCGACGGGTACGCGAACGGGTGGCTGGTCGATCCCCAACACGCGGGCACGTTCGAGGTGCACCTGAAGTGGACGGGCCAGAACCTCGTGTGGGTCATGTTCGCGCTGTCGGTGCTGGCGATCGTCGCGTGCCTCGCGGTCGTGCTCGTGACGCGGCGCCGGCGTCGCCCCGACGTCTCCGCCGCGCCGGAGCTCACGTCGCCGCTGCGCTACGAGGGCGCGGTGGCGTCGTGGCGCGTGTCGGTCGGTGCCGCGGTCGCGGTGGGCGTCGCCGCGGCGATCGTGTCTCGGCTGTGGATCGGCGCGGTGGTGGGCGTCTCGACGCTGCTGGCGAGCCGCATCCGCAACGGCCGCATCCTCCTCGCGGGTGGGGCGCCCGCCGCCCTGGTGCTCGCCAAGACCGCGGACATCCCCGAGCTCGGCTGGCTCGCCGTCCTGCTCCTCCTCGCCGACCTCATCTCTGGTTGCGTCTCTCACCGTCGTGAGGCGGGTCGAGAGACGCAGGTGGATGATTCAGCGCTTCGGCAACCTGAGTGATGACGCGCTCGGGTTGTCGGCGGATGTGGTGGGCTTTGAAGCGCAGCACCCGAAGCCCGAGCCCGACGACGGCGTTGTCGCGGTTGAGGTCGCGCTCCTGCTCGACGGCACCGTCGTGGTATCGGACGCCGTCGATCTCGATCAGCAATCCCGCCGCGGGGTAGGCGAAGTCGACGCGAGCGATCGGCGCGCCTCGGGCGCCGCGCACGATCCACTGGCGCGTCGGCGCAGGCAGACCGGAGCGGCGGATCAGGTAGTCGAACTCCGTCTCGAGGACGCTCTCCGGGACCGGCTGATCGACGCGGAGCGCGATGGCCCGACGCACGTTGCCACTGCCACGCCGTTGGTCGCCCCACGACTCGAGCTCTGATCGGAGCCGGAGGATCGACGTCAGCTTGCGGCGGAGAGCGTCGTCGAGGGCGTGGAGGAGCTCACGCCCTGAGAGGACGGCACCGAGATCCAGGATCGTGCGCGTCGGCAGGGTGACCGGGATCCGATCGACCAGCGTGCACTCACGGTCGTCGAGCCGGACGCTCTCGTGCCAGACCACATCGGTCTGCTTGCGCCGACGGTGCCGAAGCGACGTGATCTCGACCACGTCCTCACCGAAGCCGGGGAAGTTCCAGAGCACCGCGGCGGACCGGTGCGATGCGACGGAGGGTCCGACGACGCACGCCGCCATGAGGCGTTGTCGCCATGACGGCGGTGTTTCGGCCGACCGGAGAGCGCCGTAGTCGATCGCGATCCATCGGCCTCGTCGGACGCCCCCATCGATCTCGTGGCGGGTGAATCCGATCTCGGCCGCTTGGCGTCTCGTGAAAGCGCCGTGCTGACGCGCCGCAGTCAGCCCGAGTGCTTCGAACCGATGGTCCCGCATGCCTGCACGGATGAACCAGTGGGATATGCGTGACATCGCGTGAGCCTTACGGCACCTACATGCGTCTTTCGACCCGCCCCACGACGGTGAGAGACGCAACCAAGAAGGGGTCAGGGGCGGGGGAGGCCGAGGACTCTCTGGGCGATGATGTTCTTGTTCACCTGGGTGGTGCCGCCGGCGATGGTGTACGAGCGCATGGCGACGCGGTCGCGACCCCACGCTCCGGAGTTCGCGTCGGGGCCGAGGACGTCGCCCGCGACCTCGCCGACGTGCTGGGACGTCTCGCTCCACACGAGCTTGGCGAGGCTCGCCTCGGGCCCGAGCTCGCGCCCGTGGAGGGCGCCGGAGATGGCGCGCTCGGACAGCAGCTTGAGCAGCTCGCCCTCGAGGTAGAGCCGAGCCAGCCGCTGGCGCAGCGCCGGGTTCTCGGCCACCGTGCGGTCGTCGTCGAACGGCGTCGTCTTCGCGAGATCGAGCAGCTCGCCGATGCGGGCCCGCAGCCCCAGGTGCAGCGCCGCGACGCCACCGCGCTCGTGCGTGAGCGTCGTCATCGCGACGCGCCAGCCCTCGTTCTCCGCGCCGAGCAGCGCGCTCACCGGCACGCGCACGTCGGTGAGGAAGATCTCGTTGAAATCGCTCTCACCCACGATGGTGGTGATCGGCCGCACCTCGACGCCCGGCAGCGTCATGTCGACGAGCAGGCACGAGATGCCCTTGTGCTTCGGCGCTTCCGTGTCGGTTCGCACGAGCAGCTCGCACCAGTTCGACAGGTGCCCGAGCGTGTTCCACGTCTTCTGCCCGTTGACGACGTAGTGGTCGCCGTCGCGCACGGCCGATGCCTTCAGCGACGCGAGGTCGGATCCGGCATCGGGCTCCGAGAACCCCTGGCACCAGATGTCGTTGCCACGCCGCATCCGCGGCAGCAGCGCCGTCTTCTGCTCGTCGGTCCCGTAGCTCATGATCGACGGCGCGACGTTCGACAGGCCGATGAGGTTCACCGTGTGCGGGGCGCCCGCACGGTGCATCTCCTCCGCATACACGACCTGGTCCATGACGCCCGCGTCGCGACCGCCGTACTCGACCGGCCACGAGATCGCCGCGTACCCGGCGTCGGCCAGCGTCGCGTTCCACTCCTGGTGCTTCGCCAGCTCGGGTGAGCCGAGCGCGCACGCGAACAGCGAGGGCAACGCCCGGTACTCGTCGGTCCAGTGCTCGTCGAGCCAGGCGCGCAGCTCGGACCGGAAGGCCTCGGCCTCGGCCGGGTAGGTGAAGTTCATGCCTCCTCTTCTAGCCCACCCGCGGCGAGCCGGGCCTCGACCTCACGCTGCTTGGCGACGTTCTCGGCCTGGAGCTCCTCGGTCGTCCGCACCACGCCGTCGAGCTTGAGCTCGCCCATGACGTGCACCGCCGCAAGCGTGCGCTGGAGCTCGTCGGGGCCGTCGGCCGTCGGCACGAACCACCCGGTCGGGCACATCGTCAGGACCTCGACGAACGAGAACCCGTCGCCGCGCGCCTGGGTCTCGAACGCGCGCCGGAACATCCGCTTGGTCCGCGCCACCGCACCCGCGTTGTGCACCGAGCCACGCGCGACGTACGCCGCGCCCTCCAAGCGCGAGATCAGGTCACCGATCAGGATCGGGTACCCGTGGTACTCGGCATCGCGCCCGTCGGGCGTGTTCTTCGTCCGCTGCCCGATGACGCTCGTCGCGGTCATGTGGCCGCCCGTCTCGCCGAACACACCGTTGTTCAGCAGGATGCACGTGACGCGCTCACCGCGCGCCGCCGTGTGCAACACCTCCTGGAGACCCTCGTTGACCATGTCGCCGTCGCCTTGCAGCGTGAACACGAGCGAGTCGGGGAGCATCCGCTTGACGCCCGTCGCGACCGACGGCGCGCGTCCGTGCAGCGCCTGCACCAGGTCGACGTCCATCGTGCCGCTGAACATCGTGGAGCACCCGATGCCCGCCACCG
>JBBDWT010000166.1:4588-17145 GCA_040902705.1 Acidimicrobiia bacterium | reverse complement strand
ATCTCCGACCGGACGGACGCGAGCCCGCTGGTCATCTCCGACCGGACGGACGCGAACTCATTGGTCATCTCCGACTTCAGCGACAGGATCTCGCTGCTGAGGACGGCGCGATGCGCGTCGAGATCGCTCTGCCGCGCGATGTCGGCCCAGCCGACGGGCGGGAGGTATTCCATCAGGAGCGCGGCCTCGTCGGCTCCGACCGCCTCGGCGAGGCGGGCGTGCAGAGACTGGCGCAGGCGCTGCTCATCGACAGCCATTCTGTTCCCTCCGGTCGCGCGAGGCAACGGACCGCCTTCGGTCACGAGCGTGACTGCGCGAAAGAGGTGGGGGCACGTAACCTCTGACGCTTGACCGAGGATCCGGGCGAACAACAGGGCGACGAGCCGGTCGACACGCCGAAGACGGCGATGAGCGTCCGTACCGCCCGCACCTTGCGGATCGTCCTCGGCGCGCTCTTCACCATCTCGTTCCTGCTCTTCGTGCTGCTGATGACGGTGCGGTACACGGTCCTCGACGCGGCCTGGTATCGCGAGGTGCTCGCCGAGAACCGCACGTACGCGCGGATCTACGACAAGGTGCTGGTCGACCCGGAGGTGAAGGAGGTCACCGACGATCTCGTCGGGAGCCTCCCGATCGACCGCTCGCTCATCGACGCCAACCTGCGGCTGGTCGTCCCGCCGGACACGCTTCGTGACACGCTCGACCGCACGCTGGTCACGCTGACGGAGTGGCTCCGCGACGAGCGCGACGACATCGATGCCGACTTCGCCATCGGCAGCATCGAGAAGAACCTCGAGCGGCTGAACCGCGTGTACCTGACCGACCTGGTCTCGGGCCTCGAGCCGCTCGTCACGAACGAGATCTCCGTGTTCACCCAACGCCTCGAGGAGTTCCAGGCCCAGATCGAGGCGGGGCAGACGCCCACCGCGTTCCCCACGCTTCCGCCCCTGCCCGGCGCCGAGGGTGTCGTCACCGACGCCCTCATGGCGACGATCGACGGCACGCCGCCGCCTGGCGTGCGCGACCAGGTCCGAGCCGCGGTCGCGGCGGGCGACATCAACTCCGCGCTCGCGCTGCTGGTGCCGCTGTACCGCGCGGACGACGCGGCGCAGTCGGCTCGTGACCTGCGTGAGGCCGCGGGTGGCGACCAGTACGACTACGGAACGCAGATCGTCATCACCGAGGACAGTCCCGAGGTGAAGGCGGTCATGCGAGCGCGCACGATCATCGGTGACGTGCTGCCCATCGTGACGATGCTCAGCGCCGTGCTCATGGGCCTCACCCTCGCGGGCATCGGGTACGTCGCGTTCCGCGCCCGCGCCAACGTGCCCCGCACGTTGGCGGTGACGATCTTCGTCGGAGGTGTCGTCGTCAACGTCGTCTGGCTGATCGTGCGATTCGTCCTGGGCGATCCGCTCTCGGGGCTCACCTCGTCGGACTCGGGCTTGCCGCGCTCGTTGCGCGCGCTCGTCGACGACCTCGGTGACTCGGCGTTCAGCGACTTCGACGGCGCGATCCTCGGCATGGGCCAGCTCGCGATCATCGCCGGTGGGGCCACGTTGCTCGGCCTCTGGCTCGTACCCAAGGCGGTCACGCTCGTGGGGCGCCAGTCGCAGCGGCGGCTGGCGTACATCGGGATCGCCGCGGGCGTGGCGCTCGTCGTGCTGGGCGCGGCGCTGATCCTGCGGCCCGACCCCGTCGAGGCCGTGAACCAGCGCTGCAACGGTCACGAGGAGCTCTGCGATCGCCGGGTGGACCAGGTCGTGTTCCCGATGGCGCACAACGCCATGTCGTCCAGTCGTCAGGCATGGCTCAACGCCAACAACGACCTCCCGGCTCCGGCGCAGCTCGACCTCGGCGTGCGGGGGCTCATGCTCGACTGGTGGGACTGGGAGACGCCCGACCGACTCCTCGAGTTCGTCGAGTCCGAGAACATCCCCCCGGAGTACGTCGACTTCCTCCGGGCGGTCGTGACCGGCGCCAATCCACCGAAGCCCGGAACGTTCCTCTGTCACGGCTTCTGCAAGCTCGGCCACACCCGGCTCGACCGCGGCCTGCGTGACGTGAAGGAGTGGCTCGACGACAACCCCGACGAGGTGATCGTCGTCATCGCGGAGGATCACATCCCGGCGAAGGCCGGTGAGGACGCGATGCGTCGGTCCGGCCTCGCCGACTACGTGTACACGCCTCCGAAGGACCCCGACGCGCGCTGGCCCACGTTGCGCGCGCTCATCGAGCGCGACGAGCGACTGATCTTCTTCACCGAGAAGCGAGCCGGTGACGCGCCGTGGTACCGGAAGGGCTACCAGTACATGATGGAGACGCCTTATACGTTCGCGAGCCCCGATGTGATGAGCTGCGCGCCCAAGCGTGGCGGCACGGGCAAGCGCCTCTTCCTGATGAACCACTGGATCCAGAAGGCCGCGCCGAGCCGCGTCGACGCGGCCCAGGTGAACGCTCGCCGCTTCATCGTCGAACGAGCCGAGCAGTGCAAGGAGGAGCGCGGGCAGCTCCCCAATTTCATCTCGGTCGACTTCGCGAGCCTCGGTGACGTCGTCGGCGCGACCGCGCAGCTCAACGGCCTGACGCGCTGAGCGGCCGACGCGCCGTCAGTCGAGCAGCGTCGCCGCGTGGTCGGGGACGTAGTGGTACTTGTCGGGCGGCGGGCGGACGTAGCCCGTGTCGTCCTGACGCGACGGGAGCTTCACCCGCTTCTCGAACACGTCTTCGTACGGCACGACCGAGAGCAGGTGCGCGATGCAGTTGAGGCGGGCGCGGCGCTTGTCGTCGGCCTCGACCACATACCAGGGCGATTCCGGTACGTCGGTGTACTCGAACATCGTGTCCTTGGCGCGCGAGTAGTCGACCCAGCGGTGCCGCGACTCGAGATCCATCGGGCTGAGCTTCCAGCGCTTGAGCGGATCCTCGAGTCGCGCCTGGAACCGCTTCTCCTGCTCGTCGTCGCTCACCGAGAACCAGTACTTCACGAGGGTGACCCCGTCCTCGATCAGCATGTGCTCGAAGACCGGGCACTGATGAAGGAAGCGCCAGTACTCGTCGTCGGTGCAGAAGCTCATGACCCGCTCGACGCCGGCGCGGTTGTACCAGGACCGGTCGAACAGCACGACCTCTCCGGCTGCCGGGAGCTGCGACGTGTACCGCTCGAAGTACCACTCTGTCCTCTCGCGTTCCGTCGGCGCGGGGAGGGCGACGACCCGCACGATCCTCGGGTTGAGGTACTGCGTGATCCGCGTGATGGCGCCGCCCTTTCCGGCGGCGTCCCGCCCCTCGAAGAGCACCGCAACGCGCGCGCCGGTGGCGTGCACCCAGCCTTGGAGCTTGACGAGCTCGACCTGCAGTCGCTCGAGCTCGCGCTCGTAGGCCGTACGGGAGAGCTTCGTCATAGGAGGTTGATCATGCTGGCACGGGGACGGGGTCGGCGAGTGCCGTCCGGGCGCGCGCGTCGGCGTGTCGCCACCAGAGGCCGACGAGTGCGCCGAACGCGAACCCGCCGACGTGGGCGGCCCACGCGACGGCGGAGTCGCCGCCCACGAGGAAGAACTGCGTTCCGAGCCACACGAGCAGGAGCCAGATCGCCTCCACCTTCCGCACCAGGAGCGGCCCGAAGAAGATGATCGTCTTGATGCGCGCGGTCGGCCAGCAGACGAGGTACGCGCCCATGACCGCGGCGATAGCACCCGACGCGCCCACTACGGGCACGGTCGACTGCGGGTCGACCGCGACGTGTGCGGCAGTCGCGGCGATGCCGCCGACGAGGTAGAGGAGCAGGTACCGCCACCAACCCCTGCGCTCCTCGATGTTGTTGCCGAACACCCAGAGGAACAGCATGTTGCCGAAGAGATGGGCGATGCTCCCGTGCAGGAACATCGTGACGAGCACACCGAGGACCACGATCTTTCCCGTGCTGTGTGCCCGTCCGTCACCTCCACCGATGCCGCACGCGCTGCCGTCGTGGCGGTGGAACGTCGCGTCGTACTCCCGCTCTGTGAGCGGTCGCATCTCGACGAGCTCGCACGGGATCGCGGCGTTGTCGACGACGAACCGCAGGTCCTCTTGGTCGATGCGCTCGACCAGTCCGGTCCAGTTGACGTCGGGGGCACCCGTCGGCTGCACCGCGAAGTAGACGACGACGCAGGCGACGATCAGCAGGATCGTCACGATCGGGATCCGACGGACGGGGTTCTCGTCGGCCATCGGGATCACGATGCCGAGCCCCTGGTGCTCGCCCGACCCTGCGGATGCGTCCAGCCCGTCCACTGCGCGCCGTCCCACCACCGCAACGTGCCGGCCGGATCCCACGGATCCGGGTGCCAGCCTGGTGGCGCGACGGTGGGCAACGTCGCTGCCGTCCGCGCCAGTGTGCGCTCGCGCGCCGCGGGCACCGCGCGCTCCAGCACCTCGACGAGCTCGTCGCGCCGGTTCGTCCCCACCGAGACCCAGCACGGCCTGCCGGCGTCGAACCCGCGCACACCGACGGAGTCGGACGTCCAGACCGGATTGCCACCGAGCCATCGGCGGCTGAAGGTGCGCCAGGGCCAGGTGTTCTGCGCCCGGCCGAGCGTCGTCAGATCGAGCGCCGCGAGCCGCACGGCGCGGCGCCCCACCCATACGTGGTCCCGATCGACCCGCACGGTCGAGCGCCAGAACCGGACGACGTTGACGAACCACGCGGCGAGGGCGATCGGCACGATGATGGGGGCGACCGCGAGGAACGTGATCACGAGGATCGGCGCCAGCCAGAGCCAGGCGCGGCCGTGCGGCCGGAGAGGCTCCTCGAAGAGGAGGTCGGTCGTCGCTCCGACGCTGGTCACCGGGCCGTACGGTACGCTGTCGGCGACCGTCGTTGGTCGTCAGTCGCAACACTCGTTGCAACGTCCATCCATCGCACACGCCGAGGGGGCACCCTGTGAAGAAGCTTCTGGTGCTGCTCGTGCTCGTCGTGATCGGCGTCGCCGTCGCGAAGAAGCTTCGCGAGGCGACCTGAGCACCACGGATCCGAGCACGACCCAGCCCGCGCACGCGGGCGTTCACCGAACCGGGCCCGCTCACGCGGGCTCGGTGCGCGTTCGGCCTCAGGTCGGCGAGGCGAACGTCGCGTTGTAGCGGCCCGCGAAGAGCGCGGGCGCGCCCCCCGTGTGCCAGAACACGACGGTGTCGTCGGTACCGATGCGTCCCTCTCGCACGGCCGCGACGAGCCCGGCCATCGCCTTGCCGGTGTACACCGGGTCGAGCACCAGCCCTTCGAGCCGCGCGGCGAGATGGATCGCTTCGACGCCGGTGTCGGTGACCGCGCCGTAGCCGCGGCCGAACCGGTGGTGATCGACCAACGCGCGGGAGGGCGGTGGGTGTCGTCCATCACGCTCCGCGGTCTCGGCGGCGAGGCGTGGCACCACATCGTCGAGATCGGGCCGAGTGCCGACATCGACGCCGAGGATCTGCACCGAGTCCCCGAAGCCGGCGAGCAGGCCGGCGTGCGTGCCGCCCGACCCGTCGGCGACCACGACCCAGTCGATCCGCTCGCCGTGGAGCTGGCCCACCAGCTCGTCCGCGGCCGCGGCGTACGCGGTCGCGCCGGTGACGGACGCGCCCCCGACGGGGATCGCGTACGGGCGTCGACCGGCGGTCGCGAGCTCGGTCGCGAGCGCGTCGATCCCCGCCTCGATGTCGTAGTAGTCGCCGCGCTCGAGCACGTGCAGATGGGCGCCGAGCACCCGGTCGAGGAGCAGGTTCCCCGACTCCTCCGGTCCGGGCAGCCCGCCCGTCGCCGCCGGCGCGAGCGCGATGTGGCACTCGAGTCCGAGTCGGTTGGCGGCCGCGACGGTCATCCGCGCGTGGTTGCTCTGTGGCCCGCCGCCGGTGACGAGCACGTCGCATCCGGTCGCGATCGCCTCCGCACAGAGTGGCTCGAGCTTGCGCGCCTTGTTGCCGCCGAGCGCCAGCCCCGTGCAGTCGTCGCGCTTCACGAGCAGGCGAGGGCCCGTGTCACCTGTGCCCGCGACCGCCGCGGCGAGGCGGTCCATCGACTCGAGGGGAGTCGGGAGGTGCGCGAGCCCCAAGCTGCCCCGTCGCGGGTCCGTCACGCGGCGGTGCGTTCCCGTCGATGCAACCACCACCACACCGCCACCCCGGTGCCCGCGGCGACGACCGCACCCGTGACCGCCATCGCGGGCCGCGACGGTACGGGGAGCCGGTCGCGCAGCCGCACGGGGCGCACGAACTTCATGATCGGCCAGCCCTCGTCCCGGGCAACCCGCGCGAGGTCGCGATCGGGGTTCACCGCGACCGGGTTGCCGACGGCACGCAGCATCGGTTCGTCGGTGACGGAGTCGCTGTACGCGTACGACGCGGAGAGGTCGAGGCCGTCACGCCCGGCGAGCGCCTGGATGGCCTCGGCCTTGTACGGGCCGTACCCGTAGTACGCGAGCTCCCCGGTGTAGTTGCCGAGCTCGTCGACCTCGGGCCGGGTGGCGATCACGTCGTCGACGCCGAGGAACTCGCCGAGCGGGCGCACCACCTCCTCTGGTGCCGACGAGACGATCACGACGAGACGCCCCGCCTTCTGGTGCTCCTCGATCAGATCGAGGGCCTCGCTGAAGATGATCGGCGTGACGACCTCGTCGAGCGCTTCGCGCACGATCGACGCGACCTCGTCTCGGTTCCAGCCGCGGATCATGTCGAGCATCGCCCCGCGCAGCTTCTCCATCTTCTCTTCGTCGGCGCCGACGAGCATGAAGATGACCTGGGCGTAGGCGCTCCGGACGATCGCGCGTCGCGACAGCAGGCCCTCGCGGTACAGCGACTTCCCGAACGCGAGCACCGAGCTCTTCGCGATGATCGTCTTGTCGAGATCGAAGAACGCGGCCGCGCTCGGGGTCACGGACCCCGAGGTTACGCGTCGACCTCGGCGCCGCTGGTCGACGACTCCTCGGTCGACCGACGACATCGACGGCATCGTCGTCGATCTCCGCTTCCCCGGTCCGCCCCCGGTGCTCCCGGGTGTCTCGAGATGGGAGAGCTGTGCTGCTCGCGCTCTGGTCCTCGAAGGGTGGCGCCGGTACCTCGGTGCTCGCTGCTGCCTGCGCGCTGGTCCTCGCCCGCAAGGCCGACGGGGCCCGGCTCGCCGATCTGTGCGGTGACCAACCGGCGATCTTCGCCCTGGCCTCGGATCCCGCGACCGGGCTCGCCGACTGGCTCGCCGCGGGCCCCGAGGCGCCTGCCGACGCGCTCGAGCGGCTCGCGGTGCCGGCGGCTCCGGGGGTGGCGCTGTTGCCTCGCGGCGCGACCGACCGCACCCTCGCGCCGTTGCCGGCCGCCGAAGCCGGGGCGGCGCTCGCGGTCGCGTTGCGTGACGGCCCGGTGCCGACGATCGTCGACGCCGGCACTGCGGCGACGCCTGCGAGCCGCGCGCTGGTCGAGGTCGCCGACACCGCGGTGGTCGTCGTTCGCGGCTGCTACCTTGGTCTCCGCCGCGCCGTGCACAACCCGTTGCTCGGCCGCTCGGCCGGCATCGTCCTCGTCGAGGAGCAGGCGCGCTCGCTGGGCCCGTCGGAGGTTGCCGACGTGCTCGATCTCCCGGTCCTTGCCCGCGTCGCCGCTCGTCCACCAGTGGCCCGAGCCGTCGACGCAGGCGTGCTCGCCGCCCGACTCCCGGACGCGCTGGCGCGGCCGGTCGCGCGCCTGCTCACACGCGTGCACCTCCTCGGTGATCGGGCGGGTGACGCGGCGTGAGCATCGACCTGAAGCAGCGGGTCCATGCCCGCCTGTTGCGCTCGCCGATGCTCGGCGAGATCCAGGGATCCGGGCGAGAGGTGGCGGTGCGCGCCGCAGTGAGCGAGCTCTTGCGCGACGAAGAGCCGCTGCTTCCCGCGGCACGGTTCGATCTGCTGGTGGCCGAGCTGACCGACGAGATCGCGGGGCTCGGCCCGCTCGAGCCGTTGCTCGCGGATCCCGAGGTCACGGAGGTGATGGTCAACGGGCCGGGTCGTGCGTACGTCGAACGGGCGGGTCGGCTCGAGCCCGTCGCGCTGGCGCTCGACGCTCCCGGGATCGTCCGCCTCGTCGAACGGGTGGTGGCACCGCTCGGCCTGCGCCTCGACCGCTCGTCACCCATGGTCGACGCGCGCCTTCCCGACGGCTCGCGGGTGCACGCGGTCATCCCTCCGTTGTCGATCGACGGACCGTGCGTAACGATCCGGCGGTTCGGTGCTCGCGCCGTCCCCCTCGAGGCGTTCGGTCTCGACGGTGCGTCCGCCACCTTCCTGCGGTGGTGCGTCGAGGCCGGGTGGAACATCCTCGTTGCGGGGGGGACGAGCGCAGGGAAGACGACCCTGCTCAACGCGTTGTCGGTCGCGATCCCCGACAGCGAACGCGTCGTGACCATCGAGGAGACCGCCGAGCTGCGCCTGGCCCAGGCCCACGTCGTCCGTCTCGAAGCCCGGCCCGCCAACGCCGAAGGCGTCGGTGCCGTCACCGTCCGGGATCTCGTGCGGACCGCGTTGCGGATGCGACCCGACCGCATCGTCGTCGGCGAGGTGCGGGGTGGTGAGGCGCTCGACATGCTCCAGGCGCTCAACACCGGACACGACGGCTCGCTCTCCACGGTGCACGCGAACAGCGCGCTCGACGCACTCGCTCGCCTCGAGACGCTCGTGCTCCTCGCCGACGTCGGGCTTCCCCTGGCCGCGATCCGCGCGCAGCTGGTCGCAGCGCTCGACGGGATCGTGCATGTCGCGCGACGGCGCGGTGGCCGCCGGACGATCGAGGTCATCGGCGAGGTCGTCGTGCACGCAGATCGACCACGCGTGCGCCAGCTGTTCGCCCGCTCCGGCGACGCGCTCGTCGCGGTGGCCGCGCCCACGCGGCCGCCGCGCCGCCCCGACGCCCCCACGGCCCCGGTGCTCGCTCCGTGATCGCGACCGCGTGTCTTGCGGCGGGCGGCATCGGCATCACCGGTGCGCTCGTGCGCGCGGCGCGGCGGGCGGACGCCGGTCGGCGGGTGCGTTCGTTGAGTGCAATCGCGCGCTGGCGTCTGCCCGAACGATCCCACGTCTGGCTGGAGCGCGCGCTCGCCGACGCAGCGATCGACATCACGCCGGAGTCTGCGTGCGAGGTCGCCCTCGCGGGCATCGCGGGCGCAGCGATGCTCACGCTCGCGGTGAGTCCCGGGCTCGTGCCCTTCGTCGTGCCGCTCGCCGTCGCCGCGGGGCCCGTCGGCCTGCGCGGCGCACGCGGACGCGCCGAGCGACGGTTCGTCGTCGCCCTCCCCGGCGGGCTGGAGCAGGTCGCGGCCGCGATGCGTGGTGGCGCGAGCGTCAGCGGTGCCCTCGAAGCCCTCGCCGAGAGCGACACTCCGCTTGCGGTCGACGTTCGCCGCGTCCGCGCTCGCACTGCACTCGGCCTGGGGCTCGCCGACGCTCTTGCCGCATGGCCCGAGGAGCGGCCGCTGCCTGCCGTGCGCGCCGTCGGCGGCGCATTGGCGGTCGCATCGACGGTGGGCGGACGGGCAGCGGACGCGCTCGACGGTCTGGCCGCGTCGCTCCGCGAGCGACTCGGCGCGCTCGCCGAGGCGCGTGCGCTGTCGGCTCAGGCCCGGCTCTCCGCTGTCGTAGTCGGTGGTGCACCGATCGGGTATCTCCTCTTCAGCGCCGCGATCGACCCGTCGTCGGTCGACGTGCTCGTCACGACCGACGTGGGTCGCGTGTGTCTCGTCGCCGGCCTCGGGTGCGAGGGGCTCGCCGCACTCTGGATGCGGCGCATCCTTCGTCGAGGTGAGGAGGAGTGATCGTCGTCGTCCTCGCGCTCGGATGGGCGGCCGTGGTCTCTGCACCCGTCGTACGTCGCGCTCGCTGGGCGCCGTCGCGGGCGCGCGCGAGCGAGCTGGCGTCGGGATCCGTGCCGCCCCACGACCGACCGCGCGAGGCCTGGAGCTCGCGCGCGCTGCGCCGCCTGCCCGGGACTGCGGGCCGCGTCGTCACCGGCGTCGCTCACCGTCACGAGGCGCGCCATCTCGAGGAGGTCGTGGCACGCGAGCTGCCCGTCACCGTCGACCTCCTCGCAGTCGCGGTCGGTGCCGGATGCACGCCGTTCCTCGCGGTCGATGCGGCGGCGCGGTGGTCACCGCCGGAGCTGGCGACCCGGCTCGGCGAGGTTCGGCGTGCGTGCGGGCTCGGGCGCGCGTTCGCTGATGCCCTCGACGACCTCGCCACCGGGATCCCAGCGCTCCAGCCGCTGTCCGACGCGCTCCTCGCGTCGGATCGCTTCGGTGCGCCCGTCGGTGACGCGCTCGTCCGGCTTGCCGCCGAGCAACGCACCGCACTGCGTCGTCGCGCCGAGGCGCGGGCACGCACCGTGCCCGTCCGACTCCTCTTCCCTCTCGTCTTCCTCGTCCTGCCCGCCTTCGGCCTCCTCACCGTGGTCCCCGCGATCTTCGGTGGCCTCGGCGGGATCTGACGGCAACGTTGCCGAGCAAGGAGTCCCTCATGCGCTTCCTCAACCGACTTCGGGTCGTCCGCGACGACGCGGGACAGACGACCGCCGAGTACGCGCTCGTGATCCTCGGCGCCGCCGCGATCGCCACCTTGCTGCTCGTGTGGGCGAAGGGCAGTGGCGCGATCGGCAGCCTCTTCGACGAGGTCATCGGCAAGATCCTGTGAGACGCCGCGTCCGCGGCGAGAGCGGTCAGGCGACGGTGGAGTTCGCGCTCGTGCTCCCGGTGCTCGTCCTGGCCGCGGTCGCGATCCTGCAGGTCGGACTCGTCGTGCGTGACTACGTCGCCGTCGTGCACGCCGCGCGCGAGGCGGCGCGGGCGGCGAGCGTCGACGGCGACCCGAACGCCGCGGCCCACCGTGTCCTCCCGGGCGCGCACATCCATGTCGGCGCGCGCCCCTCGGTGGGGGAGCCGATCGACGTCGAGGTCGAGTACACATCGGTGACCGACCTCCCGCTCGTCGGTGCGCTGTTCCCCGATCCGGTGCTGCGTCATCGTGCCGTGATGCGCGTCGAGAAGTGACCGCGGACGTCGTCGGTCGCGACCGCGGCGCGGCGACGATCTGGATGCTGGCGGTCCTCGCCCTCGGGATCCTCGTCGCGTTCGGCACCGCCCGCTTCGGTGCGGCGGTGATTGCCGGTGCCAGAGCTGACAGCGCGGCCGACTCGGCGGCACTTGCCGCGGCCGACATGCTCGCGCTGGGGCGGGGACCAGCCGCCGCGCGAGCCGCGGCCACCGAGACCGCGGCGGCGAACGGAGCTCGGCTCACCGGGTGCACGTGTGCCGGGCGCTCCCCGACGGTGCGCGTCGTCGTGGACGTGCCGGTGCTCGGCGCCGAGGCGCATGCCGTCGCGCGGGCCGAGGTGCGGGAGGAGTGCATCCTGGGCTGTCGCTGAACGTCACGCCGACCGTCGCGTCGGGGATCCAGATCCGCTTCGCTACCGTTGTGGATCATGCCGAGCGTGAGCGCACCGCCCGACGCGCCTGCGCCGATCGCCTGGCGTTCGTCGCGCTCGGTGGAGGCGTCGTCCGCGCCCGAGCGGGCGGGATCCGGGCACCTCCGGTACCTCCCCGCGCTCGACGGCCTGCGCGCCGCCGCGGTGCTCGCGGTGATGCTGTACCACGGCGGGGTCTCGTGGATGACGGGCGGCTACCTCGGGGTCGACGCGTTCTTCGTGCTCAGCGGGTTCCTCATCACCACGATCCTCCTCGGGGAATGGCGCGCGAAGGACACGATCCGCTTCGGCGAGTTCTGGTTGCGGCGCGCGCGTCGCCTGCTCCCGGCTCTCGGCGTGGTCGTGGTCGGCGTCATCCTGTACGGCGCATTCCTCGCGCCGGCCTTCCAGCTCGGCCCGCTCCGGAGCGACACCCTCTCCACGCTCGGGTACTTCACGAACTGGAGGTTGATCGCCTCCGGGCAGGGCTACTTCGAGCAGTTCGCGGCACCGTCACCGCTCAAGCACATGTGGTCGCTCGCGATCGAGGAGCAATTCTACCTGGTCTGGCCGCTCGTCGTGTACGCGCTGTGTCGGTGGGCGAGGCTCTCCTGGCGCGCCATGGCGATCCTGTTCGGCGGGCTCGCGGTCGTCTCCGCGGTGTGGATGGGTGTGCTCTTCTCGAGCGACGGCATCACGCGCGTCTATTACGGCACCGACACGAGGGCGCAGGCGCTGCTGATCGGCGCTGCGCTCGCGGTGGTGTACCTGGAGAAGGGGAGTGCCACGCGCCTGTTCGCTCGCTCCGGCCTGACCGTTGCCGCGGTCGCCGGGGTGGCGCTGACCGCATGGTTGTGGTCGACCGCGGGCGACGACTCGTCGTGGCTGTACGAAGGCGGATACTTCCTCGCGGCGGTGGCCATCGCCGCGGTGATCGCGCGCGTGGCGCAGCCGCACTCGGGTGTGCTCGGCGCTGCGCTCTCGGTCGCACCTCTCCGATGGGTCGGCCGCATCTCGTACGGCCTCTATCTCTGGCACTGGCCGATCTTCGTCGTGCTGACGACCGACCGGATCGGCCTCGACGGCACACCGCTGCTGCTGGTCCGCTTCGCGGC
>JBBDWT010000166.1:0-4578 GCA_040902705.1 Acidimicrobiia bacterium | reverse complement strand
GGCGACGTTCGTCGCCGCGGCCGTGTCGTTCCATGCCGTCGAGCTCCCCGTCCGGAGCGGGGCGCTGCGCGGGTGGCGCAGCGTCGCCGTCGTCCCGACCGTGGCCGGCGCACTCGTCGCCGGGCTCCTGCTCGTCACGAGCGACGCGAGGCCGGTGATCGCCGCGGGCGGCTCGGATCGAGCCGCCTTGGCCGACGTGGCCGACCCGAACCGCCCAGCTGCCCGCGCGCTCCAACAGCAGCGCGCGGCCGCCGAGGCGGCACGACCGACGAGCGTGCTCGTGGTCGGCGACTCGGTCGCGTTGACGGTCGGGCTCGGGCTCCAGGAGACATCGCCCGCGAACAGCCTCGTCGTCCTGAACCGATCGAAGATGGGGTGCGGGATCATCCACGGTGGCGACGTGTGGGTGGAGGGCCGGATCCAGACCATTCGTCCCGACTGCGGCGAGTGGGCGTTCACCTGGCCCGCATCCGTCGCCGAGATCAACCCCGACATCGTGCTGATGCTCGTCGGCGCCTGGGACGCGTACGACCGGAGGATCGACGGCGTCGACATCCCGTTCGGCACTCCCGAGTCGGACGCGCTGCTGACGAGCGACCTGCAGACCGCGGTCGACGTCATCACGAGCGACGGGACGCACCTCGCGCTCGCCACCGTCCCGTACTACGACAACCAGTACGTCGTGAACCGTCCGCCGGAGTTCCGCTCCGCCTTCGATCCCGGGCGCGTCGACCACCTGAACGAGCTGGTCCGTGGCATCGCCCAGGCGAACCGCGACCACGTGTCGATCCTCGACCTCCACCGCGTGGTGGCGGACGCGGCCGTCAGTGGCCAGCCGCTCCAGGACGACGGCGTCCACTTCGGCGTCGACAACCGGAAGCGGGTGGCCGAGCTGGTCGCGCCGCGCCTGCGGGAGCTCGGTCTCGCGGCGCGCTCAGTCGACGAGTAGGGCGTCAGCGTCAGCGGCTCTGGACCACCGCGTCGTCGGCGAAGTCGGCGAAGAGCGCCGGTCCGTCGCTGGTGATCTGCAGGTTCGTGTTCGTCGCGCTCCCGCCACCCACCGGGATCGTGATGTTCTTGATCTTCGCCGGGTCGAGCGTCAGCGCGAGCTGGCCGAGACGGAACAGCTCCGTGATGCCGACGTTCTCCATCCGGATGTGCCGCACGAGGATCGAGACGAGGCGCATCGTCTCCGCGGCCCCCGTCGGTCCGGTCTGGAGCTTGGCGAGCGTGCTCAGGATGATCGTGCCCTGGTTGTAGGTGCGGTCGATGTCGCCGGCAGTGAAGTCGTGACGGTCACGGGAGAACTCGAGTGCCTGCTGCCCGCGTACGAGGAACGTACCGGGGTCGGGGAAGTTGGCGCCCGATCCGTCGGGGTCCGAGAGCGGCATCGGGACGCTGATGTTGGTGCCGCCGATCGCGTCGACCATCTCGATGAAGCCACCGAAGTTGGTGGTGATCGCGTAGTTGATCTGGATGCCCATCATCTCGTTGAGCTCCCGGACGATGCCGGGGAGACCTTCCAGCGAATGAGACGCGTTGATCTTGTCGCCGCCCGGCGCCTGCGTGTCGCGGGGGACGTTCAGCATCGTGCCCTCGCCCAGCGCCGGGTTGATGCCGATGACGTGGATCGCGTCGCCGAGGCCCTTGTCGGCGTCGCTGCGCCCGTCGTTGCCGAGCGCGAGGAAGTAGAAGGGCTCCGTGGGTGCGCCCGTGTACTCCGCGCCGACTCGGGTCACCTGCATCCACGTCGCGCCCGCGGGAGACGGCGATCCGAGCACGATCCACGATGCCGTCAGGAGGCCCGCGATGAGGACACCGCTGAGCAGGATGCCCCCCGTGAGCATGCCGAGGCTTCGCGCTTTCGGGTTCATGGTGTCTCCGCCGGGGTCGTGGGCGTGGTGGTCGCCGTCGGGTCGTCGGGCGTGGACGCTGCCGGGAACCCGGCGCCCTTGCGTTCGACCGTGATCGTCCAGCCACTGATCTTCCAGGTCCCCGAGGCGTCAGGAGCTGCGACGAGGTCGCCCAGGTGCGTGATCGTGAACTTCCCCTTCGCGTTGGTCCCCTTCGCGTTGGTCCCCTTCGCGACGAGCGCGATGTTGGCGGTCACGAGGACCGTCTTGCCCTCGCCGTCGTTCAGGGCAGTCATCGCGATCTCGGGGCTCGAGATCGTGAGCTTGCCGACGGCCTTGGGGACACCTTCGTCGAACAGCGCATCGCGATCGATCGAGGTGGCGTCGGACAGGCGGGCGACGGCGGCCTCGTCGAAGGCTTCACCGAGCGCCGCGGTGTCGAGCTTCTTGCCGCGCAGCGTCGGCACGACTCCCTCGTCGACGTACTTCCCGACCGCGGCCATGAGCTGGTCGGTCGCCTCCGGGGCGACCGCGGTGGGGCCGAGGCCCGGCCAGAACACCTGGAGCGGTCCCGGCTTCAGGTCGACGTTCGTCGAGGCCTCGGGCGGCCCGGCGGTCTCGGCGCCCCCGCCGGAGAGCAGGGCGAGCGCGACCCCGCCGATGAGCAGCACGACGACGACGATCGCCGCGATCACCATGGCGCGCCGTCGGGCGCCACCGTTCCCGTTCGAGCCCCGCCTCCGCTCGGCGGCGGCTCGGCGCTGCCCGCGCGTCGCTCCACCGGGGGAGACGGGTGCGGTGCGCGTCGCGGTCGCCGGGGACGGTGCGACCGGCGCCGGGCGAGGTGCCGGTGCCTGCTCGGGCATGCCCGGCGGGGTCGGAGCGGCGCGCCGGCGCGGCGGGGGCGCCGGTGTGCCGCCCGCAGGCGGCGGACCGGGCGGCACGGGGTCGACCGGTCCGCGAGCGCGACGGGGCGGCGGGGGAGGCGGTGCTGACATCGCCGTCGAGGATAGGGGATGCCATCCGTGGATCTGTGCCGCGGTCGCGGCGGTACGGTGTGATCCGTGGCACCCAAGAAGGGGCTCGCCGGAGCCGTCCACCGACTCGCCACTCCCGTCGAGGAGCTCGACCGGGAGCAGCTGCGCGACTTCTGCGACGCGCTCGGCCTCACGCCCAGCACCGAGGTGCAGTCGCGGCAGCACGTCTGCGTCGGCGGCGAGGTGCGCTCCGTCCGCGTCGTCCCGAGGGCCGGCGCTCCCGCGCTCGAGGTGAGCGTCAACGACGGCCTCGGCTCGGTGACCGCGGTCTTCCTCGGCCGCAGCAACATCGCCGGCATCACCCCCGGCCGTCACATCACGGTCGACGGAGTCGTCGGCAAGTACGGCAAGCGCTTCCTGATCTACAACCCGACCTACACGCTGCTGCCGTAGCGCGCGTTGCCCCGCGCGCGGACGGGATCTACGGCTACCCGCCGGTGAGGATGCGGCGGACCTCTTCCTCCGAGTCGGGCGTGACCATGGCGAGCACCTCGTCGCCTGCTTCGAAGACCGTGTCTCCTCTGGGCATGACGACGTGGTCCTCGCGCACGACCGCGACGAAGGTGGAGTCGCGGGGCATGTCGATCTCGGAGATCGCCTTGTCGACGACGTCTGCGTCGTCGGCGAGGGTGACCTCGACGAGACGCGCTTGGCCGCGCTCGAACTGGAGGATCCGGACGAGGCGGCCGACCTCGACGGCCTCCTCGACGAGCGCCGTGATCAGGTGGGGGGTCGAGACCGAGAGGTCGATGCCCCAGTTCTCGTTGAACAACCACTCGTTCTTCGGGTTGTTGACGCGGGCGATCACGCGGGGGACCGCGAACTCCGTCTTCGCCAGCAGCGAGACGACGAGGTTGTCCTCGTCGTCGCCGGTCGCGGCGACGACGACGTCGCAGCTCTGGAGCCCGGCCTCCCGCAAGGAGGAGACCTCGCACGCGTCGCCGATGAACCAGGTGACGCCCTGGTCGACGACGGCGCGCTCCTGCACCTCCGGCTGCTGCTCGATGAGCAGCACCTCGTGGCCCGATGAGCACAGGTCGTTGGCGATGAACACACCGACCGCTCCCGCACCTGCGATGCCGACGCGCATCAGTGATCAGGTCCTTGGTCGAGGCGCTCGCGCAGGGCGCCGATCGCGTCGACATCGGCGACGAAGTGGAGCACGTCGCCCTCCTGGCCCATCGCCTTGGTCTCGACGATCTGGGCGGCGCCGACCCGGGTGATCGCGGTGAGCCAGAACTGGCCCGGCTCGTTCAGCTCGGCGAGCTTCTTCCCGCACCACCCCGCGGGGACCGGGTACTCGACGAGGCAGATCTTCCCGCTCGGGTCGATCCAGTCGTGAGCCTGGTCGTCGCTCGGGACGAGCCGGCGAAGCACCTGGTCGGTCGTCCAGCTCACCGTCGCCACGGTGGGGATCCCGAGGCGTTGGTAGATGAGTGCTCGACGAGGGTCGTAGATCCGGGCGACGACGCGCTCGATGCCGAAGTTCTCGCGGGCGATGCGTGCCGTGAGGATGTTCGAGTTGTCACCGCTGGTGACCGCGGCGACGGCATCGGCGTGGTCGATGCCCGCGGCGGCCAGGTCGTCCCGGTCGAAGCCGAGCCCGACGACCTGCTTGCCGGTGAAGCCGGCGGGAAGCCGACGGAACGCTGACGCCCTCTTGTCGACGACGGAGACGCTGTGCCCCG
>JBBDWT010000165.1:12284-17323 GCA_040902705.1 Acidimicrobiia bacterium | reverse complement strand
TCGAGCCGGGGGTGCTCGACGGGCTCGACGCGGTCGCGATCGTCAAGGAGCTCGCCAAGATCGAGAGCATCTGCGCGGCTGCGACCGCGAAGGTCGCCCGTCGCATCGACAGGTCGAACGTCTGGCGCGCGAAGGGCTATCGGAGCGCGGCGCATCTGCTCGCCTTCGTCACCGGCACGAGCGTCGGGTCGGCCACCGCCAAGCTCCAGACCGCCGAGCGCCTCGAGGATCTCCCTGCTACCGCACAGGAGTTCTCGACCGGCCGCTTGTCGCAGGCCAAGGTGCACGAGATCGCCGCGGCCGCGGCCGAGGTTCCCGAGATGGAAGCCGACCTCCTCCTTGCGGCACCCGACGAGACGTTCGCGGCGACGCGTGACCGATCCCGGCGAGTGAAGGCATCCGGCACCGACGAGCTCGAGCGCCACCGCCGCGCGCACGCGGCTCGCAGCGTGCGATCCTGGACCGACGCCGAAGGCGCCTGGCAGCTCCACGCCTCGGGCACCCCCACCGACGGCGCCCGGATCATGGCCGTGCTCGACACCGAGACCGAAGCCGTGCTCCGCGAGGCCCGCCGGGCCGGCGCCCGCGAGTCGACCGACGCCTCCCGCTTCGACGCCCTCGTGCGCCTCGCCGACCAGCACGCCACCCGCGAGCCCGGCACCGGACCACGAGCGCACCTGTTCGTCAACGTCGACGCCGCGTCGCTCACCCGCGGGCACGCCGGGCCCGGCGGACGCTGCGAGATCAAGGGCGTCGGCTCGGTCCCCGTCGCCCGCCCCCGGGCGCAGAAGGGCGACGCGCTCCTCACCATCCTGGTGAAGCACGGCGTCGACGTCACCACCATCGCCCACGACGGCACCACGACCATGCCCGCCTCCATACGGCGCACCGTGCTCGCCCGCGACCCCGAGTGCGTCACCGACACCTGCACCGCACCCACCACCGCGGTCCACCACGTCCGGTGGCGATCAGACGGCGGCGAGCACTCGACCCACAACTGCCGCGGACTCTGCCGCTGGTGCCACGCCCTCGTCCACTACCACGGCTACACCCTCGAACCCAACGGCGACGGCACCTACCACCTCCGCGCACCACCCGCCGAGGCGGCGGCCTGACGCGCCGAGGTCAGCAGGCGCCGGCGGTGGCCAGGTCGGCACGCAGCGCGCCCGAGCCCGCCTCGAGGTCACCGATCTTCGGGCTCGTCGTCGTCTGGAGCCGGGCCTCGATATCGGCCGGCGCGTACCCCCCGCACTTGGCCTTGAGCAGCGCGGCCGCAGCGGCGACGTACGGCGTCGCCATCGAGGTGCCCGACTTGTTGCCATAACCGTTGTTGCTGAGTGTCGAGATGATCTCCCTTCCCGGCGCCGCAATGTCGACGTCGGGGCCGCGCGACGAGAACGACGAGAGGGCGCTGCCGGGGGCGTCGGTCGACGCGACCGCGATCACTCCGGTCATCCGACCCGGATAGGCGGCGCTGCACGAGCCGTCATTGCCCGCGGCTGCGACCACCACGATCCCGGCGTTCACCGCGGCCGTCACCTTGGCCTGGAGCGCCGCAGAGGGTTGGCTGCCGCCCAGGCTCATCGAGATCACGTTCGCGCCGTTGTTCATCGCGTCGGTGATCCCGTTGATGACCGCCGAGTAGCTCCCGGAGCCCTGCGCGTTGAGGACGCGCACGGGGAAGATCTGCACGCTCGGCGCGCCGCCGAGACCGCCGACGGTGTTGTCGCGCATGCCGAGGATGCCGGCGACGTGCGTGCCGTGCCCGTTGGGGTCGGTACCCCCATTAGTGGTGCCGTCGACCTGGTCGGTACCGGGCAGCACCGCTCCGGTGAGGTCCTGGTGGCCGGCGAACACACCCGTGTCGAGCTCGGCGATCTTCACGCCGGCGCCCGCTCCGGGAACGTTGACCCACGCGTTGACGAAGCCGGCCGCGCCGATCGCCCACTGCTGGGAGTACTGAGGACCCTCGTCGCTCGGGTCGACCTGGAGCTCGACCGGGTAGTCGGGCTCGACCGCGACGACGTCACCTTCGGTCGCCTCGATCTGCGCGACGTCGGCGGTCTTCTCGCCCTCGGTCGCGGCGTTGAACGTCACGGCCTCCGTCGGTCCGGTGCCGTCATCGACCACGGCGAAGTACTGGGTCTTGCCGTCCGGGCTCTGGAGCGGCGCCGCGCAGGTCGTCGCGCTCGGCTGCGTCGGGGTCGTCGTCGGCGGCGGCGGAGGGGGAGGGGGCGGCGGGGGCACGACGGGCGCGCACGCGGCTGCCACCACGACCGCTGCGAGGGCAGCAAGCATCACTGCATGGCGTCGGAACGGTGATGCCATCTCGTGGATTCCCTCGCACTCGGGATGCCCCGGCCGTACCTGACGGTATCGGCAGGTTTCGCCCTCGACCTGAGAGCGTACCGGGCCCCCGGCCCCTCCGGATCGCGGGCCCGTCACCTATCCTGGGCCGTCCCCCGAGCGTCGAAGAGGTCTCCGTGTCCAAGAAGACCAAGAAGCGCAAGCTCAAGTCCCGCCGCAACAAGGCGAACCACGGGCGCAAGCCCAACGCGGGCCGCTAGCGCCGGCCCGTCCCGGCTGCGCCCACCCGCAGCAGCCGGTGGTCACGGGTGAACAGCTTCCGGCGGATCCCGAGCGCCATCACCGTCGTCGTGGTGGCCACGGAGCCGAGCACCAGGAACATCACGGCGGCCTGCACCTGCACGGCGTCGATCGGGTCGACCCCCGCGAGGATCAGCCCGGTCATCGCCCCGGGCAGCACGATGAGCCCGACCGCCTTCGTCGTCTCGATCTGGGGGACCAGCGCGGTCCGCAGGGCCTCGCGCACGTAGGGGTGCGCGGCCTCGGGCGCGGGCTGGCCGAGCGCGAGCCTCGCCTCCACCTCGTCGCGCTTGTCGTCGAACTCGGCGAGGAGCCGCCGCGAGACGAGCACCGTCGCCGCGAGCGAGTTCCCGATCATCAAGCCGGCGAGCGGGATGAGCGTGCGGATCTCGAGGTCGAACACGCCGAAGCCGAAGAGCACGCCGAGCGTGAGGACCGCGGAGCCGGCGAACGCGAGCACCGCGAGCCCCAGGCTGCCCGGCACCGACGGGGCGCGCCGGCGCACCGTCCACGCGGCGATCACGACCATCGCGACGACCCAGCCCCACCCCCACCAGATCGACACGTCGGGCTCGAGCAGCACTTGGAGCAGGAGCCCGACCGCGAGCAGCTGCGCGAGCGCCCGGGTCGCGGCCCACGCGATCCCGCGCTCGAGCCCGAGACGCTCCCACAGCGACAGCGCGATCGCGACGGCGACGAGGAGCAGCGAGAGCGCGAGGCCGGCCCACCCGATGTCGGTCACGCGGCCTCCCCGGAGAGGAACCGCAAGGCCTCGGTCGGCGCGTCGGCGCCGAGCGAGCCCACCGCACCGGCGTGCACGATGCGCCCGGCGATGACGACGAGCACGTGATCGGCGAGGCGACGCATCTGCTCGAGGTCGTGCGTCACCCAGACCACCGGGACGCCGACGGCCGCGAGTGCCCGGGCGAGGTCCTCGAGCGCGACGCGCGCCGAGGGATCGACCGACGACGTGACCTCGTCCATCAGCACGACCTCGGGCATCGTGACGAGCGTCCGCGCGAGGCACACCCGCTGCGCCTCGCCGCCCGAGAGCGCGCGGGCGTCGCGCTCCAGGAAGTCGACGGACAGCTCGACCCGGGCGAGCGCGGCCGCGGCGGCCGCGTCGGAGATCGTCGGCTCCGCGACCTGGAGGTTGGCGCGCACCGTGCCGGCGAACGGCGTGGGTCGCTGGAAGACCATGCCCACGTGCCGGCGGAGCACGAGCGGGTCGAGGTGTGCGACGTCGTCGCCCCGGAAGCGCACGACACCCGAGTCGGGTGCCTCGAGCCGGTTGCAGCAGCGGAGCAGCGTCGACTTGCCCGATCCCGACGGTCCGACGAGGACCGTGACGCCGCGTCCGGGGACCTCGCCTGTCGCCGCATCGAGCCGTGGGCGGCCGACACCCGCGACGGTCAGCTGGTCGAACTCGAAGAGCGGGGAACCGTCGATGCCGGGATTCTCGCGCTCACCCCGCCCCGACGTCGTCCGATCGTCCGCGCTGCGACCACAGCACGACGATCGCGACGATCGGTGCGAAGAAGAGGCCCGCCACGATCGAGATGTGCTCGGACGTGTCGTACGCCTCTCCGTTGAGGGCGTGGTACACGATGTGCGGTATGGAGGAGACGATCCACGCGCCGGCGGCCGTGATGACGAGCGTTCGCGTGAGCCAGATCGCCGCGCCCAGCGCCACCGCGCCGAGCGCGAGGTTGAGCGCGCCGTAGTCGCGCATGAGGTGCTCGTTGTACGGGCCGTCGGGCGACACCCACGAGAGCCCGAAGCCGGGGAAGTCGTCGTAGAAGCTCCGGGGCGCCACGGTGGCCCACGCGCCGGTGAGCAGGCCCTGGACCGCCAGGATCAGCAGGCCGACCCGGGTGAGCAGCGTGGCCGCCGCGGTCGACGTCGATCCGGTGGTGGCGGTCATCGGGCGACCTCCCCGTTCTCGATGGTGCCGTTCTCGTTCTCGATGGTTCCGCTCTCGCCGACGCTGCGACCCGCACCGATCGCGGCCCACCCTTCCCGAGCGCTCCGGTACGCCGGCGCCCAGCCCGTGGTCTCGCGAAAGCGCCGGTTCGACACGCGCTGGGACGCGGTGAGCGCCGACGCGCCCTTGCCGCCCACTGCCCGCACGACCCCCGTCGGCGTGAGCCGGAGGTGCGGCAGGTCGAACGCAGCCGAGAACGCGTCGACGTACTCGCGGCGCGTGATCGGCTCGTCGTCGACGACGTTGTAGACGCCGCCGGGCGCATCGAGCGCGGCCACCACCGCCGTCGCCGCGTCCTCGACGTGGATCGACGACAGGTAGGAGTCGGGCCGACCGGCGACGGGCGCCGAGCGCAGGCGCGCGGTGCGGAGCGCCTCGTCCGTCGAGCGGGCGTCGGGGCCGTAGAACAAGCCGAACCGGAGCACGACGCCGTCACCGAGCGCACCCC
>JBBDWT010000165.1:0-12184 GCA_040902705.1 Acidimicrobiia bacterium | reverse complement strand
TCGAGCGTCGGTCCCAGCTTGCCCGAGACCTCCGGTGCGACCGACTCGTCGATCCACTCGTCACCGCGGTCGGGATACGTGAACGTGATCGACTCCTTCACGAACCGACGGATCCCGTGGGTGCGCGCGCCGTCGAGCAGGTGGCGCGTGGTCTCGGTCCGCAGCCGGTTGTGCGTCTTCCACGCGCCCGGCAGCGCCATCCGGGCGATGGGCGGCACGTTCGTCGCGAGGTGCAGGATCGCGTCGGACCCGGCGACGGCCTCGACGAGACCGTCGTGATCGAAGAGGTCGACGGCGACGGGCTCGGCACCGGCGTCGCGCAGCGCCGCGGCCTTCACGTCGGCGCGGGCGACCCCGCGCACCTCGTGGCCGGCGTCGACCAGCGCGCGAACGGCGGGCCGACCCACCGCCCCGGTCGCACCCGTGACGAAGCACTTCATGCCGGTACCTCCTGCATCAGCGCAAGACCTCCTGCATCCAGTGCACGCCCTTCTCCATCGCGCGCGCGGGCGCGCGCTCGAGCACCTGGCCGACGAGGTCGGCAACCGTGACCGCACGCAGCTCCGCGCGCCACGCGTCGTCGGCGCGGTCCATCACGACGTGGATCGAGGACGGGAGCGTGTAGTCGCGTGCCGGCAGGCGGGTCGGGCCGCGTCGGCGGATCTCGGTGCAGGTGAACGACGGTTCGGTGCCGTCGATCGCCTCGACGATGTCGAGCATCGTGATCTCGGCGGCCGGGCGAGTCAGGCGGAAGCCGCCGCGCGGCCCCGACACCGACTCCAGCACCCGGCCCCGCACGAGCGCCTGGAGGTGCTTGCTCAGGTAGGGCGCCGGCACGCCGTGGTACTCCGCGAGGCGGGCGGCGGACAGGCTGCGGGGTGCCGGCACCACCGCCAGCAGCACGGCGCAGTGCACCCCCCACTCGACGCCTTCCGACAGCCGCATATCCCGGACACTCACTATCCAGGATACGAGCGTCCAGTGCTCCGGGTCCTGACCCGCGGTCGGTCAGAGGTGGTCGACGAGCAGGGTCTGCACCGACCGGCCGATGGGGCCGCGCTCGTCGTGCAGTGCGCACACGGTGAGCCCGACGCCGTAGTCCTCCGCGATGCTCCGGCCCTCGAGCGCGACCCACTCCCCGCGGGGGTGCCGGTGGAGGTGGATGCTCAGGTCCGGGTTGATGAACAGGAAGTCACCACGCGGGAGCACGGTGCTGACGCCGTTGCCGAAGTCGGCCGCGGCGGCGACGCGCTGCAACGGCGAGGGCGCCTCACCGGCGACGATCGGCACGCGGAGGCGGAACCAGATCGTGGCCGGTCCGACCTCGGCCCACGAGCCGTCCGCGATGCGGAGCTCGACCGCGTTCCAGAAGCCCGGACCGAGCGCGTGCGAGAGCTCGACCTCGAACGCGGTGCTCGCGTCGGGTGACGGGATCGCCGGTGACAGCGGGTCGATCGGCAGGTCGAGCACGTCGGTCGTGCGCAGCCGCAGCGCGCTCGCGCGTGCGACCTCCACTCCGTCGGCGAGCAAGGACGCCTCGACCCACTGCACCTTGCGCCCCGGCCGCGTCGTGCGTGCGGTGATGTCGAGCGGAGCGAGCGGCACCGGCCGCAAGAGGTCGACGGTGATCCGCGCGACGAACGACGCGGGCCCGGGATCGTGCTGCTCGACGATCCGCGCGAGCAGCGATGCGGGCGCGCCACCGTGCATCGCGTTCGGCGCCCACGGCCCGCGCGCGAGGTCGGTCGGGATCGCCCGCGCGCCGTCGAGCTCGAAGATCGAGTCGGCGATGGCCGTCGTGTCGGCGGTGGCTCCCATGGCGGGCGAGCGTATGCTGCGCGCGACGCGGCCGACCGGACGGTGCCGACCGCGGACCGGGGGACCTGCCATGGACATGTGGGCACAGATCGATGCAGAGCGGGCCGCCTTCGCCGATCTCGCGGACTCGCTCACTCCCGAGCAGTGGGACGCCCCGTCGCTCTGCACCGAGTGGAGGGTGCGCGACGTCGTCGCCCATGTGACACAGGGCGCGACGATCGGCCTCGGTGAGTCGCTCCGCAAGATGGTCCGGTACGGCTTCCGGCTCGACAAGCTCCTCACCGAGGAGGCGAAGAAGGGCGGTGCCGCGCCGACGGACGAGCTGCGCGCCAACCTGCGCGCCACGATCGGTGCCCGCTCCAAGGCGCCGGGGGTGAAGCCCGTCGGGCTGCTCGCGGACGAGGTCGTCCACCAGCAGGACGTCCGGCGCGCCATCGGCGTGCCGCACGCGATCCCCCCGGTCCGGGTGGGGATCACGCTCCACGACCTGACCACCGATGGCATCGCCCTGATCCCCACCAAGAAGTGGTCGAAGGGCCTCCACCTGCGGGCGACCGATCTGGACTGGGAGACCGGCCCGGCGGACGGCGCCGAGGTGGCCGGCCCGGCCGAGGCGCTGATGATGGCGCTCGCCGGGCGCCCGGTGGCGCTCGCCGAGCTCTCCGGTCCGGGCGTCGAGCAGCTCCGAGAGAGGATCAGTCGATGAGCAAGGCAGTGGATCGAGCCGAGGTCGAGCGCGAGTTCCTGCGCTACGTCGAAGCCGGGAAGGCGAACGACTGGAGCGCATGGGCCGACCAGTTCACCGAGGACGCCCGCTACGTCGAGCACGAGATGGGCATCTTCGAGGGCCGCGAGCAGATCCGGGAGTGGATCACCGCGACGATGGGGTCCGTCTCGGGGATGAGCTTCCCGTACGACTGGTACATGATCGACGGCAATCGCGTCGTCATGTACTGCTGGAACATCTTCGAGCCACTGGCCGGGATGAAGGGCGAGTACAAGTTCGCGGTCGTCACGATCCTCGAGTACGCCGGCGACGGACTGTGGTCGCTCGAGGAAGACGTCTACAACGGCAGGGAAGCCGAAGAGGTGCTCGCGCGCTTCCTCACCGACGCCGCGGCCGCCGGACACGCGCCACCGGGGAGTTCCGAGGCCTGACGCGCGATCGGCGCGCGGCTCTGCGCGACACCTTTCCGCGTCACGCCCGTCGACGCCTGTCGACGCCTGGGAACCGCACGGCTGCGCGGACCGTCAAAGGGTCCGCGAGTCCGACACGGTTCACAGGAGGCAACGATGCGTGGTTGGCAACGGCGGGTCGCGGTGGCTTCGGTCACGGTGGTGGCGCTGACACTTGGTGCGAGTGGCGTGGCAACGGCTCAGACCGACGATCACGGCGGGGACACCCCACGCGTGATCACGGTGCAGGCGACGGGTCTCGTGCGCGGTACCCCCGACGTGCTCGAGCTGACGCTCGGTGTGGACACGCGCGCCAAGAGCGCAGGCGAAGCGCTCGACGAGAACAGCTTGCTCACGCTCGAGGTGCTGAAGGTGCTCGACGACGCCGGTGTGGACGGCAAGGACGTGCAGACGAGTGACCTCTCGATCTCACCGGTCTACGACGACGACTACGAGGTGGTGATCGCGTACGCCGTGAGCAACCACGTCCGGGCGTCGCTGCACGACCTCTCGAAGGCCGGTGACGTCGTCGATGCGGCGACGAAGGCCGCCGGGGACCAGATCGTCGTGCAGGGCCTCTCCTTCTCGATCGACGACAACCGCGATCTGGTCGCCACCGCCCGCGCCGACGCCGTGAAGCGCGCCAAGGCCCAGGCCGAGCAGCTCGCCGACGCGGCCGGCGCGAAGCTCGGTGAGCTGGTGTCGATCACCGAGAACACGGCACCGGTCGGACCGGCGATCGACGTCGAGGCACCCGCGCCGCGTGCGGCCGGCGAGGACGCCTCGGCTCCCGTGCCGCCGATCCAGCCGGGGTCCGAGCAGCTGAGTGTCGACGTGACGCTCGTCTACGCCATCGACTGAGGCGGACCTCCCGCATCACGCCGAGCACGTACGGTGACGCGCATGAGTGATCTCGTGCTCGTCGAGACGTCCGACCGCGTGCGCACGGTCACGCTGCACCGACCCGAGGCCCGGAACGCGCTGAACACGCCGCTGCTCCGGGCCTCGGCCGCGGCGCTCGAGGCCGCGGAGGACGACGCCGACGTCGACGTGATCGTCCTGACCGGGACCGACCCCGCGTTCTGCGCCGGGCTCGACCTCACCGAGCTCGCCGAGGGCGGCGCCAACCTCGTGGGCGGCCACGCCGAGGGCGGCGCGCGCTGGGGGAACCCGATCCAGGCCGTCTGGGAGATGACGAAGCCCGTCATCGGTGCGGTCAACGGCGCGTGCATCACCGGCGGCTTCGAGCTCGCCCTCGGCTGCGACTTCCTCGTCGCGTCGGAGCGGGCCTTCTTCGGCGACACGCACGGCCGGGTCGGCGTCACGCCGGGTGGCGGGATGAGCGTGTACCTCCCGATGGCGGTCGGCCTCCGCAGGGCGAAGGAGATGTCGCTCACCGGCAACTTCGTCGACGCGGCCGAGGCACACCGTCTGGGCCTCGTCAACCACGTCGTGGCGCACGACGAGCTCCCCGCGACCGCGCAGGGGCTCGCGGCCGACATCGCGGCCAACGACGGCCCGACCGTCCGCCACCTCAAGCGGCTCTACGACGACAACGCACGCGTCACCGTCGGCGAGGCGCTCGCGCACGAAGGAGAGGTGTTCCGCAGCTACACCGTCGACTTCGACGCGATCGAGCGGCGCCGCACGGGGATCGTCGAGCGCGGCCGCTCCCAGCGGTAGGACGGCGGCGGCGCTCGACGGGGCCCGGAAGCGCACCCTCGCAGGTGCACAGAAGGTACGGGAGCACATCGTGCACCAGCAGGCATGTTCCAGGATCGGAGCAGCCCGGTGGGAGAATGAGCGAACCCATGCTCTTTCCGACCATCTCCTTCGCGATCTTCTTCATGATCGTGCTGCCGGTGAGCTGGCTGCTCATGCCGCGCCGGCGCCGCTGGAAGCTGTTCATGATCGCGGCGTCGTACTTCTTCTACGGCTACTGGGACTGGCGCTTCTGCTTCCTCCTCGCCGGGTCGACGCTCGCGAACCAGCTCTTCGCGCGTCTGATCCACGACAGCACCGACGATCGGGTCCGACGGCGATGGCTCGTCGTCGCGATCGTGACGAACCTCGCGGTGCTCGGGCTGTTCAAGTACTACGACTTCTTCGTCACGAACGCGACGAACACGCTGCGCGACATCGGGCTCGACCTGTCGCCCACGCTGCTGTCGGTCGTGTTGCCGATCGGGATCTCGTTCTTCACCTTCCAGGCGCTGAGCTACGTCATCGACGTCTACCGCGGCACGTTCAAGCCCGGTCGCCTGCTCGACTTCGCCGTCTTCCTCTCGTTCTTCCCGCACGTCGTCGCGGGGCCGATCGTGCGCCCCGCCGAGTTCATGCCGCAGGTCAGGGCACGCCACGACCCACGCCACGTCGACGCGAGCCGGGCGTTCTTCCTCATCTTCATCGGCCTGTTCAAGAAGGTCGTCATCGCCAACGTCCTCGCGACCGAGATCGTGGACGCCGTGTTCGCCTCGCCCAACCAGCACTCCGGCCTGGAGGCGCTCGTCGGCGTGTACGCGTACGCGGTCCAGATCTATGCCGACTTCAGCGGGTACACCGACATCGCGATCGGCCTCGCGCTCCTGCTCGGATTCCGGTTCCCGCAGAACTTCGACAGCCCATACACGGCGCAGTCCATCCAGGACTTCTGGCGGCGCTGGCACATGACGCTGTCGCGCTGGCTGCGCGACTACCTCTACATCCCGCTCGGCGGCAACCAACGCGGGCGCCTGCGCACGTACTTCAACCTCATGGCGACGATGCTGCTGGGTGGCCTCTGGCACGGCGCGGCGTGGACCTTCGTCGTGTGGGGCGCCATCCACGGCCTCTACCTGTCGGTCGAGCACTGGCGGCGGGGCCGGCGGCTGCGGCGGAACCTCCCCGAGCCCGCCGACACGGCGACGCGTCGCTGGGTGCAGCGATTCATCACCTTCAACCTCGTGTGCCTCGCGTGGGTGTTCTTCCGCAGCGAGTCGATGTCCAACGCGTTCGACCTCCTCGGGCGCATCATCGACCCGAGCCACTGGTTCGAGCCGGCGCCGCTGATCACGCTCGGCGTCGTGCTGGCGATCGCGGCCGGCCTCGTCGAGCAGTACGTGCCGCGCGCGGCGTATGCCCGGGCGATGGCACGCTTCTCGTTCTTCACGCCGGTGGTGCAAGGCGTCGTCCTCGGCGTCGCGCTCCTGCTGACCAACACGATGGGGCCGAGCGGTGTCGCGCCCTTCATCTATTTCAGGTTCTGAGATGATCCCGACCCGACGCCCCGGCCGACCCGGCCGCAGACGCCGCCGCAGCGGTGACGACGCCACTGAGTCGGGCGCGCGCGCGACCGAGGCCAACGAGACGACCGTCGGCTGGCACGACGGCGCGGGCCCCGAGATCCCGCGGCGCACGATGCCGGTCGCGCACATCTTCCTCGTCGGGGTGATCACGTTGCTCGTCGGCGCACTGCTGAACGCCCCGGGCATCCGCAAGACCGCACTCGGCCAGGACGTCGGCTGGCAGCGCGACGTGGCGACGTTCTTCGCCGACCCGCTGTACGACGTGAGCCACGCGCTGTTCCTCGACCGCCCGCGCGAGGGCATCCAGGCGATCATCGGCCGCGGCGGTCAGGACGACATCGACTTCTCGTTGCCGAGCCCCACCGTGCCGACGGGCGGTGACGATCCGACACCAACGCCCCCGCCCCCGCCCCCGCCGCCGAAGCGCGCCTTCTCCCCGCAGGACCAGGCCGCGCTCTCCGTGGTCGGCGACTCCCTCGCGGTCACGCCGGGCGAGTCGGTCATCAACCAGGCGCTGGCGACGCAGTCGATCGGCATCCTGGGCATCGTCGACGGCCACGTCGCCACGGGGCTCGCGCGCCCCGAGGTCTTCAACTGGCCCGCGTACCTCGCCGAGGTCATCCCGCGCGACCACCCCGACGCGGTCGTGCTCACCATCGGCTCGAACGACGACCAGGCACTGACGGGCGAGGGCGGCGGCCAGAGCTTCGGCACGCCCGAGTGGCAGACGGAGTACCGGCGGCGCGTCGGCGGCCTCATGGACTCCGTCACCGCGAGCGGCGAGACGACGTTGTTCTGGACTGGCATCCCGCCCATGCGCAACACGGAGCGCTTCGACACGCGGTACCGCCTCATCAACGACATCGTGAAGAGCGAGGCGGAGAAGCGGCCGGGCAAGGTCGTGTTCGTCGACACCGAGGCTGTGCTCAGCCCGTTCGGCGGCGGCTACGCCGACTACCTGCCGAACGCCGACGGATCGTTGGTGCAGGTCCGCGCCGGCGACGGCATCCACTTCACGCGCGAGGGCGGCGATCGCATCGCGGCGGCCGTGCTGGAGGCGATGCACACGACGTTCGACCTCGACTCGTGGAAGGCCGCGACCACGACGACGAGCACCAACGCGCCGAAGGGCAAGGGAAAGTAGCGTCAGCCGTCTCGCGCGCCGTGGCGCGCGACCGGGGGTCGGCATGGCGAGGGACGGCGAGCGCTTCGAGCACACGCTCGGCGATGCCGACGCGTTGATGTGGAACATCGACCGCGACCCGCAACTGCGATCGACCATCGTGACCGCGCTCGTCCTCGACCGCTCACCGGTATGGGCCGATGTCGTGCAGCGGTTCGCCCGCGGCACGCGCCTGATCCCCCGCCTGCGCCAGCGGGTCGTCGAGCCCGCGCTGCGCATCGGGCCGCCCGCGTGGTCGGCCGATCCCGACTTCGACCTGGCGTACCACCTGCGTCGCGTCCGCGCGCCCAAGCCACGCTCGTTCGACGCGGTGCTCGACATCGCCGCCACCGCGGCCATGGGCGACTTCGACCGCGCGCGTCCGTTGTGGGAGTGCACCATGGTCGAGGGCCTCCCCGACGGACGCGCCGCCGTGGTGCTCAAGGTGCACCACTCGATGAGCGACGGCGTCGGGGGGATGAAGCTCCTGCTCATGCTGTTCGACCTCGAGCGGAACCCGCCCGAGGGCGCGCCCGACCCGGAGACGGCATCGTTGCCGACGTACACCCCGGCGAACCTCGTCGTCCACGGCGTCGAGTGGCAGGCGCAGCGCGCCGCCTCGACGGCACGGAGCCTCGGCTCGGGCGCGATCCACGCGGCCCGCTCGGTCCGCGACGACACGGCCCGGACGCTCGAAGGCGCGGCCCGCACCGTCGGCTCGGTCGCCCGCTTCCTCCAGCCGGCGTCGCACCCGCTGTCGCCGGTCATCAGCAGCCGCAGCCTCGATCGGCGACTCGGCACGCTCGTGCTGCCGCTCGACGACCTCAAGCGCGCCGCCAAGGCAGCCGGCGGCACCCTGAACGACGCGTTCGTCGCCGGCGTGCTCGGCGGGCTCCGCCGGTACCACGCCGCCGAGGGCGGAGAGGTCGGCGAGCTGCGCATGATGATGCCGATCAACATCCGCCCCGAGCATGCGGGCCTCGGCGGCAACCACTTCACGACCGCCCGCATGCTCGTCCCGCTCATGATCGACGATCCCGGAGCACGCATCCGCGAGATCTCGGTCCGGTGCAAGCAGCTGCGCGCCGAGCCCGCCGTGGCGCTCTCCGAGCAGCTCGCCATGCTGCTCAACCGGCTCCCGCGCCGTGTGGCCACCGCGCTCTTCGGCGGTGTGCTCAAGGGCGCCGACTTCATCACCAGCAACGTCCCCGGATCGCCCTTCCCGCTCTACCTGTGCGGCGCGGAGGTGCAGGAGATCTACGCGTTCGGTCCGCTCTCGGGTGCCGCGGCAAACCTCGTGCTGCTCTCGCACTGCGGGACGTGCTTCGTCGGCGTCAACACCGACGCCCGCGCCATCCCCGATACGGTGGGCTTCGCCGCGGGCCTCCGGGCGTCGTTCGAGGAGGTCCTCGCCCTCGCCTGAGCGAAAGCCGGAACCACCGTCGGCTCCGTACTCTCAGTGGATGAGCCCCGGCACGCAGCCCCCGAGCGAGCCCGACGACCGCGCGGCACGCGGCACACCGGTCGGGCGTCGGGTGTTCCTCGGGCTCGTCGGGCTCGGCGTCGCGGGGATCGCGACGGGTGCGGCGCTCCAGGGCTGGCTCGAGCGGACGCTGGGACCGATCGTCGGGCGCGACCCGTCCGGGGTCCTCGCGCTGCTCCCCCTGGGGCGGTTCCGCCTCTACACGGTCACCGGTGACTTCCCGGTGCGCAGCCGGGCCGACTACCGCCTGCGGGTCGACGGCCTCGTCGACACTCCGCTCGACCTCTCGTTCGCCGAGCTCACCAACATGCCGCGTGTCGACATCACCCGCGACTTCCAGTGCGTGACCGGGTGGCGCGTGCCCGAGGTGGCGTGGGCAGGCGTGCGCCTGCGCGACGTGCTCGACGCCGCGGGAACGGACGCGCGTGCGAAGGCGGTCCGGTTCGTGTCGTTCGACGGCGCGTACAGCGAGAGTCTCACGCTGGCGCAGGCGCGCCGCGACGACGTGCTCGTCGCCTACGAGCTCGAGGGCGAGCCGCTCTCCTCGGACCACGGCGGTCCGGCGCGGCTCTACGTCGCGCCGATGTACGGGTACAAGTCGTGCAAGTGGCTGAGCCGCATCGAGCTGACGGCGGCGGTGGAGGCGGGCTACTGGGAGCAGCGCGGGTACGACGTCGACGCTTGGGTGGGGCGATCCAACGGGCGCGACGACGAGGCGGTCTGACGTGGACGGGCTGACCCGCTTCGACCGCGTCGAGCGCTCGGTGCACTGGACCACCGCGTTCCTGTTCATCACGCTGATGCTGACGGGCGCGACGCTCTACGTGGGGCCCCTCAGCACGATGGTCGGGCGGCGCGAGCTGGTGCGGACGATGCACGTGCTCGCGGGCCTCGCGCTGCCGGTCCCGATCGTCGTCGGGCTCGCCGGGCGATGGGGTCGCTCGTTGCGGCGCGACGTCGGCCGGCTCAACCGGTGGTCGCCCGACGACAAGGCGTGGATGCGCCGCCGGACGCGCGCCTCTGCCCGCTTGGGGAAGTTCAACCCAGGGCAGAAGCTGAACGCCACGTTCCTCGGTGCCGCGATCGTCATCATGCTCGTCACCGGGTCGATCATGAAGTGGTTCGGTCCGTTCCCGCTGTCGTGGCGCACGGGTGCGACGTTCGTCCACGACTGGCTCGCGCTCGGCATCTGGGTGTCGATCAGCGCGCACGTGCTCTTCGCGTTCCGCGATCCCGACGCGCTGCGGTCGATGACACGCGGCGCGATCAGCGCGCGCTGGGCGCGCACGCGACGGCCGCGTTGGTACGAAGAGGAGACGGGAATGCCGGCCGAACGCCTGAAGGCCTCCCGGTAGGCTCGGCGCGTGCCCGCCGCGCCTGATGCGCCCGACCCGACTGCGATCGTCCTCCCGCCGGAGCTCGTGCCCGGCGACGGTCGCTTCGGCTCCGGCCCGTCGAAGGTGCGACCCGAGGCGGTGGCGCACCTCGCCGACGCGGCCGGTGCCTATCTCGGCACCAGCCACCGCCAGGAAGCCGTCCGGGGGGTCGTGCGGCGGGTGCGGGCGGGGCTCACCGAGCTCTACGGGCTCCCCGACGGCTACGAGGTGCTGCTCGGCAACGGCGGCACCACCACGTTCTGGGACGCGGCGGCGTTCGGGCTCATCGAGCGCCGCAGCGAGCACCTCGCGTTCGGCGAGTTCTCGGCGAAGTTCGCGGGAGTCACGCGGGCCGCCCCGCACCTCGAGGAGCCGATCGTGATCGAGTCGGAGCCCGGGACGCATCCGCAGCCGGTCGTCGACGCGTCCGTCGACGCCTACGCGCTGACTCACAACGAGACCTCCACCGGCGTGATGACGGAGATCCGTCGACCGGCGCCCGTCGACACCCGTGCGCTCGTGCTCGTCGACGCGACGTCGGCCGCCGGTGCGCTGCGCGTCGACCCGACCCAGTCCGACGTCTACTACTTCGCGCCGCAGAAGGCGTTCGCGTCCGAAGGCGGGCTCTGGCTCGCGCTCTGCTCGCCGGCGGGGATCGAGCGCATCGAACGGCTCGCCGCGTCCGACCGGTGGCGACCGGCGTCCCTCGACCTCGGCATCGCGCTCGAGAACAGCCGCCTCGACCAGACCTACAACACGCCGTCGCTCTCGACGGTCTTCCTCCTCGACGACACGATCCAGTGGATGCTCGGCGAGGGCGGGCTCGAGTGGGCCGCCTCGCGCTGCGACCGTTCGGCCGAGATCCTCTACGGCTGGGCCGAGGCGAGCCCCGTCGCGACCCCGTTCGTCGCGAAGCCGTCCGAGCGGAGCCACGTGACCGCGACGATCGACTTCGACGGGGTCGACGCGAGCGCGATCGCGGCCACGCTCCGGGCGAACGGGATCGTCGACGTGGAGCCGTACCGCAAGCTCGGCCGCAACCAGCTACGGATCGCGATGTTCCCGGCGATCGAGCCCGACGACATCGCGACGCTCACGCGCGCCATCGACGTCGTCGTCGACGCCCTGCGCTGAGCCCGACCGCCGGGCGGCGGCGGCCCGGCACGTCATGATGCATCGCGCGTAGCGTCACGGCCATGCTGCTGCTGCACGAGATCCACCAGGTTCGTGGCGCCCGCGAGGACGAGTTCGAGAGGTCGTACCGGGAGGGATGGCTGCCGGAGCTCGCCAAGGGCGACGATGCTCGCCTCCTCTACTTCATGCACCTCGCGCACGGGTCCGGACGGGCGTACACGGTCGTCACGATCACCGGCGTGCGTGACGGCGCGGCGTACGAGCGGCTCGCCCGCCGGGTGCAGGACGGCGACCTGCGCGCCTGGTCCCGCGACGTCGACCAGCACCGCCACACCGTCACCGGCAAGGTGGTGCTGCCCGTGCCGTGGTCGGCCCCGCCCGTCGCGGACCTCGACGAGGTGCCGACCGATCCCGCGGATCACGACCTCGTCGTGTTCATGGAGGACACGGCCTGGCCGCACGACGGGATGCTCGACGACTACCTGGCGGCGGCGCACGACCAGTACGCGCCGAGCCTCGAAGAGGGACGCCACGGCGGCCGTTCGATGCTCGAGCTGGTGTCGGTCTGGCAGACCGCGTTCAGCGCGGGTCGGCGCAGCGAGGTCGTGCTGTGGCAGCGCGTCACGGAGCCGAAGCGGCTCCTCGGGCTGCTCTACACCGAGATCCCGGCGGAGCACCGCGCCCCCGGCACCTGGATGCACGACGCGCTGCGCGTGCGCGACGACTGGGAGAGCAAGCTGCTCCGCACCAC
>JBBDWT010000164.1:0-2499 GCA_040902705.1 Acidimicrobiia bacterium | reverse complement strand
GCGCCGCCGTTCGACTTCGAGCTGAGCGGCCGCGGCATCGTCGCCCGTGGGGTGTTCGGCACCGTGTACCAGGGCCCACCGGGCTACGTGCACGGCGGGTGGGTGGCGCTCGCGTTCGACGAGGCGCTCGGCATGGCCAACACCGCGAGCGGACATCCGGGGCTCACCGGCCGGCTGACCGTCCGCTACCGGCGGCCGACCCCGCTGCACACCGAGGTCGTCTTCGAGGCGCACACCGCGCGCGTCGACGGTCGCCGGATCACGACCGTCGGCACGTTGCACGCCGACGGCAAGGTCACCGCCGAGGCCGAGGGCCTGTTCGTCGTCCTCGGCACCGAGCGCAGCCTCGAGTACTTCGGCGAGCGCCCGACCACACCGGAGCCGACCGACCCGCTCCCCTAGGCGCACCCCACCGCGCCGACCACCGCCACCACCATCGCCGCGACCATCGCGCCCACGCGCCCACGCGCCCACGCGGCGGACGACGACCGCGTCGAGTGACCTGCCACGGCGATACCGGTCCCGTATGGTCGTGGCGATGGACCGGCGCGAGTTCCTGATCGGCGCTGCCGCGCTCGGAGGGGTCGCGGCGGTCGGCGGTGGCACGTACGCACTGCTGTCCGGCGACGACGACGCCGAGCCCGCATCGGTCCTGGCGAGCCCGGCGTCGGAGTGTCCCATCGACACCATCGTCGTGCTGATGCTCGAGAACCGATCGTTCGACCACTACTACGGGTGGCTCGGTACCGACGAGCGGTACCTCGAGGCCGGGCGGAAGCGGTACGGGAAGCAGTTCACGATCGACGCGCGCACTGACATGGCCTACCCACTTCCCGACGGGCAGCTGGTGCCCACGTCCTACCTGCCCGACGACGCGACCGAGGTCGACCCGTATCGCGGCTGTCGCCACCTCATCCCCGGGCACGACTGGGACCAGGCCCGCGTCGAGCGCGACAGCGGCTTCCTCGGCGCCGGGTCCGGCAACGACGAGTTCGCCCTCGGCTACTTCCGTGCGGAGGACCTTCCCGTGCACGCGCGCCTCGCCGAGCGGTTCACGGTCTTCGACGGGTACCACGCGTCGCTGCTCGGCGGCACGTTCCCGAACCGCCAGTACATGCACGCCGCGCAGTCGAACGGCATCAAGTACGACCCCGTGCCGCTCGAGATCGGCAGCTTCCAGGGGCCCACGATCTGGGACAAGCTCGCCGGAGCCGGTGTCGACGCGGGCTACTACTACGTCGATCTCCCGATGCTGCTCCTGTGGGGCGAGCAGTACGCCGATCGCATCCAGTCGACCGATCGATACTTCGAGCAGACGGCGACGGGCACACTCCCCAACGTCGTCTTCATCGATCCGGGCTTCGCCCCTCCGCTGCGAACGGATGACCACCCACGCGGTGACATCCGGCTCGGTCAGCGCTTCGTGCGCGAGGTCTTCAAGGCATTCGTGGAGTCGAAGCACTGGGAACGCGGGGCGTTCTTCCTCGTGTACGACGAATGGGGCGGGTTCTTCGATCACGTGCCACCGCCGATCCTCCCCGACGAGCGCTCCAGCCCCAACGACGAGGACAACTTCGGCCAGGCCGGCTTCCGGGTGCCGGCGGTCCTGGCGTCACCGTACGGTCGCCACGGTGGTGTCGATCACCGGTTGTACGACCACACGTCGATCCTGCGCTTCCTCGAGTGGCGCTTCCTCGGTGCGCCGCCCGAGGGCCCGGGCGCGATCAACGCGAGGTGGCCGCTCACGACCCGCGACCAGTTCGCGAACAACATCGGCCGCACCCTCCGGCCTTCGCAACCGGACCTCGAGCTCCACTACGACGCCGACGTTCCGGTCGGGCCCTACTCGCTCGGGTGCAACGAGACCGCGATCGAGCAGGCCGAGGAGCTCGAGAGCAGCGGCTTCACGCCGTCGCCGGCGATGGCCGACGTCATGGACCAGAAGTATCCGCGACCCACCGAGACGCCCTGGATCGACTCACCGGCACTGCCGATTCCGGTGCTCCCGGTCGACCCCGACGCGCCCGGAGCGACGACCACGACGACGACGGCAAGCTGAGCCGCGTCACCGCGTGACGAGCTGCTTGACCTCACCGAGCAGGTGCGCGTTCTCGGCCGCCTGCGAGTCGACGGGCGCGGCGATGACCCAATCGGCACCCGCGGCACCGAAGCGATCGAGCGCTCGCGCGACCGACGCCGGACCACCGACGATGGTCTCCGGCGGCGCGTGCAGGCGTCTCGCCTTCTCCGCGGCTCGGTCGTCGTCCTCGCCGACGACCACGAGCCCGCCCCACGTGCACTCGAAGTCGTCCGGCACCTCGAGCGCGCGCACCCGAGCTGCCTTCGCCGCGAACTCGTCGACGCCGATCCCCCAGGCGTTCCACCCGTCGGCGCACTCCGCCGCGACCTGCTGCACCGGCTCGGCGAGACCACCGACCCACACCGTCGCGCCCTTCTCCCGGCTCGCGACGACCGTCGCACGGAGCATCGCGATGCGGT
>JBBDWT010000163.1:0-17596 GCA_040902705.1 Acidimicrobiia bacterium | reverse complement strand
CCTGGCGCTGACGTCGATCACGGTGAACCAGGGCGCCAACATCGAAGGCCGGCTCCTCGCGCGCAACGGCACGGTGACGCTGATCCAGGACACGATCACGGTACCGGTATGCCAGATCGTGCCGCCCGTGCCGCCCGGGCCGCCCGGGGACACGGTGCCGCCGGCGATCACGGTACCCCCGAACTTCGCCGGCTGACGCGCGACGCGCCTCGGTCCGAGGAGCTCGAAGGGCGATCCGGGAGGTCAACCGTCGCCCGCGGTCCCTTCCGGGGGCTGCGCCGCCTCGGGCACCTCGCACCGCACGTGGACGTGGCTCATCGAGCCGCTCGAGGGCGAGAACTGAAGCTTCCCGGGGTCGTCGCGCGTGACGGGTCCCCCACACGCGGCGCACTGACCGATCGGGGGTTCCCCGCTCTTCTGCGACTGCTCCTGGGGCACGACGTCAGCCGGCGCGGAGGCCGAGCACCGGGATCCGTCCGTAGACGAAGAGTGGCGTGCCACCGCCGTCGGGCAGCGGCGGGAAGGTGAGCTTCACGTCGGGCTGGTAGCCGATTGTCCAGTCCACGAACCACGCGGGCAGCAGGTAGAGGGCCTTCGCCATCGCACGGTTGAAATCTTGGTACGTCTTCTTCACGTCGGAGAGGTTCGACTCACCGCGTCCCCGCTCGAGGAGCGACTGCGTGGTCTCGTCGTTGAATCCCGAGAAGTTCAAGATGTTGCCGGTGTCCTTGTTGGCGAACCAGACGTAGGTGTCCGCGTTGTTCTGCGAGCGGAAGCCACCGTGGAGGTTGCGCCAGAAGAGCACGTCGATGTCGCGCGCGAGCGCCTTGTTGATGAGCGTTGCCTGGTCGAACTGCGCGATCTGCGCGTTGATGCCGACGTCACCGAGCTCTTCCTTCACGAGCTGCGCCTCGGCGCTGTTCTCGGGATCAGTGGTGGTGCCGAGGATCACGTCGAACGAGCCGGTTGCTGCCTTCACCTTCTCGACCAGTTGCGACGCCTTCTTCGGGTCGTACTTCGGGTAGCCGGCGTTCTTCACGTAGCCGGGCGCCGAGCGGTCCATCAGGCCGTTGGCAACCTCGAAGAGGTTCTTGTTCCGGATCTGGTTGTTCTTGGTCCGGTCGATCGCCATCGCAAATGCCGCGCGGGCATCGGGGTTGTCGAACGGTGGGGTGTCGGAGAGGAGGTCGTAGTACCGGATCTCGCGAAAGCCCGGCTTCTGCTCGAGCAGCTTCACCTGGTCACCGATGCTCTGGAGCGCGTCGATCTGCAACGCCGCCGACGTGTGCATGAGGTCGAGCTCACCACCCTGGAGCTGTGTGACCCGCGCCGCTCCGTCGACGACCGGGACGAAGCGGATGCTGTCGAGCTTCGGGTAGCCCTTCTGCCAGTAGTCCGGGTTCTTGACGACGGTGGTCGCTTCGTTCTGCTTGTACTCCTCGAGCTCGAACGGCCCGGTGCCGATCATCTTCGTGGCGCACTCCTCGCCCGCATTGAGCTGCGCGGGCGCCATGATCCCGAACCGGCCCACCCCGTAGAGGCCCATGTCGAAGTCCGCGACCGCTGTGTCGAGCACGACCTTCACCGTCAGCGGATCGACGACCTGGACGTCGGTGACGTTCTTGAACACGAACGGCAGCAGCGGGCCGATGTTGGGCGCGCCGGGCGCGCCGCGCCACGAGTCCATGTTGAGCTTCAGCGCCGCCGAGTCGAGCGGCGTGCCGTCGTGGAACGTCACACCGTCGCGCAGCGTGATCGTCCATTCGGTGAAGTCGTCATTGGGCTCCAACGACTTGGCGAGGTACGGAACCGCGTCACCCTTCGCGTTGGGAACGGTGAGCGTGTCGTAGACCGCAGCGACGACCTGGATGCCCGAGATCGCGAGCTGCGCGGAGCTCAGGCAGTAGTTGGTCGTCTCGGCCTCCAGTCCGAAGGTCAGCGACCCACCGCGCTTCTGATCCGGTGCGTGGCGCACGGTCGACGCCACCGCACCGGTGGCGCCGACGATCGTCGCGACCACGACGACGAAGGCGGCGCTGAGACGGAGCAGCCGACCACGGCCACCCTCGCGGCGTGAGCAAGTCATGGGATCCCCCCTCCAGACCTGGTGGCCAGATCCTGACAGAACTCCCACCGCCGCGGGTCGCGACCGTCCGGCGCGCCCGTGGTGGCGCGCGCGTCGCGCGCCGACGGGGTGCTCAGAGGCCGTACTCCTCGAGGAGGCGGAGCCACACCTCGCTCAGGGTCGGGAACGACGGGACCGCGTGCCACAGCACACCGAGCGGGACCTCGCCGGCGATCGCGATCGTCGCTCCGTGGACGAGCTCCGCGACCTCGGGCCCCGTGAAGGTGGCGCCCACGACCACGCGTCGCGCCTCGTCGACGACGATCTGCGCGGTGCCCTCGATGCCCTGGCCGTGCAGCGTCGCGGCGGCGACGTCGCCGAGGGGGTAGCTGACCGCACGCGCTTCGATGCCGAGCTCGACCGCGCGGGCCTCGGTCAGACCCACCGATGCCACCTGCGGATCGGTGAACACGACGCTGGGCACGATCCTGGAGTCTGCCCATGCGGTGATGTCGTCCCGCCCGAGGATGACGTCGGCCGCGACCCGGCTCTGGTACTTCCCGACGTGCGTGAGCAGCGCACGACCGTTGACGTCGCCGACCGCGTAGAGCCACTCGCCATCGACACCGGTCGCCCGCATCCGGTCGTCGACCTCGACCGGCGCGCCGGGAACGAGCCCGACCGCCTCCAGTCCGATCCCTTCGGTCGCGGGTCGTCGTCCGACCGCGACAAGGATCTCCGCCGCCTCCAGGTTGCGCCCGTCCTCCAACGTGAGCACGACCGGCGCCTCGTCGTCGGCGCGGGCCGCGGCCTTCGCCCGCGCGCCGACGATCACCTCGATGCCCTCGGCCTCGAACGCGGCGCGCACCTCGTCGCCCGCGAACGGCTCGAGCCTCGAGAGGAGCCGCGGCCCGCCTTCGACGATCGTGACCGACGCCGCACCCAGGCGTCGCCACGCCTGCGCCATCTCGACGCCGACGACGCCGCCGCCGAGGACGACGAGGCTCTCGGGGACCGCCTTCGCCGAGGTCGCAGCGCGGCTGTCCCACGTGCGGATGTCGCGCAGACCGGGCACCGGCGGGATGTTCGCGACGCTTCCGGTCGCGAGCACGACCGCGCGAGCTGCTTCCAGCGTGCTGACTCCCCCGTCGCTCGCCTCGACCTCGACGGTGCGGACGCCGGACAGGCGGCCGCGGCCCCGCACGAGCTCGACGCCGGCGCCATGGAGCCACGTCACCTGGTTCGCGTCGTCCCAGCCATTGGTCACCGCGTCGCGTCGCGCGAGCGCAGCCTCCGCATCGACGCCGGCCGTGACGGCGGCGCGCGCCCCGGGGACGCGTCGCGCCGCCGCGAGCACCTCGCCCGGGCGCAGCAGGGCCTTGCTCGGTATGCACGCCCAGTAGCTGCACTCGCCGCCCACCAGCTCGGATTCGACGAGGGCCACCGAGACGCCCCCGTCCGCGCACCGCCCGGCGGCGTTCTCGCCCGCCGGACCACCCCCGATCACGATCACGTCGTAGGTCTGCATGGCTCCTCATCGGGGATCGGACCGAACGGCACAATCGTGACACCCGGGGCGGCCCGCAGCACCGCCGACACCATCACGATCGGGCGCACGATCGGGGGCACGCGCTTGCTAGACCTTGACCCGCGTCCCCGAGCACCTCACGACACCCCACCCCTATCCCAGGAGCTGCGATGCCCATCGACGGTGGCGCGCTGGACGCCCTCGAGCACCCGCTCGACCTCGTGCTGCGGGTCGGGCTCGCGACGAAGCCCGACGAGCTCGCGCTCGTCTCCGCCGAGGACCGGATGACCTGGCGCGAGCTCGACGACGCCAGCACCCGCCTCGCGAACAGCTATCGCGACCTCGGGTTGGAGCGCGGCGACCGCATCGCGTCGCTGATGCCCAACCGAACCCTCCTCGCCGTCCACTACCTCGCGGCGTTCAAGGCCGGACTCGTCGTCACCCCCCTGAACTACCGATATGCGGCGCCGGAGATCGACCACGCGCTCGAGGTCAGCGCGGCATCGGCGCTGGTCGTGCACGCGGAGCGCGCCGACGACCTGGCCGCGCGCCGGCTCGCGCCCCGGCTGCCCCGAGGCGTCATCACCTACGGCGCCGCCGGTGCATCGGCGCCCACGGTCGGGGCATTGATCGCGCGCACCGGCCCCCAGATCGAGATGGGGTCGCCCGACCCGTCGGCGCCCGCGGCCATCTTCTTCACGTCGGGCAGCACGGGCCCGGCGAAGGGCGTCACCCACAGCCTCGAGACGCTGGGGTGGATGACGGCGAGCGCGGTCGCCGGGCTCGAGCTGACTCGCGACGACGTCTTCCTCCCCGGCTCGTCGATGTCGCACATCGGCTCGTTCCTCTGGACGTTCGCGACTTTCGCGGCCGGCGGGCAGGTGGTCGTCGCCCGCACGTTCGACGCGCACGAGATCCTCCCGTTGCTGCGTGAGCACCGACCCACCGTGCTCGCGATGATCCCGGCCGCGTTGACGGCGCTGATCCGCGATCACGACGTGACCTCGACCGACTTCGAGTCGCTGCGCCTCTGTCGCGCCGGGGCCGACAAGGTCTCCCTCGAGCTCGAGGCGGAGTTCATCGAGCTCGCGGGCATCCTGATCGACGAGGGCTACGGCATGACGGAGGTCGGCATCGCGACGCTGAACCCGCCGTCCGGTGTCATCAAGAAGGGCTCGATCGGCCCGCCGATCCCCGGGTTCAGCATCTCGGTCCGCGACGACGACGGCGGCGAGGTCGCGCCGGGCGAGGTCGGCCGCGTGTGGATCAGGACGTCGAGCCACACGATCGGCTACTGGGAGAACCCGGAGGCGACCGCCGAGATCATGCGCGACGGTTGGCTCGACTCGGGCGACCTCGTCCGCGCCGACGACGACGGCTACCTGTGGTTCTTCGGGCGCAAGAAGCAGATCATCGTCCACGACGGATCGAACATCAGCCCGTACGAGGTCGAGGGCGCGTTGGTCGAGCACCCCGACATCGCGCTCTGCGGCGTCGTCGGAATCCACGACGAGGTCCACGGCGAGAACGTCCGCGCGTACGTGACGCTGAAGGAAGGCTGCGCACCGCCGAGCAGCGCGGACCTCATCACGTTCGCCCGGGAGCGGATCGGGTACAAGGCGCCGGAGGAGGTCGTGATCCTCGACGAGATGCCCTTGAACCCGACCGGCAAGCTCGACCGAGTCAGGCTCAAGCGCCTCGCCGAGGAGCAACTCCACCCGCACGGCCTCGACTGACGTCGCCACTCAGCGTTCCATATGCTCCATCCGTGGCCATCGAGGCACCGCGGCGGGCTCGGGCACCCGGAATCGTGCTCGGCGACGCTCAGCGAGACACCTACGAGCGCGACGGCTGGGTCGCGATCCCCGGGCTCGTCGGCCCCGAGTGGCTCGAACGGCTCCGACGCGTCACCGCCGAGTTCGTCGACGCGAGCCGCGCGCTCACCGAGTCGACCATCCTGTACGACCTCGACGAGGGGCACTCCGCCGAGGAGCCGCGCCTGCGCCGATTGAGCTCCCCCACCGACCTGCACGCCGAGTACTGGGAGCTCGCGTCGCAGTCGGTGCTCGCCGACGTCGCGGTCGACCTCATCGGCCCCGACGTGAAGTTCCACCACTCGAAGCTCAACTTCAAGGCGCCGCGCGGGGGCGAGGAGGTGAAGTGGCACCAGGACATCCAGTTCTGGCCGCACACCAACTACGACCTGCTCACCATCGGCGTGTTCCTCGAAGGCGTCGAGGCCGGCATGGGTGAGGTGGGCTTCGTCAGCGGGAGCCACGACGGTCCGCTGTTCGACCTCTACGACGGCGACGTCTGGACCGGCGCGCTGGCCGATGAGGACGTCGAGCGGGCCGGGGTCGGCGCGGCCGAGTACCCGGTCGGACCGGCGGGGACGATCACCGTGCACAGCTGCCGGACGGTGCACGGCTCCGCGCCCAACCGGTCCGATCGACCGCGACCGCTGCTGCTCCAGACGTACGCCGCGGCCGACGCGTTCTCGTACACCGACCTGGTCCGCCAGTCGCCACACGGCGAGGAGCTGATCCGAGGCGTCCCGGCGCGCTGGTCACGGCACGATCCCCGCCCGTGCCTGATGCCACCGAACGGCCCGTACCGCCCGATCTTCGCGGTGCAGCAACGAGAGCAACCCCGCGACGCGTGAGCGGGCACGGAGCGTCGGTCTCGAGCGATGCCGACGCGCCGTTCACTCGACCAGATCGACCTGGCCGCTCTCGAGCTCGTACTCGCCGCCGGCGATCATCAGCTTGCCGCTGTCGACGAGGTCGCGCAGGATCGCGACCTCGGAGAGCTGCGCGACCGCGCGCTCGATGTTCTTCTCGGTTGCCGCTTCGAACAGCTCGGCCTTCGGCACAGCCTTGACCTCCTCGACGGCCGGGATGATGGGTGCCACGACGGCACCGATGTCGCCCGGGAGGGTCTCGCCCTTCGTGGCGACGTCGATCGCGCCCTTCACGGCACCGCAGTCCGAATGTCCGAGCACGAACACGAGGATGCTGCCCGAGACGGCGACCGCGTACTCGAGGCTCCCGATGACCAGGGGATCAGCTGCGGTGTTGCCCGCGATGCGGACCACGAACAGGTCGCCGAAGCCCTCGTCGAAGATCAGCTCCGGCGGGACCCGGGAGTCAGCGCACGTCAACACGGCGGCGAAGGGCATCTGGCCACTCGCGATCTGCACGCGGCGGACGTTGCTCCGCCGAGGATCGCGCGCATCGCCCGCGACGAAGCGACGGTTGCCGGCGAGGAGCCGGTCCAGTGCGCGTTGGGGCGTCTTCGGAAACGGCGCCCTGGGGACCGTCGCCGCACCGGCGACATCTGCGAGCGCCGTCGCGCCGACGGCCGACGCGGCGACGAGCCCTCCCGAGAGCCGGAGAGCGGAACCGAGGACTTCACGACGAGAGCGCGGGATATCCATCGGAGCAGTCTGCCCTATCCGGACGAGGCAGGCACGTAGCCTCCGTCGATGGCCCGCGACGTCGTCGACGACCGGCTCATCGGCGCTCTGCACCTGCTCGCGCTCACCCGCGCCGGCCTGCACCACGACCCTGCGGTCGAGCACACCGCGTTCCAGGCCGGGACGCTCGACGCGCTGATGGCGGGGCGCTTCGACGGCGACGCGACGCTCGGCGACCTGCTCGAGCACGGTGATCTCGGCATCGGCACGATCCAGCACCTCGACGGGGAGCTCGCCGTCCTCGACGGCGACGCCTGGGTGATCGCGGCCGACGGCCGCGTCCGTCCGGTCCCACCGGAGACCCGCACGCCCTTCGCCGTCGTGTGCCACTTCACGCCCACGGCGCGCGCCTCGGTCTCCGAGCCCCTCGACCTGCGCGCGCTGCACCGCACGCTCGACGACCTCGCGCCGGCGAACGCGCCGCTGCTCGCGGTACGCGTCGACGGTCGGTTCGCCGACCTGCGCCTTCGCAGCGTGCACGCGCAGGATCCCCCGTACCCGCCGCTCTCCGACGTGGTCGAGCACCAGACCGAATGGGCGGTGCCCGCAGCGACCGGCACCCTGCTCGGCTTCCGCTTCCCCGACGCGACCGCGGGCGTCGAGGTGCCCGGATATCACCTCCACTTCCTCTCCGACGACCGCCGCGTGGGTGGGCACGTGCTCGACCTCACGCGCGTCGAGGGGGAGGTCGCGCTCGACCCCGGCGCCGAGCTGCACATCGAGCTCCCCGCGCACGTCGGCCTCGGCGTCCCGGGCGCAGCGGACCGGGCCGAGATCGCGCGCCTCGAAGGCGGTGGCTGATACCGGCGTCAGCGAGTCGGCCGCTCGATCGTCACCCGGCGCGCTTCCTCCGGATGACGGCGGAGCCACCTGCTCGCGAACGGACACTCGGGCACGACCGTAAGGCCGAGCTCGGCTGCCAGGTCGATCGCGGCACGCACGAGCTCACCCCCGATGCCCCGACCCTCGAGCTCGTCGGGGACGCCCGTGTGCACGAGCACGAGGCGATCGCCCTCACGCCGGTAGACGAGCTCGGCCCGCTGGCCGTCGAGCGTCGCCTCGAGCCGACTCCGCGCCTCGTTGTCGACGATCGGCGACACCACAATTCCTTCCTCGCCGGGAGCGATCACCCCGAAGGTACGCGCGTGATGCCGAGGGAGCGATCCGAACGCTTCATCAGTCCCTTCCTTCTTCCTAGCGCGACGCACACACGCGTCGACGCCGCCCGATGTGTCATGGGAACGAAGGATCAGGCGAATGTCCCCGCCGGGTCCGCGCCATGAAGGGGAGGCTTCGATCGCGCGGTCGGTCGGAGGACGGTTGCTGACGCGCTCCTGACGCATCGCCCAGCCACGGCGGCGCCACCCGTACGATCGGGGCGAGCACAGGCGTAGCGAGTGGCCGCGGGCCCGGGCACCCCGGCCCGCAACGAGCGAAGCAATGAAAGAGGGGGGCAACAGTGCGCGCACCGACGATCTACACCCGTCGCGAGTTCCTGCGAAGCGCCGCCGCGGCCGGCGCCGTGCTCGCAGCAGGTCCGACGCTCGTGGGCGTCGCCGCGTCGAGCGCCGGGGCGACGGGTCGGCACGACGACATCGCGTCGATCGCGATCCACCCCGCAGTCGGGATCGCGCGCGTCGGCAACAGCGCCGACAGCTTCCACTTCGGCCCCGAGGTCCCCGGCACGATCGCCCGTTCGAAGGGCGGGTACAAGGACGCGTCGGGCGCGATCGCCCGTCAGGCAGCGCGCTTTCGCATCTTCGGGCTCGACGCGAAGGGCCGGGTCGTGCGCGAGCTCACGGAGGCCGACGGCACGATCGAGTGGACGGTGAGCGTCGCCAACAAGAAGGCACAGTGGTACGACTTCGACGTCGCCCTCGACCTCCCGATCGCTCAGCCCGTGGGCCGGCGCAACGCCTCGACCACCGGTGCAGACCGCGACGCGCTCGTGATCGCCCCCGGGCCGAAGTCCATCGGCGGCCGCACCCGCGGCTCGGTCGCGCTCGACGGTGGCACGTTTCTCGGTGAGGACGTGCCCCTGGGTGAGCTCATGGTCGACGGCTCGGGTCGCCTCGTGTTCCTGCCGGCCACGGGAGTCGGGTACTCGCCGACATCGGCACCGCTCACGACGTTCTCCGACAACGACGGCTGGGCGGACGACATCTGCGACGGCCCGGTGCTGGCCACCGTGAAGATCGGCAACCGCACGCTGAAGGCCGACCCGGCGTGGGTCGTCGTGACCCCACCGAACTACGGCCCCGCTCTCGTCAGCGGGCTCGTCACCGCGTACGACTCGGCGCGCACCGCCTGGGACCTGCCGAGACCACGCCGGATCGGCTTCGGTGCCGACATCCTCCCGCTGCTCTCGCGACTCGTCGACATGCAGTGGGTGAACGCGGGCTTCCTCGAGTCCAACGGCTGGGGGACGCCGGGCGACTTCCTCGACCCGAAGACGCTCGACCGGCTCGCGAACCCGCGGCGCTCGGGCGCGGCCGCGCGCACGAGCCTCTTCGACCAGTTCCGCGACCCGTCGTACACGGCGGCCGAGCCCGAAGCGGTCCCGCAGATCTACGGCGACGGCGTCGCGATCCCGGCCACGTCGGCATACCAGTGGCTCACGGTGACGCCGATCCAGTACGACGCGCTCCGACGCTGGGCCGACGGCGACTTCGTCGACGACCGCGACGACCGCTCGACCCCCGAAGCGCTCGCCGACGTCCCGCTGGCCGATCGACCTGCTGCACTCGACCGTGCTGCCCTCGAGGCATGCCTCGGTGGCGCGTACCACCCGGGCATCGAGGTGCCCTGGACGCTGCGGGTCCCGATGATGTGGGCGGCGCCGGGACGCCTCAAGATGCGATCCGAGACCGCGTCGGCCGACGACTACGGCTCGATGCTCACGCCCGAGGTGGCGATGTCGGCCGGCGGGCCCGTCGACGGCTCCGGACCGGGTGACCTGACCCGCTGGCAGGGCACTCCCTGGCAGAGCGACGCCGGGAGCTGCCGGTCGGGCTACGAGCCGGCGGTCTCACCCGTGCTGCCGACGTTCTGGCCGGCCCGAATCCCGAACCACGTGCTGCGCGAGGCCGACTACGAGACCGCGATCGACACCAGCCGACCGATGGAGGAGCGCACGGCCGCGTTCCACGCGCGCTACGACTGGGAGCGCTTCGTCTCGGCGCCCAATCGGGTGAACACGCTCGCGAACATGATGGCGGGGTGGTGGAAGCTCGGCTTCGTCGAAGCGCGGCCCGGGCCCGACGACGACGCGTTCCCGAAGGTGATGAAGGTCGAGTCGAACGTCGGCTTCGACGCCGAGCCGCCGGTCACCTACGGCCCGGGATACACGCCCGAACCGGAGCCCGTCACCACCGAGCCCGTGAGCTCCCCGCCGCCGCCGTGAGCACCGGCGCGCGCACCGAGGTCGTCGTCGTCGGCGGTGGACCCGCGGCGACCGCGACCGCGGTGACCCTGGCCCGTGCCGGCGTCGACACGACGCTCGTCGCCGGACCAGCGCCCGACGGGTCGTATCGACCCGGTGAGGGTGCACCTCCCGGCACCGACCGGATCGTGCACCAGATCTTCGGCAGCGAGCTGCGCGCGTTCGACCCCGCGGCTCACCTCCCGGCCTATGGCAACCGCTCGGCGTGGAACAGCGACGAGCTCGTCACGACCGACTTCATGTTCAACCCATTCGGCGCGGGCTGGCACCTCGACCGCGGCGCGTTCGACGCACGCCTGCTCGATGCCACCGCGGCCGCCGGCGTCGACGTGCTGCGCGACACGAGCGTGGTCGAGAGCACCTGGGACGGTGGATGGCACCTCCATGTCGCCGGGGACACCGATCGGGAGCTGCGGGCGACGTTCGTGTGCGATGCGTCGGGGCGTCGGGCCGTCGTCGCCCGTGCCCACGGCGCACCCGTCGAGCACACCGATCGTCTCACCGCGCTCGCGTGCATCCTCCGCACCGACGACGACTCGGACACCGACCCGCACACGATCGTGGAAGCAACGCCCGACGGCTGGTGGTACACGGCGCGCCTCCCGCGCGGCCTCAGGGTCGCCACGTACTTCACCGATCCCGATCTCGTCGACCTCGTGCGCCTGCGCCACGCCGCGGCGTTCACGGATCTGCTGTCGTCGACGACGCACGTCGCTGCGGTCGTCGCCGGGCACCACTACTCGATCGAGACGGCACCGACGATCGCTCCCGCGGCGACGACGCGGCTCAGGTCACCGGTGGGCCCGGGATGGCTCGCCGTCGGCGACGCGGCCTCGACCTTCGACCCGCTGTCGTCGCAAGGGATCCTGACCGCGCTCGTCATGGGACGAGAGGCGGGGACCGCCGCGGCCCACCTGTGCACGCGCACTGCCGCATGCGCCGCCGAGAGCTACGCGTCGGGCTACGAACGGATCGTCGAGACCTACCGTCGTGACCGCGACCACTGCTACGGCTCCGAGCGGCGGTGGAGCGCGCGGGCCTTCTGGGCTCGACGCCACACCGCCCCGCCGAGCTGAGCCCGGACGCGAGCGGGATGGGGCGGCTCAGGCGTCGTCGCCCTGGAGGACGGCCTCGATCTCGAGGGTGATGTGGATCCTGTCGCTCAGCCCGACACCGCCGCCCTCGAGGGGCGCGTCGAAGGTGATGCCGAACTCCTTGCGGCTCAGCTCACCCGTCGCCGAGAGGCCGACCCGGTGGTCACCGAACGGAGACTCCGGGAGGAAGCCGTGCACCTCGAGCGCCAGCGGCACCGGCTTGGTCAGCCCGTGGAGGGTGAGCTCACCGTCGACGACCAGGTCGCCATCGTCGACGCGGATGCCCGTCGACCGGTAGGTGAAGTCGGGGTACTGCTCGACGTCGAAGAAGTCGGCCGACCGCAGGTGCGCATCGCGGTCCGCGTTGTTCGTGTCGACCGAGCTCACGTCGATCGACGCTTCGACCGTCGAGTCGAGCGGGTTCTCGGCCGTCACGAAGGTGCCCTCGAAGCTCGCGAAGCGGCCTCGCACCTTGCTGACCATGAGGTGACGGACGCTGAACCCCACCTCGGAGTGGGAAGGGTCCACGACCCAGGTACCGGCGCGGTACCCCGGGATGGTGGGGGCGGTCGTGGCGGCGGTGGCGTCGGTCGCGGTCATGGGAGGCTCCTCGAGGTTGGTTGCTCGTTCAACTATTGAGCACCGTATCAGACGGTAGTTGAAGAGTCAACTAATAGTCGGTAGCCTGGCGCCATGGCTGGAGCGCCCCGGTGGCTCGACGACGAGGAGCGCGAGACCTGGCTCTCCTGGGTCTTCGCGAGCAGGCTCCTCTGGGAGGAGCTCGAGCGCGACCTCCAGCGCGATGCAGGCCTCCCGTTCGGCTACTACGAGATCCTGGTGATGCTCTCGGAGGCCCCGGGTCGGACGCTGCGGATGAACGAGCTCGCCGACGCGACCCAGTCGTCGCGCAGCCGCCTCTCCCACGCGATCGCCCGCCTCGAGGAGTCCGGCTGGGTCCGCCGCGAGAGCTGTCCGACCGACCGGCGCGGCGCCAACGCCGTCCTCACCGACGAGGGCTTCGCCGCACTCGCGGCTGCCGCACCCGACCACGTCGAGAGCGTGCGGACCCACCTCTTCGACCAGCTGTCGCCCGAGCAGCGGGTGCAGCTCCGCGACATCTGCGACACGCTCCTCGACCACCTCGTGCCGCTCGCCGAGGCGCGTGGCGACACACGCGCGCGGTTCCTCGAGCGAGCCCGCCATCGCACGCCGATCGCCTCCACCACGCAGTGACTGATCACGACGTCGGCGCGCGGTTCGCCGCGTGGCTCTCCGCCCACGTGGACCATGAGGTCGAGGTCGGGGAGTGGAGCCGACCCGGCTCGGGGATGTCGAACGACACGCTGCTCGCCGATGCCGACTGGGGCGAGGGCCGGCGCGGGATCGTCCTCCGTCTGACACCGAGCGGCGATCCGCTGTTCCCGCGCTACGACCTCGGCACGCAGGTGGCGGTGCTGCGCGCACTCGCCGCTCACTCCGACGTGCCGGTGCCACGCGTGCTCTGGTCGGAGCCGGATCCCACCCCGCTCGGGCGTCCCTTCTACGTGATGGAGCGGGTCGAGGGCCGCATCCCGCCCGACGGGCACCTGTTCGGCGGTTGGGTGATGGCGCTCGACCCCGCCGACCAGGCGCGGCTGCTCGACGGCGCGCTCGAGGTGCTGGCGCGCATCCACCACGTCGATCTCGCACGCGTCACCGGCCTCGAGGTGCTCGATCGACCCGAGCTGGGCGCGACGCCGCTCGACCAGGAGCTCGGCGCGTGGCGCGCGTATCTCGACTGGGCCAGCGGGGGCGACCACCTCCCCCGACTCGAGGACGCGTACGCGACGCTCGTCGCAACCCGTCCGTCCGGCGCCGACATCGCCCGCGGCCTCGTGTGGGGCGACACCCGGCTCGGCAACCTCGTCGTCGACGACGACCTGACCCCCGTGGCCGTGCTCGACTGGGAGATGGCGGTCCTCGGGCCGCCCGAGCTCGACGTGGGGTGGTACCTGTTCCTCGACCGCACCGCGCAGCAGTTCGCACCCCAGCTCCCCGGTCTCCCCGGCCGCGACGACCTCGTCGTCGGGTACGAGCGGCGCCTCGGCCGGCCGCTCCGTCACCTCGACTGGTTCGAGGCATGGTCAGGCTTTCGCACCGCGTGCATCCAGGTGCGGATGGCCGGGAGCCGGGACGCGCGCGAGCGCAACCCCGTCACGAAGGCGCTGCGGACGGTCCTCGCGCTGCTCTGACCGTCTCGGACCCCCGTCCGCGCCGCGTGGGCGACCGGGTCACGTGCCCGCGGGCAGCCGCAGCGTCACCTGAAGCCCTCCGGCCGCCGAGGCCCCGAGCATCACCTCACCACCATCGGCGACGACGAGCTGGCGAACGATCGCGAGACCGAGGCCGAACCCCGCGGTCTCACCCGCCCGATCGCCGCCCGCACGCCAGAAGCGGTCGAAGGCGCGAGCCCGCTGGTCCTCGCTCATGCCCGGTCCGGCATCGGCGACGCCGAGGAGCACCTCACCGTCGGCGCGGGTGGCCGACAGCTCGATCACCGAGCCCACCGGCGCGACCTCGAGCGCATTGTTGAGCAGGTTGTCGAGCACCTGCTCGAGCCGGCCCGGCGTCGCGAGCACGACGGCGTCGTCCTCGACCCGGACGTCGATCCGCACATCGCGTTCCGCCGCGAGCGCGGACCACGCCTCGCGTCGCGCGATCGCGAGCTGCTGCGCGTCGACGGGCGCGGGTGACGAACCGTGCTGACCGGCCCGCGCGAGCTCGAGCAGACCGTCCACGAGGACGGAGAGCCGGTTGACCTCGTCGAGGGCGCCGTCGAGGTCGTCCCGGGCCGCGGGGGCGATGTCGCGGTCGAGGTTCTCGAGTCGAAGGCGCAACCCCGCGAGGGGGGTGCGGAGCTGGTGCGAGGCGTCGGCGACGAACGCCTGCTGGGCACTCATCAGCTGCTCGAGTCGACCGGCCGTGCTGTTGAACGACTGCGCGAGGGCGTGGAGCTCACGGGGTCCCTCTGGTACCGGGACCCGGGTGGCCAGGTCGCCTCGGCCGAGCGCGACTGCACCCTGCTCCATGTCGGCGAGCGGCCGCGTGATCGAACGCGCGAGCACGACGGAGACGACGAACACGAGCAGCAGGACGACACCCCCGACCGCAGCGAGCACGAGCCAGTTTTCGCGGATCCGCCCGTTGACGAACGACAGCGGATACGTGATCCGCACGGCGCCGTGGAGCTCCCCACCGGTCGCGATCGGCACGGCAACGTAGAGGAGATCGCGGTCGAGGGTGCGCGAGAAGCGCTCGCCGGTGCTCTCGAGCCCACGGAGCGCGCGCGCGATCTCGGGCCGGCTGCGGAAGCTCCGACCGGACGTCGGTCGGTTGCCCGGTGGCTCGCCGTCCGCGAGGACGCGACCACTCGCGTCGACGAAGACGACGCGCCCGCCCTGATCGTCGCGGTACTCGTCGGCGAGCTCCTGGATCGCCGCCTTCGACGTCGAGGGATGCTCGAGAGCCTCTTCGGACCGCAACGCGAGCGCGAACGCGTCGTGCTGCACGTTGGTCTCGAGCTGGCTGCGCTCGTTGTCGGCGATGGCGATCCCCAGCGGCACCTCGAGCAGCACCAGGACCAGAGCAGTGAGTGACACGTAGCTGATGAGCAGCCGGCGTCGCATCAGCCCGTCGAGACGCGGAGACGAAAGCCGACACCGCGCACGGTCTCGATCCACTCGGGGTGTCCGAGCTTCTTGCGAAGCGTGGCCACGTGCACGTCGAGCGTCTTGGTGGGCCCGTACCAATGTGGGTCCCAGACCTCTTCGAGGATGCGCATGCGAGGCCAGACCGCATCAGGGTCCTCGGCCAGCAGCGCGAGGAGATCGAACTCCTTCTGGGTGAGCGGCACGTCACGATCATCGATCGTCACGCGGCGCGTGCGGCGGTCGATGGCGAGCGGGCCGATGGCGATCGTCGGATCGGCGGTCGGCCGAGACTGCGTACGGCGCGTCACCGCCCGGATGCGGGCGAGCAGCTCCCGGAAACCGAACGGCTTGACGACGTAGTCGTCGGCACCGAGCTCGAGCCCGAGCACCCGGTCGACCTCCTCGCCGCGCGCGGTGACGACGATGATCGGGACGTCGTCGACCGCTCTGATCCGTCGACACACCTCGAAGCCGTCGACATCGGGAAGTCGCAGGTCGAGCAGCACCACGTCGGGTCGCGCGCCGGTGCCCTGCTCGAAGCGGGTGAGTGCCGACGCACCGGTGTCGACGCGCTCCGCGTCGAAGCCCTCTGCCTGCAGCCCCTTCAAGAGCGGCGCCGCGATGCGATCGTCATCTTCGACGATCAGGACCCGCACTCCACCACCGTGCCATACCGACGCGCCGAGGCTCCGGACGAGCGGTGCCGACTTTGCCGAGACTTTGCCCGGCCTTGGAGCCACCTCCAGCTCCGGTTCGTACCCTCATGAGCATGCACGACACCGCACGGGAGCACGACGAGCTGGCCTTCGGCGTGATGGGCACGGATGCCCACGTCATCGTCGTGCGAGGACCCCTCGGCCTCTGCAAGCAGGCGGCCGCTCGCCTCGCGAGCCTCGAGGCGACATGGTCGCGGTTCCGCCCCGACAGCGAGCTGTCGCGCCTGAACGCCGCGGCCGGTCGGCCGGTCGTCGTCTCCGAGCTCACCTACGCGGTGATCGCTCGGGCGGTCGACGCCTGGGAGCGCTCGGGCGGAGCCTTCGATCCCACGGTCCTCCCCGCGCTCGCAGCAAGCGGCTACGACCGCGACTACGCCACGATGGACCACGAGGCTCGGATCGCCGAAGCGCAGGCCGGTTCGGGGCACCCCCTGCCGCCAGGCGCGGGCGTCGTCGAGCTCGACCCGATCGTCCGAGCGGTCCGACTCCCCGGTGGTGTCGCCCTCGACCTCGGTGGGATCGCGAAGGGCGTGGCGGCCGACCTCGTCGTGGCGGAGATGCGCGCGTCGGGCGCGGAAGGTGCGTGCGTCAACATCGGCGGCGACCTCCGTGTCAGCGGCGCCTCGCCGTCCGGGCCGGCGTGGGCGGTCGAGATCGAGCGCGAGCCCGGCCCGGCCGCGTCGGGTGCGGCTCCCGGGGTGGCGGTGCTCGTCGGCGGAGGCATCGCGACCTCGAGCTGTCGACGGCGAGTGTGGCGCCGCGGCAGCGAGCAGCGTCATCACATCATCGACCCCCGCACCGGCCGGTCTGCGCACCTTCGTTGGTCGTCGGTCACCGCCATCGCCGGCTGCGCCGGGGATGCCGAGCCCGCGGCGACAGCCGCGCTGATGAGCCCCGACGCGGCGCACGCCACGACCGCGCTCGGTGCGTTCGGTGCCGTGGGTCTGGCCTTCGACCAGACCGGACGAGCGCACGAGCTGGGGGCCATCGGCCCGTTCCTCGCCGCGATGGCCTGATCATTTGGCGATCCCTTTGCCTTCGGCTGGCCCGAGGCTGGGGGCCGGTTCCCTACCGTGCGTCGTATCGACAGCAGCGCCGTCGATCCGGGCACCCGACCAAGGAGACCAGCGATGCAGCGACGCAAAGCACTCGCCACCGCGGGAGCGATCAGCGCGACTGCGCTCGCCGCGACGATCGCGCTCGGCGCGAACCTCGGCTTGTTCGGGCTCGCGACCGCCTCCGGCGGACCGGGCACGGTCGAGCCGGTGTCGCCGAAGGTGCCGACCACACGCACCGAGGTGATCGACGTGCCGGTCCCGGTCGCGGTCGGCTCCGGCGGTGGCGCGAGCGGGGCGCCGGGCGCCTCGAGCGCGCCTGCACCCGCACCGGCTGCGGCGCCGGCACCCCAGTCGGTCGAGCACGCGGGCGAGAGCGAGGTCGAAGAGCCCGAGGAGCACTCGGACTCCCCCGACATCCCCGAGGGCGAAGACCGCGAGGACGACTGACATGACCCCCTCTCCCCCTTCGCCCCCCTCGTCGCCGGTGGTGGTGGCGGCCGCACCCCGCCCCGGGCCGCGCCGCCGCCGG
>JBBDWT010000162.1:0-17670 GCA_040902705.1 Acidimicrobiia bacterium | reverse complement strand
GCGCGGAGGCGCCGAAGCGGTCGATCGACACGTGGGCGTCGGCGTAGCGGTCCCAACCGAACGACGAGCCTGCCTCGACCGAGACCCGCGGGACCCCCGCCGGGAGGACCGACTCGCGGTACGCGTCGTCCTGGGACTCGAAGAGGTCCCACGACGGCATCGACACGACCCGCGCGCTGATCCCGTCGCCGGCGAGGGTCGTGCGCGCGGCGACGCAGTGCTGCACCTCGGACCCCGTGCCGATGAGGACGAGGTCGAGCGAGCCGGACTCGTCGACGAGCGTGTACGCGCCACGTCGGACGCCCTCCGGAGCGCGCTCCGCGGTGCCTTCGAGGACGGGCACCTTCTGGCGCGTGAGGATGATCGCCGTCGGGCCGTCGCCGTCGATGTGGATGCGCCAGGCCTGTGCGACTTCGTTGGCATCCGCGCCCCGGATGAGTCGCAGGCCGGGCATCGCGCGCAGCGACGCGAGCTGCTCGATCGGCTGGTGCGTCGGACCGTCCTCACCGACTCCCACGGAGTCGTGTGACCAGATGAACGCGACCTTGTACGCGGACAGCGCGGCGAGGCGGACCGCTCCCCGCATGTAGTCGGAGAACACGAAGAACGTGCCACCGACGGGGATCGTGCTGCTGACCGCCATGCCGTTCATGACGCCGCCCATGCCGTGCTCGCGCACGCCCCAGTGCGCCTGTCGCCCGCCGAACAGGTGCGTGGCGATCACCGGTGCGTCGGAGAGCGCCGTGCCGGTGTTGCCCGTCAGGTCGGCGCCGCCGGACACGATTCCCGGCACGACGTCGATGATCGCCTCGAGCACCGACGAGCAGGCGCTGCGGGTCGCGATGCCGTCACCGGCCGACCATGAGGGAAGCTTGGCCTCCCAGTTCTCGAGCCCGCGCTGCTCGAGGCACGCGTCGAACGACTCCGAGAGCTCGGGCTCGCCCGTGTGGAACGCCTGGACGCGCTGCTGCCACTCGGTGCGGAGCGGGGTGCCGCGCGCGCCCGCCTCGCGGTAGTACGCCAACACGTCGTCCGGGACCTGGAACTGCGCATCGGGATCGAGGCCGAGGATCTCCTTGACCGCGCGGATCTCGTCGTCACCGAGCGGGTTCCCGTGCGCGTGCGCGGTGTCGGTGTACTTCGGCGACGGGTATCCGATGTGGCTGCGCAGGACCACGAGGCTCGGTCTTCCGGCCTCCGCCATGGCCTCGCGGAGGCCCGCCTCGATCGCGTCGAGATCGTTCGCGACCTCGCCGAGCCGCACGACGTGCCAGCCGTAGCCCTCGAAGCGCTTCGCGGCGTCGTCGCTGTAGGAGAGCTCGGTCGGCCCGTCGATCGTGATGTGGTTGTCGTCGTACACGTACACGAGCCGCCCGAGGCCGAGGTGCCCCGCGAGCGACGCGGCTTCGCCGCTGATGCCCTCTTCGAGGCAGCCGTCGCCGGCGATCACGAACGTGTGGTGGTCGCACACCTCGGCGCCGTAGCGCGCGCGGAGGTTCGCCTCGGCGAGGCCGATCCCGACACCGTTCGCGAAGCCCTGCCCGAGCGGCCCGGTCGTCACCTCGACGCCGGCCGTGTGGCCGTACTCGGGATGCCCGGGCGTCTTTGAGCCCCACTGACGGAACTGGCGCAGGTCTTCGAGCTCGAGGCCGAACCCCGTGAGGTAGAGCATCGAGTACAAGAGCATCGACGCGTGGCCGTTCGACAGCACGAAGCGATCGCGGTCGGGCCACTCGGGCGTCGCGGCGTCGTAGCGCATCACGCGCGTGTACAGGACGTGCGCGAGCGGTGCGAGTGCCATCGGCGTCCCGGGGTGACCCGAGTTCGCCTTCTGCACCGCGTCCATCGCCAAGCCGCGGATGACGTCGATCCCGCGCTGCTCGAGCTCTGTCGCCGCCACCCCGGTCCTCCTCCTTCGATCTGCGCCCACTATGGCGCGGATCCGAGGGGTCAGGTGAACAATGCGACGCTGGCCGTGAAGCCGTGGAGGAAGCTCTGCCCGCCGATCGGTCCGATCTCCCCGGCGCAGAACCCGCCCGCCGCGGGCACGGGTCCGAGCAGCTCGGCGAGCACCGCCGCATCGTGATCGGGGGTGCCGAACAAGCGCTGCCCGCGGCCGTTGCACGTGAAGAGCAACGCCGCCTCGGCCCGTTCGCCGTCGAGGAGCGCCCGGAGGTCCTCATCGGCGGCCGCGGCGTCGCGGACGTGGAACTGCAGCGTCCGCCCGACCGGGACCCGCTCTCCGATCGCGATCGCGCCGGTCGCGCGGTCGGCGCCGATGACGTTGCGCACGAGGAAGTCGCCGCGCCGGAACTCGTCGCGCTGCTCGTCGACGACGACCCCGACGTGCAGACCCTGTTGGAGCAGCTCACGATCCTCGTCGCTCACGTCGGCCGCGAGCTCACGCAGACGTTCGAGCGCCGGTCGCCCCGCGAGCTGGGACACGAGGTTGCGGTCTGACTCCGTCACGACGTACGGGTTGCCGATCGGTCGGCATCCCTGGGACACGACCGCGTGGAGCCCCGCACCCTCGACGAAGACGCCGACCGCGCCGCGGTCGGTGACCTCGTCGTCGAGGACGAGGCGGTTCCCCCCGGGTCCGCGCGCCGCGGACGCCATGCCACCGATGACCGGCAGGCCCGGCCGGTCCTCGTTGAGCCGGCGCAGCAACCCTTCGACGGGGAACGAGAAGGGGTCGGCGAGCAAGATGAGCGACGAAGGACCGTCGTCGAGCTCGGGCCAGCCCACGATCGCGTCACCGTCGGGCGTCTGCTCCACCTCCAGCCGCGCGGGCACGAGGCGCGCGTCGGGGAGGCACGCGGCGAACATCGAGAACGCGGGACCGTCCTCGACCTCCTGGCCGACGCCGACCACCGCGACGACGGTCACGCCGACCATGACGCGGGGATCGAGGAGGTTGCGGAGCGCGTGCGTCATGTCGTCGAACGCGCCGGCGAAGTGCGGGGACGCGAAGCACACGACGAGATCGGGATCCTCGGCGCCGAGAGCTTCCATCACCGCGCCTGCGGTCTCGCCGACGGCGTGGGACGCGACGGGATGGCGGGAGAGCGAGGACGCGAAGCGCGTCATGTCCACGGGCTCCGGGCGATCTCGGCTCCGCCGATCCAGACGCGCCGAACGGCCAGCGTTGCCGGATCGAGTGCAACCACGTCGGCGCGCGCGCCGATGCGGAGCTCTCCACGGTCACCGAGACCCGCGAGACGCGCGGGGGCGGCAGTGACCGCGCCGACGGCGCGCTCGATCGAGATCCCGGATGCGACGAGGTTCCGGATCGCCCCGTCGAGGAGGGTCGTCGCGCCGGCCATCGTCCCGTCGGCGAGCCACGCTGCGCCGTCGCGAGCGTCGAGTCCGTCGACCACCGCCACGGCGTCACTGACCACGGCGATGCGCGGCTCGCGCGCGAACGCCAGGCGGAGCGCCGCAGGGTGCACGTGTGCGAGGTCCGCGATGACGGTGGGCGTCAGGCGATCGTCGTCGAGCGCCGCGCCCACGAGGCCGGGGGCGCGGTGGTGGAACGGGGTCATCCCGTTGAACAGGTGCGTCACGACCGACGCCCCGGCGTCGGCGGCCGCGAGCGCGTCCTCGTACGTCGCGGAGGTGTGGCCGAGCGCGACGACGACACCCGCGCTCGCGAGCAGGCGGATCGCGAGCAGGCCAGGGTCGGCCTCGGGCGCGAGCGTGACCATGCGCACCAGACCGGGATGGCGCTCGAGGGTGACTTGCAGCCAGGCGGCATCGACGGCGTGCACGAGTGCGGGGTCGTGCGCGCCGAGCGCACCACCGAGGAACGGCCCCTCGAGGTGCACGCCCACCAGCGCGGCGCGCCCGTCGCCAGACGTCTGCGCGCCAGCAGCTTCATCGAGCATCGCGGGGTAGCGGTCGAGTGGCGCGGTCACGAAGGTGGCGAGGAACGAGCCGACGCCATGGTGCGCGAGCTCGGTCGCGACCATCTGCCAGCCGGTGGCGTCAGCAGCCGCCAGATCGATCTCGCCGACGCCGTTGCACTGCACGTCGACGAACGCAGGCGCGAGCAGGGCATCGCCGACGTCGGCGGCACCCGACGGTGCCGTGCCCGTCCCGACGTCGACGATGTCGCCGCCGTCGATCGCGATCCATCCCGGTGCCGGCACGCCGGGTGGGCACAGGCCCTCCGACGCGATCACCGCGGTCATGTGGGTGCGGGCTCGCGCCTGAGCCCGATCCGGAGACGAGCGAGCCCCCACAGCGACCGGGGGACCCTCCGGAGGATCGACGTGCGCGAGGGCCGTCGTTCGCTCACGGTCACGGGGATCTCGGTCACGCCCAGCCCGGCGCGCTCGGCCCGGATCACGAGTTCGGTGTCGAAGAGATCCCGGTCGAAGCGGCACTCCCGCGCGAGGGCGGATGCCCGGGTGCGCTCCATCCCCTTCATGCCGTGCGTGTCGGAGACCCGCAGTCCGAAGACGAGGCGCAGCAGCATCGCGAACACCCACGTCACGAGGCGTCGGCCCCACGAGCGCCGGTCGTCGGCCCCGGGCCCGCGCTTGGACCCGACGACGATCGCCGGCGCGGGGGCCGGTCCCACGGTGCCGACCGCCTTGGCCAGGAACTCCAGGTCGTAGTAGTCGACGTCGAAGGTGATGACCACGTCTCCCGTGGCAACGAGCAGCCCCTGACGCAACGCGGCGCCGTAGTCCGCGTCGGGCCGCGTGATCGCGCGGACCTCGTCGTGCTCCGCCGCAAGGGTGCGGGCGAGCTCGAGGGTGGTGTCGGTCGACCCGTTCTCGACGACGAGCACCTCGAACGGCTCGGCCCGGGTGCGGAGGCCGGCGACGACCTCGGTCACCGAGGCTCGCAGGAGCTCAGCCTCGTTGTGGGCAGGCATGACGACGGAGATCACGACAGTCGCGCATCGGGGAAGGGGAGTGAAGCGATGTCGGCGACGGCGCTCACCGGAGCGGCTCCGGTGCCGGCGCGGGAGTACCGCGCCAGTGCGATGCGTGCGAGCCGGTCGACGACGGACGCGTCTTCGCGGAGCGCGAGCGCGACATCGAGCGCGGGGCTCCCGTCGGCGCGCTGCACCACGGCTGGATGCACCACGAACCGCGGGCCGAGGACGACCCGCCGTGGGGCGTCGCGTGTCGCACTCCAGATGAACAGCAGCGCGAGCGCGTGGACCATCGTGGACTCGGGGTCGGGTGGCGCGATCCGCGTCTCGCCGTCGACGACCGCGGTGATCGGATGGGTCTGCTGGATCAGCCGAAGCGCCGCGAGCGCGGCGTCAACCTCACGACCGGCCTGCTCGAGCCACGGCGCAAGCTCGTCACGCAGCGGATCGTCGGCATCCCACGCGCGCGCGCTCACGCGCAGTGCGTGCAGCTCGTCGCGCAGCGCGACCGCCGCGTCGGTCCAGCTCGCATCGTCGACCGTCTCGGCGACGGCGTCCGTCAACGCGGCCGCCGGGAGGTGCTCGGGCTCGGCGAGCGGTCCGTCACAGCACGCGCGGGCCACCGGCCGGAGGAGCGAGGCATGCCGGCCGCCGACGTCGTCGATCGCCCGCTCCCAGGCGGTGTCCTCGTCGTAGGCGGCCGGGGCGCGCAGGTACTCGGCGGCCGTGCCGAGCGCGACGAGCGACGCTCGGGGTTGGAGCATCGGGTTGCAGAGGATCCCGTCGAGCACGTCGGTCAGCCCGGGGTCGCGGCCCCGGTACGGGCCGAGGTGCAGCTCGCGCTCCATGAATGCGTCGTTGACGGGGTAGTTGTCCCACAGCAGCAACGGCCGTCCGCCGACAGCATCGCGCCAGGCGCCGGCGTCGGCGGCCGTGATGGTGGGCGAGCAGACCGTCGGCCCGGTCCAGAAGACGTCGACCTCGCCGGGGAGCTCGGCCGAGAGCGTCGTGATCGAGGGGCTCGGCCGGGTCCCCATGTACTCCGTCGGCACCAGGGAGCAGCGTGCGTCGGCGCGGCGCGCCGCCAGCGCGTCGAGGAGCCACCCGGTCAGCGCCGCCTGCTCGTGGGCGAGCCCCGGCCGGTTCGGGATGTCGTCGAGCGCGAGCACGAACCAGTCGATGCCGATGTCGAGCATCGGTGCGAGCTTCGCCAGGACCGCGTCCCGGTCGGCGTCGTCGTCGTAGGTGATGTCGACACCGGGTGACAGCGCGAACCCGAGCCGCACCGAGCTCCGCCGGCACGCCGACGCGAGTGCTTCGAACGTCCGCAGCTCGACCGCGTCGTAGGGCTCGCGCCACCGGTCGCGATGCTTGGGGTCGCCCTTGGGCGCGTACACGTAGCTGTTCATCCCGCGTGCGCCGATGAACTCGATCACGTCGAGGCGCGCTCCGTGCGACCACGGTGGTCCGTAGAACCCCTCGATCACACCGCGCAGGGGGACCGGACGAGACACGACGGTAGGCTACGGCCTCCTTGTCGCCACAGCGGCGACGGCCGGACGGGGGGAACGACGCGCACGTGGCGGACCTGCTCGCAGCCCATGCCGAGACCACGCCCGACGCTCCGGCGGTCATCGTCGACGCGGCGGGCGGCGGTCATCCGTCGGCGACCACCTTTCTCGAGCTCAACTCACTCGTGAACCGTCTCGCGCACGGGCTCGTGGGGCTCGGTGCCGAGCGCGGCGACCGGATGGTGTGGTGCGGTCCGAACTCGCTCGAGGTGCTCGCGACGATCCACGCGGCCCGCAAGGCCGGGCTCACCGCTGTGCCCCTCTCGTACCGGTTCACTGCCGAGGAGATGGCGTACGTCATCGACAACTCCGACGCGACGCTCGTGGTCGTCGACGCGGAGCAGGCGCCGCTGCTCGCGGAGGTGAGCCACCGCCTCGCGAAGCTGAAGGGCGTCGTCGTGTTCGGGGGCGACGTCCCACCGGGCTTCCACGATTGGGCCGACATCGTCGCCGGCCAACCCGACGCCGAGCCGGCGAGCGCGCCCGACACGACGGCCGGCGCGTCGATGATCTACACGTCAGGCACGACGGGGAAGCCGAAGGGCGCACTGCGGACGACCACCGACCCCGGCACGGTGTTCGCGCTCCTCGGCGAGCTCGGCCTCCAGCCCGGCAAGGAGATCCACCTCACGACGGGCCCCCTGTACCACTCCGGGCCGCTCGCGTTCGCGTCGCTCGCGCACACGATGGGAAGCCCGATCGTGATCCTCCGCAAGTTCGACGCGGCGACGTGGCTGCGGCTCGTCGCCGAGCACCGGGTCACGAACACGTTCTCGGCGCCGACCCAGCTCAAGCGCATCGTCAGCCTCCCGCCGGGCGAGCTCGCGCGCGCCGACCTGTCGTCGATGCGCTGCTTCATCGCCAACGCGGCTCCCGTGCCGTACCCGCTGAAGCAGGAGACCTACGAGAAGCTCGGCGACTGGTTCCTCTACGAGGTCTACGGGTCGACCGAGCTCGGCATCGTCACCGTCCTGAAGCCCGAGGACCAGATGCGCAAGCCGGGGTCGTGCGGGAAGACGTACGGCCCGATCGAGGTACGGATCGTCCGCGACGACGGCACCGACGCAGACCTCGACGAACCGGGCGAGCTGTTCATCCGCACGCAGCTCGCGATGGACGGGTACCACCGCACCTCGGAGCAGCTCACCGAGATCGACGCCGGCGACTGGAAGTCGGTCGGCGACGTCGCGTCGATCGACGCCGAGGGCTACCTCTCGATCCGGGACCGCAAGAAGGACATGATCATCTCCGGTGGGGTCAACATCTATCCCGCCGAGATCGAGGCAGTGCTCTACGCGCATCCTCAGGTCCTGGACGCGGCCATCATCGGCGTCCCCGACGACGAGTGGGGCGAGTCGGTCTTCGCCATCGTGCAAGCCAAGCCGGGTGAGTCGATCTCGATCGACGAGCTCCGCTCCTTCGTCGAAGCGCGTGTCGGCCGGTACAAGCGCCCGCGCCAGTACGAGCTGCGCGACGAGCTGCCGCGCACGGACTCCGGAAAGCTTCTGAAGCGCGTCCTCCGCGACGAGTTCTGGGCGGACCGCGCCAGCGCGGTCTGACCACGTCTCACGAGCACCATGACGCGCACGCTCTCGGAGCCCGAATCGAAGTCGTTGCTCGCCTCGTACGGCGTGCCTTGCGTGACCGAGCGCGTCGTCGCGGATGCCGACGCGGCCGTCGCCGCGGCCCGGGAGCTGGGCTTCCCGGTCGTGGCGAAGCTCGCGGGCGACGGCATCGCCCACAAGACCGAGCGTGGGCTCGTCCGTCTCGGTCTGAGCACACCGGAGGAGGTCGCGGCCGCAGCCGGGGAGCTGCTCGCGGCCGCGCGTCCCGACGACGGCGAGGTGGCCGTCCTCGTCGCGCCGATGGTGCAGGGGATCCGTGAGCTGATCGTCGGCGTCCATCGCGACCCGCAGTTCGGTCCGTGCGTCATGGTCGGCATCGGTGGCGTGCTCGCCGAAGCCCTCGCCGACGTGGCGTTCCGGCTCGCGCCGATCGAGCCGGCCGATGCCGAGGAGATGCTCGACGACCTCGCCGCGCAGGCCCTGCTCGGGCCGGTGCGGGGGGAAGCACCGGTCGACCGTGCCGCCGTCGCGGCAGTCCTCCTGGCACTCTCGCGGCTCGCGGGGGAGCGCGACGACGTGGTCAGCGTCGACGTCAACCCGCTCCTGGTCGACACCGAGGGCACCCCGATCGCGGTGGATGCCCTGGTGGAGACGAAGTGAGGGCGCGCATCGCACCCGAACGCTTCGGCGCGCTGTTCGAGCCGCGTGGCGTGCTCGTCGCCGGCGTGTCGAGCCACCCCGGCAAGTTCGGGTTCGTCGCGCTGCACAACCTGCTCACCCAGGGCTACGAGGGAGCGGTGTGCGGGACGAACCTCGAAGGCGGTGAGGTGCTGGGTGTGCCCATCGCGCGCTCTGTCGACGAGCTGCCCGAGGACGCGCCGATCGATCTCGTCTTCGTATGCACTCCAGCGCCCGCCAACGAAGCACTGCTGCGAGCGTGCGCACGCCGCGGGGTGCGCGCCGCCTTCCTGACGTCGGCCGGCTACGGCGAGGCGGGGGAGCAGGGCCGAGCGGCCGAGGCGCATCTCGTGGCCGTGGCCGACGAGCTCGGCATGCTGCTCGCCGGCCCGAACGGGCAGGGCCTCGTGTCGACCCCCGTCGGGTTGTGCGCGCAGATCGTCGCGCCGTACCCACCACGTGGCGCGATCGCGATCGCGAGTCAGTCGGGAAACTTCGTATCGTCGTTCCAGAACTACGCGCGCGCGTCGGGCGTCGGAGTGAGCCGCGCGGTGTCGGCCGGCAACGCCGCTGCCGTGACCGTGCCCGACTATCTCGACTACTTCGCGGCCGACCCCGAGACTCGCGTCGCACTCGCGTACGTCGAAGGTATCGGCAACGGACGTGCCTTCTACGAACGTGTCCGCGACGTCGCGCGCGCGAAGCCGCTCGTGCTGCTCAAGGGTGGCACGACGGAGGGCGGGCAGCGCGCGGCGGCATCGCACACGGGTGCACTGGCGTCCGACGATGCCGTCTTCGACGGCATGTGCCGGCAGGCGAATGTGACGCGCGCCGCCGACGTGGAGGACGCGTTCGATGCCGCGGCGGCGTTCGCGACGCAGCCGCTGCCCGCGGGCCCGCGGGTGGCGGTGCTCACGACCGCGGGAGGATGGGGGGTCGTGACCGCCGATGCCATCACCCGATCCGAGCTCGAGCTCCTCGTCCTTCCCGACGATCTTCGCGCCGAGATCGACACTCGCCTCCCCCCGCGCTGGAGCCGCAACAACCCGATCGACCTGGCGGGCGGCGAGAAGCGTGACACCATCCCCGAGGTGCTCGACCTCGTGACCCGCCACGCCGACGTCGACGCGGTCGTGTACCTGGGCCTGGGGATCCAGTCGAACCAGGCGCGCCTCCTGCGCGACGGCAGGTTCTGGCCCGACGAGCACCTCGAACGGATCGTGGCGTACCACGAGCGGCAGGACGCGCGCTTCGCGCAGGCTGCGGCGGACGTGTCGGCGGCGACCGGCAAGCCGGTCCTGACGGCGACCGAGCTGGCGGTCGCCGATCCCGACAACGCCGGCCCGCGGACGGTGCGGGAGAGCGGCCGGTACTGCTTCCCGACCGCGCAGCGAGCCGTGCGCGCGCTCGAGCACCTGTGGCGCTACGCGCGCTCCTCCCGACGCCGGGGGCTCGACTGAGCCCGACCCGCACCTTCGCGCTCGTCCTCGTCGTCGTCGCCCTCGGGTGCGGCGCCTACGCGGTCGCGCGTCCCGACAGCACGCGCGAGGCCGACGACGAGCAGCCCGAGCTCCACACCGCGCTGTGGTCGCCGCGGCGCGTCCCGCAGCCACTCGTCGACGCGGTGGGCGCCCAGCGGCTCCAGGCCGAGCTCGACGCCGCGGTCGCCGTCGGTGGCGTCGAGACGTGCTTCGTCGTCACGGAAGGTGGCGCGCCCCTCGCGACCCACGGCACGGACCTGGCGCTGATCCCCGCCTCGACGCAGAAGCTGCTGACCGCGGCCGTGGCGCTGGCGGTGCTCGGCCCGGACGCGACGCTCGACACGGTGGCGGTGGCGGCCCAGGCGCCGGACGGCGGCACCGTCGAGAAGCTGTTCCTGGTGGGAGGCGGCGATCCGCTCGTCATGACACCAGAGGTGCAGGCGGCGCGCGAGCAGATCCCCGAGCTTCGCGGCACGCCGACCACCTCGCTCGCGGCGCTCGCCGACTCGATCGTCGCGGCCGGAGTGAAGCGGATCCCGCAGGGCATCGCCGGCGACGACTCGCGCTACGAGGACCTCCGGTACCTGCCGACCTGGGACTCTGACTACCGGACCGAGGGTCAGGTCGGCCCGATCGGCGCACTGACCGTCAACAGCGGCTTCCGTGAGTTCCGGCCGAAGCCCGTCGCCGCGGACGACCCGGCGATCTTCGCGGCGGAGAAGCTCGGCGAGCTGCTCGAGGCGCGCGGCGTCGACGTCGGCAGCGGCCCCAGCCACGAGAAGGCGCCCGAGGGCGCGGTCGAGGTCGCGAAGGTCTCGTCGCCGCCGATCAAGGACCTGGTCGGCGAGGAGCTCAGCACCAGTGACAACCTCGGGTCCGAGATGATCACGCGCGAGATCGGGCTGCGGACGTCGCAGCTGGGCACGACGGCGGCGGGCACGCAGGCCATCACCGCCGAGCTCGTCGAGCTGGGCCTGCCGACGACGAACGCGGTCGTGGTCGACGGGTCGGGGCTCGACAAGAGCAACCGCTCGACGTGCGCGCTCCTCGCGGCGGTGATCGACCTCGGGCTGCAGCCGCAGTTCGCGCCGTTGCTCGACGGGCTCTCGATCGCGGGTGAGCGGGGCACGCTCGTCGACCAGCTGAGCAGCAACCTCGACGGCAAGGTGCGTGGCAAGACGGGGACGCTCGAGGGCGCGAGCGCGCTCGCAGGCGTCGTCGACGTCACTCGACCGCTGCGCTTCGCGTTCCTCGCGAACGGCGCGCTCGGCTCGGAGCAGAACGCGATCGCCTTCCGCGGCCGCATCGTCGACATCATCGCCACCTTCCCGAACGCACCCCCGGCCGACGAGCTGGTGCCGGCGCCCGGCGCCGGGACCACACCCAGCACGACCGCCTCGGCCACACCCAGCACGACCGCGGTCTCTCAGCCGTAGACTCCCGGCCTGATGGCGGAGAGCACGGACACGACCAACGGCCCGAGCGCGTCGGGAGCACCGCTCCCGCAGCTCGTGCTGGAGCTGCGGGATCTCGTCGTCACCTACGTCAAGCAGGAGACGATCGTCCCGCTCCGCCAGCTCGGGCGCTACGCGGGCTTCGGGATCGCCGGGGCGCTCCTGCTCGGCCTCGGCGTGATCCTCCTCGGAGTGGGAGGCCTGCGCGCGCTCCAGACCGAGACCGGGAGCACCTTCATCGGCGACTGGTCGTGGGCTCCCTACCTGATCGTGTTCGCGGCGCTGCTGCTCGGCAGCGCGATCACCTGGAAGACGCGTGCCGGTTGGCGCGCGCGGAAGGAGCGGGGATGAGTCAGGCTCGCACGACCCGGCCGGTCACACGGTCCGACATCGAGGCGAAGCTGCGCGAGATCCAGGGCGGCACCGAAGCGGGTGCCGACGCGGCGAAGGGCGCCGGCATGGCAGCCGGGATCGCGTTCGTCGTGCTCGCGCTGGTGATCGCGTACCTCTTGGGGCGGCACAAGGGCAAGAAGCGCCGAAGCGTCGTCGAGATCCGCCGGATCTGACGCGCCATGGCGGACGTCTTCGCGCGGCTGTCGCGTACCGGGTTGAAGCGCGGGCTCATGGATGGGTCGCGTGGGTGGCTCTACGTCGGGGTCGCGACGACGACGTTCCGTGTGCTGCGACGGGTGCTCAACGAGCGCGAGGTCGTCGAGCGCATCGAGCTGAAGCCGGGTGAAGGGGTCGAGATCCGGACGGTCGCTCCGAAGCGATGACGTACCGGCGCGGACGCGCCGGTACCCTTGTGTGCTCGTGAAGGTCGTGTTGCGCAACCCGCGTCGTGAGCTCGAGGTGCGTGGGCCGAAGACCGTGACCGCGCTCCTGTCCGCGCTCGACCTGAACCCGGAGTCGGTGCTCGTCATCGCCGACGACGAGCTCGTCCCGAAGGACGCCCGCCTCGCCGACACCGTGACCGTCGAGATCCGCCCCGTGATGTCAGGGGGAGCGACCGACCGTGATCATGCGAGCCATCCCAGCCATCTCAGGCGTCTCCCGGATCGCAGCGAGCGACCCAGTGCAGGTGGAGCGGCGTGAAGTGCCAGGTGTGCCGCGGGCCCGCGGTGATCGACGTGCGTCGTCACAACGCCGCGTTCTGTCGCGACCACTTCCTCTCGCACTGTCAGGAGCAGGTGCAACGAGCGCTGAGGTCGTACGAGATGATCCGGCCGGGCGACCGCGTGCTCGTGGCGGTGTCCGGCGGCAAGGACTCCCTCGCGCTCTGGGACCTCCTCGCGGGCATCGGTGTCGACGCCGATGGCCTCTACCTCGGTCTCGGGATCGGGGACTACTCCGATGCGTCGGCGGGCTACGCCCGCGCGTATGCCAGCGCCCACGGCCGCACGCTGCACGAGGTCGACCTCGCGGCCGACGTCGGGTTCTCCGTCCCGGGTGCCGCCGAGGCGACACGACGCGCGCCGTGCGGGGCGTGTGGGCTCTCGAAGCGTCACCTCTTCAACTCGTACGCGCTCGAGCACGGGTACGACGTCGTCGCGACGGGTCACAACCTCGACGACGAGGCCGCCGTCCTGCTCGGGAACGTGCTCCGGTGGGACACGGAGTACCTCGGGCGCCAGCATCCGGTGCTCCCGGCGGCCGACGGCTTCGCGCGGAAGGTCAAGCCGCTGGTGCGCCTCGGTGAGCGCGAGATGGCTGCGTACTGCGTGCTGCGCGGGATCGACTACCAGGTCGAGGAGTGCCCGATGGCCGAGGGCAACCGCCACCTCGGGTACAAGGAGATGCTCAACACGGTCGAGCTCGCGTCACCGGGCACGAAGGCTGCGTTCCTGCTCGGGTTCCTCGAGCGGGGCCACGAGCGCTTCGCCGACGACGTCGTGCACGATCGCGCCGAGCTGACGCCCTGCGTGTCGTGCGGCGCGCCGACCCCGGCCGACGAGTGCGCGTTCTGCCGACTGCGCGAGCGCGCCTCCGGTGTCGAGCCGGCTGCATTCCGGGCGCGGCGAGGCTGATCACGATGGCGACGTCCGGTCCCTTCGTGGCGGGTGACCGCGTGCTCCTCGTCGACGCCAAGCGCCGGCGTCATCTCGTGACCCTTGCCGAGGGCGGCGAGTTCCATTCGCACACCGGTGTCCTGGCGCACGACGTCCTCATCGGGAGCCCGGAGGGCGTGTCCGTGCGCACGTCGATGGGCGCGCGCCTCACCGCCCTCCGCCCGACGCTTGCCGAGTACGTGCTCGAGATGCCGCGGGGCGCACAGGTGATCTACCCGAAGGATCTCGGCCCGATCCTGATCCTCGCCGACGTCTTTCCGGGCGCACGGGTGCTCGAGTCGGGCATCGGGTCGGGAGCCCTGACGACTGCGTTGCTGCGGGCCGTCGGGCCGACGGGCAGCGTCGTCGGCTACGACGTGCGGAGCGACTTCGCCGAGCGCGCGCAGCGCAACGTCGAGGCCTTCCTCGGCACCGACGTCCCGCTGCGCGTCGAGGTGCGCGACACGTACGAGGGCATCGACGAGGAGGAGCTCGACCGGGTGATCCTCGACCTTCCCGAGCCGTGGCGCGTCGTGAAGCACGCGGAGCAGGCGTTGCGATCGGGCGGGATCCTGCTCGCGTACCTGCCGACGATCGGTCAGGTCGCGCAGCTGCGCGAAGAGATCGCCGCGTCAGCGTTCGGGATGGCGCAGAGCCTCGAGGTGCTGCAACGCACGTGGCACGTGGAAGGTCAGTCGGTGCGACCGGACCATCGGATGGTCGCGCACACCGGGTTCCTCACGACGGCACGACTGCTGGTGCCGCCGGACTGACGCGTCGCCTCGCTCAGTCGACCTCGATGAAGATGCACTCGCCGGGGCACTCCTCGGCGGACTCGATGACCGCCTCTTCCTGACCGGCCGGCACGTTCGCGAGACCCTCGGCACCACCCGGCTCGCTGAAGACCTTGGCGCCGTCCTTCACGTAGGCGAGCCCGTCGTCGAGCAGGGTGAACACGTCGGGGGCGATCTCCTCGCAGAGGCCGTCGCCGGTGCACAGGTCCTGGTCGATCCAGACCTTCATCTGAGGTGCTCCTCGCTCGTCTTCCGTGGGGAGTCTCGCCCGCGGATCCGGTCGGACCCTCGGGCGATCGTGCGGTGTCGCCGACCAGGAGCGTAGACGAGCCCCTTTGATTTTCCAAGTGGAGGCGGGGAATATGTTCCACCCGAGAGCCCGAAAACCATGCCCGGGCGCCGCAGGGGCACCGGTGTAGGGTGCGCGCGAGTCCGGGGGACACCCGCGACGAGGAGGAAACGGTCGTGGCGACCGAGCACGAGCGACGCCTCGCCGAGTACGAGCGGCAGGTGGGCGAGCTCCAGGACCAGGTCAAGGGCCTGGAAGAAGAGGTGGTCGTCCTCCGCCGCCGCCTCCAGGACGCTCCCAAGCGCGTCCGCTCACTGGAGGAACGGCTCCTGGAGGCCAAGGGCCAGCTGGCCCAGGCGGTCTCCCAGAACGAGCGCCTCTCGGCGACGCTGCGCGAGGCCCGCGAGCACATCGCGGCCCTGCGCGAAGAGGTCGAGAAGCTGACGATGCCGCCGTCGGCGTACGGGACGTTCCTCGGGGCCAACGACGACGGCACCGTCGACATCTTCACCGCCGGTCGCAAGATGCGCGTGTCGGTGCACCCCGAGCTCGAGATCGAGACGATCGAGCGGGGCCAGGAGGTCGCGCTCAACGAGTCGTTGAACGTCGTGCTCGCGCGCGGGCTCGAGATCGCCGGCGAGGTCGTCGTCATCAAGGAGCTGCTCGAGGACGAGCGGCGTGTGCTCGTCGTCGGTCGTGCCGACGAGGAACGCGTCTGCGAGCTCGCGGGCGTGCTCGTGGGCGAGCGGCTCCGCGCCGGCGACCACCTGCTGATGGATACGCGGTCGGGGCTCGTCGTCGAGCGCCTGCCGCGTCCGGAGGTCGAGGAGCTCGTGCTCGAAGAGGTCCCCGACGTCACCTATGACGACGTCGGTGGCCTCGACGACCAGATCGAGTCGATCCAGGACGCCGTCGAGCTGCCGTACCTCTACGCGGACCTGTTCCTCGAGCACCGGCTCCAGCCGCCGAAGGGCATCCTGCTGTACGGGCCGCCGGGCTGCGGCAAGACGCTGATCGCGAAGGCGGTCGCGAACTCGCTCGCCAAGCGCGTGGCCGAGAAGACGGGCGACGCGTCGACGCGCTCGTACTTCCTCAACATCAAGGGGCCGGAGCTCCTCAACAAGTACGTCGGTGAGACCGAGCGCCAGATCCGCCTGATCTTCCAGCGGGCGCGCGAGAAGTCCGAGGAGGGCGTGCCCGTCATCGTGTTCTTCGACGAGATGGACTCGCTGTTCCGCACGCGCGGCACCGGGATCTCGTCCGACATCGAGAGCACGATCGTGCCGCAGCTCCTCGCGGAGATCGACGGGGTCGAGAGCCTGAAGAACGTGATCGTGATCGGGGCGTCGAACCGCGAAGACCTGATCGACCCCGCGATCCTGCGGCCGGGACGGCTCGACGTGAAGATCAAGATCGAGCGCCCCGACGAGAACGCGGCGGCGAAGATCTTCGCCCAGTACCTCACGGCCGACCTGCCGCTCTCCGACGCCGAGACCACCGAGCGCGGGGGCGCGGACGACGCGGTCGCCGCCATGATCGACGCGGCGGTGGAGCGCATGTACGCGCTCGACGACGAAAACCGGTTCCTCGAGGTGACGTACCAGAACGGCGACAAGGAGGTCCTGTACTTCAAGGACTTCGCGTCGGGAGCGATGATCGAGAACGTCGTGCGACGCGCGAAGAAGCTCGCGATCAAGCGCAAGATCGACGGCGGCGCGACGGGCATCTGCGCCGAGGACCTCATCGCGTCGATCGCGCAGGAGTTCCGTGAGCACGAGGATCTCCCGAACACGACGAACCCCGACGACTGGGCGAAGATCTCCGGCAAGAAGGGCGAGCGCATCGTGTACGTGCGCACCCTCCTCGCCAAGGGCGACGACGCCGAGGGCGGTCGTCAGATCGAGCGCGTCACCACCGGCCAGTACCTGTAGTCGTCCGAGGGGGCAGGCCCTCCACGCCGCCGGGTGCCGCCGGACGGGATCGGACGGGGTCGAGTGCCGGCGGGCGGAGTCAGGCCAACACCTGCTCGACGCAGAACTCGTTGCCCTCCGGGTCGCGCATCGTGATCCACTCCACCGCGGGCGCCTGTGCTGTTGCCGTGAGTGAGTCGCGGTGCACGTACTCCGCGCCGAGGCGGGCCAGCCGCTTCGACTCTGCCTCGATGTCGTCGACGTCCCAGTCGAGGTGCATCCGGTTCTTGACGGTCTTCGGCTCGGGGACCCGGTTCAGGTACAGGCGTGGTCCGTGGTCCGATGCCGTCGGCGCGAGCGCGACGTGCTCGGGTGCGCGTTCGGCGATCTCGTAGCCGAGGGCTGCGGTCCAGAACGCGCACTGCGCCTCGAGATCGTTGCAGTCGAGCGAGATCGAGAGCGGCACCGGGCACAGGGTAGGCAGCCACGAAAGGCTTGTGAACGGGCCGGGGGAGCGGGTGCCCACCGGTAGGCTGGTTCGGTGGCTGTACCCAAGGTGTGTGGGATCGAGACCGAGTACGGGGTCGTGCTCCGCGGCGCGGCCGATGCGAACCCGGTGCTGGCTTCGTCGATGCTCATCAACGGCTACGTCGAGCACCACAAGGTCGGGTGGGACTTCGAGGACGAGTCGCCGGGGCGTGACGCCCGCGGCAGCACCCGGGAGGGCTCGCAGCCGCCCGAGATCGAGACGCACCTCGTCAACACCGTCCTCACGAACGGTGCCCGCTACTACGTCGACCACGCCCACCCCGAGTACTCGACGCCGGAGTGCTCCGACGCGCTCGAGCTCGTCATCGCCGACAAGGCGGGGGAGCGGGTGCTCGCCCGCTCGATGCAGGCGGCGCGCCACCTCCTCGACCCCGGCCAGGAGGTCGTGGTCTACAAGAACAACTCCGACGGCAAGGGCAACAGCTACGGCACCCACGAGAACT
>JBBDWT010000161.1:0-17673 GCA_040902705.1 Acidimicrobiia bacterium | reverse complement strand
GCGGTCGGGGCGCCACCGCCCGCGGTCATCGTGGGGCGCTATCGACGACGCGGCGCGGGTGGTGCGGGTGCGACCCCGCCCGTGCTGCCCGCGGGGACCGGAGGAGGTGGTGCCACTCGCGGCGGAGCCGGTGCCGCGCGTCGGCCCGACCCGCCCGACCCGCCCGACCCGCCCGACCCGCCCGACCCGCCGGAGCCGCCGGAGCCGCCCGAGCCGCCGGAGCCGCCGCCCGAGCCCGAACGTCGTCCGAGACCGGGAGGGACCTTCATCGCCTGGCCACAGCTCTCACAGCGCAACGTCCCACCCGGGGGCGCCGACGACACGCGGGTCGTGGTACCGCACGACGGGCACTGGAGGGCCTGGGCCATCAGGCATTCTCCTTCATCCGCCGTCATCCCGGGCCGCGACGCTGGTGCGGACGAGCGCGTCGAGGGCTGCCGCCCCGTGGCCGTCGTCGATCGCGGTGAACGCACGCTCGAGCCCGTCGGCCCAGCCGTCCGCGATCCCGGCCACGATGAGGCCGGCCGCGGCGTTCAGCGCCGCGATCTCACGCACGGGTCCACTCTGGCCGGCGAGCACACGGTGGACGGCCTGGGCGTTCCCGGAGGCGTCCCCCCCGGCGAGCGCCGCACGGTCGCTCACCGCCAGCCCGAGTGACGTCGGGTCGAGCTCACCGGTCGTGACCTGCCCGTCGCGCAGCTCGAGGATCGTCGACGTCGTCGTGGTCGTGAGCTCGTCGAGACCGTCCTGCCCGTAGAACACGAGGGCGTGCTCGGCGCCGAGCTCGGCGAGCGCGCCGATGACGCGCTCGGCCATGGCCGGGTCCGAGACCCCGACGGCCTGACGGCGGACGCCGGCCGGGTTCGCGAGTGGCCCGAGGAAGTTGAACGTCGTCGGCACGCCGAGCTCGCGGCGCGGCGCTGCCGCGAAGCGGAGTGCGGGATGGAAGCGCGGGGCGAAGCAGAAGCCGATCCCGGCCTCTCGGATGCAACGAGCGACGCCTTCGGGCCCGAGGTCGACGATCACGCCGAGAGCTTCGAGCACGTCGGCAGACCCACACTGCGAGGACGCCGCGCGGTTCCCGTGCTTGGCGACGCGCGCTCCCCCACCGACGGCGATGAGCGCGGCCATGGTCGAGACGTTGACGGTTCCCGCGCGGTCGCCGCCGGTGCCACACGTGTCGATCACGCCGTGGAGCTCGGCGACGTCGACCCGCTCGGCGAACTGCAACATCGTCCGCACGAGGGTCGCGAGCTCGGTCGTGGTCTCGCCCTTCGCGCGCAGGGCGATCGCGAACCCGGCGATCTGAGCATCGGTCGCGTCACCGCCGAGGATCGCCGACAGCGCGCTCGCGATCGACTCCTCCGGCAGCTCCTCGCGTCGGAGGAGCCGCCCGAGCACATCGGGCCAGATCGATGCGTCGGTCATCGAGTCGTCAGTCCCACCACAGGTCGTGATCGATGACGCCGCGCCCGATCAATCCGAGCTGCACCTGCGTCGTGCCCTCGACGATCGTCAGCTGCTTCGCGTCGCGGTACAGCATCTCGAGCGGATGATCCTGCATGTACCCGGCCGCCCCGAGCATCTGGAGCGCCTCGCTCGACGTCTTCACCGCGAGCTCGGTCGCGTAGTACTTCGCCATCGAGAGGTACGGCACCCACTCTTTGGTGAACTCGCCCCGATCTGCCATCCACGCGGCCCGGTAGGTGAGCAGACGCGCGGCCTCGATCTCGGTAGCGAGCTCGGCGATCTTCCACTGGATCCCCTGGAAGTCGGCGATGGTCTTGCCGAACGCGGCGCGCTCCTTGACGTACTCGACCGCGTACATCAACGCGCCCTCGGCGAGGCCGATCCCCCGCGCGGCGACGATGGGGCGCATCGAGTTGAGCCCGAGCATCGCCAGGCGGAACCCGCCGATCTCGCCCACGACGTTCTCGGCGGGCACGCGTACGTCGTCGAGGAGCAGCTCGCCGGTGTCGACGCCCTTGACGCCCATCTTCTTGTCGAGTCGACCGACCGCCACGCCCGGCCACGACCGTTCGACGATGAACGCAGAGACGCTGTCGTGCGCGCGCGAGTCGACCGGTCCGGTCTTGGCGAAGACGCAGTACCAGTCGGCCTGATCGACGCCCGACATCCAGCACTTCGTGCCGGAGAGGACCCAGTCGTCGCCGTCGCTGACGGCACGGGTGCGCATCCCCATGACATCGCTCCCGGCCTGCGGCTCCGACAACCCGAAGGCGGCACGGGCCTCGCCGGTGGCGATCGGCATCACGTAGCGCCGCTGTTGCTCGGCGCTGCCCGCGATCATCACGGGCCCGGTGGGCAGGCGGGTCAGGAGCAGCATCAGCGCCGCGGCCTGGGAGTACTTGGAGACCTCTTCGATCGCGAGCGTCAGGCCCAGGATCCCGGCGCCGCCGCCCCCGAGGTGCCCGGGGATGCAGAGGCCCGTGAGGCCGGCGTCGACGAAGAGCTCGAAGAGGTCCTGGGGGTACTGCTCGGTCGTGTCGATCTCCCGAGCCCTCGGCGCCACCCGCTCCTGGGCGAGCTTGCGCACGGTCACCTGGAGCTGCGCCAGCTCGGGCTCGAAGTCGAATCGCACCGGAGCAGGCTACCGGCCGCCCCGCTTTTCCCGAAGATCAGGTCATCCAGGAGATCAGGCGGTGCGGCGGCGCTGACGGACGAGTCGACGCCGCTCCCGTGCGGTGAGGCCACCCCAGACGCCGTCGTTCTCGCGGGTGGACAGCGCGAACTCCAGACAGGGCTCTCGAACGGGGCACACGTCGCAGATCGCCTTCGCCTGCGCGGCACCGATCTCGTCCTCTTCGGCGGGGTGGAAGATCTGGGGATCCACACCCCGGCAGGAGGCCTGGTCACGCCAGTTGCCAGCCATCGCACTCACCGTCCTCACTCGCCACTCGCCCGGGGGGAGGGCGAGCGTTGGTACAACGCCTCGAGCCGAGCCGCGTATTCCGGTGCGAGCCCACCGATCGTACGGGGGCCTCACGGGCGATGCCACGACTCGCTCGACCCCGTGGCCATGGTCCTTCCCCTCATGTCGACCACTCAACCCGCGAACCTGAGCAGCACCGCGACGCTATGGCGGCGCTGGTGGACCCGACTCCTAGGATCGGCAGTCGTGACTGCACCGGACGTCGCCTCCCCCGCGGCGGCCGTGGAGCACCCCGGACGCAAGCGCGCCGCCTTCGCGGCGGCGATCGCGCTCACGCTCCCCGGAGCCTTCCTGCGCCTCGGCGGGGGTCACCCGACCGAGGCCGTCGGGGCCGCAGTGTTCGGCATCGCAGTCATCGGCGCGGCCTTCCTCCTCGCCTGGGGCGCGGAGGCCCTCGAGCTCGACGTCTCCCGAGGCCTCGCGCTGGCGGTCCTTGCGCTGATCGCCGTGCTCCCCGAGTACGCGGTGGACTTCACGTTCGCGTTCAAGGCAGGCACCAACCCCGACGTCTACGCACCGCTCGCCCTCGCCAACATGACCGGTGGGAACCGACTCCTGATCGGCATCGGCTGGCCGCTCGTCGTGCTGCTCGCCGCGTGGCGGATGCGCTCGATGGCCCGAAGCCGCGGCTATACGGGAGAGATTGACTCCGAGGTGTCCCTCGATCGCCCGCACGCGATCGAGATCGGGTTCCTGGTCATCGCGACGCTGTACTCCCTCACGCTGCCGCTCAAGGACCGCTTGACGTTGTTCGACGCGGCGATCCTCGTCGCGCTGTACCTCGCGTACGCCGTGCGGATCTCGCGCTCGCCCGCGGAGGAGCCCGAGCTGATCGGCCCCGCCCAGCTCTTCCTCGCGCTGTCGAAGGTGCGGCGCCGCGTCACCGTGGGGCTGCTCCTCGGCTACGCCGCGCTCGTGATCGTGCTGTGTGCCGAGCCGTTCGCCGAGTCGCTCGTCGACACGGGGAAGCAGTTCGGGATCAGCACGTTTCTGCTCGTGCAGTGGCTCGCGCCGCTCGCGTCGGAGGCACCCGAGCTGCTCGTCGCGGCGCTCTTCGCGTGGCGCCTGCGGACCAACTCGGGTCTCGGCACGCTCGTGTCATCGAAGGTCAACCAGTGGACGCTCCTCGTCGGCACCCTGCCGCTCGTGTTCGTCATCGCCGGCGGCGCGCTCTCGGGCCTTCCCCTCGATGTGCGCCAACGCGAGGAGCTGTTCCTCACCGCGGCACAGTCGGCGTTCGCCGTCGCCGTCCTCGTGAGCCGCAGCATCAACGTGCGGGAGGCGCTCGCCCTGCTGGGCCTGTTCCTCGGGCAGTTCGTCCTCGGCGGTGTGCTCCCACCCGACCTGCGACAGTGGGAACGGGTCGGGATGGGCATCCTGTACCTCGTCCTGGCCGCGATCACGATCGTCCACCAACGCCGGGCGGTGCGGCCGTTGCTGCGTGATGCGTTCCGGACGCCCGTCATCGAGCTGGCGCACGCGGGAGATGCGGGTCCTGACATGACAGGCTCCCGAACATGACCAACGGAGACATGACGAACGGGACACCGGCCGCAGCGTCACCGCAGGCGCTGAGCATCGACTGGCGAGTCGTCCTGCGGGGCGCGCTGGTGGGCCTCGCGGTGATCGTGCCCGTCACGGTCCTGCGCGTCGTCCTCGACCGCGAGGTCGCCGACTTCGACGACAGCGGCTGGATCTACCCGCTCTTCATCCTGATCCTGCTCGCCTACGGCGCGGCCGGCTGGGTCGCCGGGAACGCGCGACCCGACTCGCCGCTCGCCCACGGCGCGCTCGCGGGGCTCGGCGCGTTCGCGCTGTGGATCCCGATCCGGGTCGTGATCTGGGCCGTGCGCGAGGACGGGCGCGGGCTCTTCAGCGGCGACGATGCGGCCCTGCGCCCGGGCCAGGTGTTCGGTCAGCTCGTGATCGCGGCCGCGATCGCGATGGTCGGCGCGCTGCTCGCGGCGCGCCTCAGGCACCGCCGAGGAGCATGACGCCGGCGTCGGTGAGCGTGTTGTTGTCGACGAACACGTGCTGCGTGCCGGCGTGCATGTCGCGGAAGCAGCGCCCGAGCACGCTGGGCTGACGGAGCGCGTTCGATCCGGCCCACGTGTAGGCGAAGCGCACCACGTCGGTTGCGACCCGCGTCGCGTACGTCGTCGTCTGCCGCAGGCGATGCCGCGCTGCCGGGGTGGGCTCGTCGCCCGCCACGAGGTCGGCCTCGAACGACCCGAAGTCGTCGAGCACGAGCGCGCGGGCCGATCGGAGCGCAGCCTCGTGGTAGCCGAGGTCGTGCTGGAAGAGCTGCTGGTCGGACACGGGCGTGCCGCCCATGCGCGACTTCCCGACGACGATCCGCACCAGCTCCTCGAGCGATCGCTTGGCGACGCCGAGACACCATCCCGAGTGTCCGGACGACGTGATCCCGAGCACGCTGAACCCGTAGAGCGGCCCGCCGCGGTGAGCAACGGCGTCGAGCAACGGGAAGGTGAACTCCGCGTCGACGCGCTCGTCGGTGATGGCGTAGTCGTAGCTGCCGGTCCCCTGGAGCCCGAGCACATCCCAGTTGCCGAGGAACTCGATGTGATCTCGCGGGACGAACGCGACCCGCATCTCGGGCAGCCCGTTCGCAGTCATGACGAACTCGCCGTCGTGCACCACGAGCGTCCCGCCGCTGATCCAGCTCGCGTAGCCGCTGCCGCTCGCGAAGCTGTAACGGCCGTTGACGACGTAGGCATGGTCGACCAGCTCCGCCGAGCCGACGGGTCCGAACATCCCGGCGAAGACCGGCATCCGACCGTCGGCGGTGCCGAAGAGCGTCTCCGCCGCGTTCGGGCCCGTGAACGAACCGGCGAAGGACGCGGCGGTCGCGTTCGCCATGAACGACCAGCCGGTCGACCCGTCGGCGCGTGCGAGCTCCTCGAACACCGCGATGCAGGTGAGCATCGACGCTTCGCTCCCACCGAGAACCTCCGGCACCATGAGCCCGAACAGCCCCGACTCGTGCAATGCGTCGACGACCGGCTCGGTGAGCGTGCCCGCGAGCTCCGCCGCGTCGGCCTCCGTCTCGATGAGCGGCGCGAGGGCGCGCGCGGCGCCGAGCAGGTCAGTGTCATGTGCGGTGGCGGTCATCGGCGTGCGGCGCTTGATCAGCCGAAGAGGACCTTGCCCGAGTCGATGACGACGTTGTCACCGACACACGTCTGGAAGATCGCTTCGTCGCCCTCGACCCAGATCCGGACATCGAGGGTGTCGCCCGGGTAGACGGGCGTCGAGAAGCGCCCCTCCATGTGCTTGAAGCGGGCCGGATCTCCATCGCACACGCTGTGGAGCAGCGCGCGACCGGTGAACCCGTAGGTGCACAGCCCGTGGAGGATGGGCTTGTCGAAGCCCGCGAGCTCGGCGAACGATGGGTCGGAGTGCAGCGGGTTGCGGTCGCCGCTGAGCCGGTACAGCAGCGCCTGGTCGGTGCGCGTGTCGTACGAGACCACCGTGTCGGGCTCGCGCTCGGGTGCGACGTTGCGCGGTCCGCTCGGGCCCCGGTCGCCGCCCCATCCGCCCTCACCGCGGATGAACGCCGACATAGTGGTCGAGAAGAGCGGCGTGCCCGCCGAGTCGGTCGCCTCGTTCTCGAGGACGACGACGGCGGCCTTGCCCTTGTCGTACATCGCGGCGACGCGGCCCTTCATCATCGCCGTGCCTTCGGGCGGGAGCTCCTGATGGAGCGTCACGCTCTGCTCGCCGTGCACGAGCATCGCCCAGTTGAAGGTGCCGATCGCCTCGAACGGTGATGCCCCCTTCGGGTTCCGGGCGTTGATCACGACCGGCATCGTGGGAAGCGCCCGCTGCTGGATGCCGTCCGAGTTCTCGGTGGTGAACTCGAGCTCGAAGCCGACCGGATCGCTCTGACCCGCGCCGACACCCAGGGAGTAGAGGAGGCTGTCCTTCGACGACCACGAAGCCTCCGACGGCTCGGTCTCGGTGCCGACGGCATCGGGGTTCAGGGGCATTCCGGGGTCTCCTTCGTGGGCGACGTTCGCGGGCGTTCCGGTGTTCCGGTGTCAGGGAGATGTCGGGGCTCATGCTGCCACGCGCCCCGAGCCCGGGGCACGGTCGGCGCCGCCCCGCGGCCCTCAGAGCAGGACGACGGTCTTGCCCACGACCTCGCCCCGGGCCACGCGCTCGATCGCCGCGGGGAGCTCGGCGAAGGGCACCCCGTCGGTGACACAGCTCCTGATGTGGCCCGCCTCGAAGAGCGCGACGAGCTCGTCGTGGTCGTGCTCGGCCTCGGCACGTGAGTAGGCACCGACGTAGACACCGAGGACCGATGCGTTGCGCCCGACGAGGCGGCCGACATCGACCTCGGGCCATCGACCGGCGGCGAAGCCGACTGCGAGGAAGCGACCTTCGTTCGCGATGCACCGCATGGCCGCTTCCCCGGGGGCACCACCGACCGGGTCGTAGATGACCGTGGCGCCGCAACCCTCCGTCGCGGCGCGCACGGTCTCGGCGACATCGCCCGTGCGCCGGTCGATCACGATCTCCGCGCCGAGGTCGCGGCAGTACCGCGCCTTCGCGTCGTCGCCGACCACCGCGATGACGTGCGCGCCCAGCGCCGCTCCGATCTGCACCGCGGTCGCACCGGACCCACCGGCGGCTCCCAGCACGAGCAGCTGCTCCCCCACCGCGAGCTGGGCGCGGCGCACGAGCGCCACCCACGCGGTCGACCAGCCGATCGAGAACCCCGCGGCGTCGGCATCCGACATCGCGTCGGGCACCGCGAACGCCGTGGTCGCGCCCAGCAGCGCCTCCTCCGCGAAGCCTCCGTGACCACTCGGGAACCGGGTGACGCCCATGACACGCGTCCCGATCGGGAACCCCGCGGCATCGGCGCCAGCTGCCGTGACCACCCCACAGACCTCCTGCCCGGGAGTGAACGGCAGCGGCGGCGCGAACGCGTACGTGCCGCGACACATGAAGACGTCCGGCATCCCGATCGCCGCGGCGCGCACCTGCACGCGGAGCTCGTCGGCGGCCGGCTCCGGCGGGTCGACGTTCGCCGCCAGGCTCAGGACCTCACTGGGCTCACCCAGTCGTTCGACGCGCCACGCCCGCATGCGATCAGGTCCGGTAGCGCCAGGCGATGTGATCCTGGCGACGACAGATCTCGTCGCGGCGGGCGGTCGGGTCGACCATGGGCGTCTCGGGGGGAAGGTGCGCGGCGACCTCGGCGAAGGGGACCCGCTTCGCACTGATCGTCGGCGCCGACCGGGCATCGATCCAGCGGTGGGTGACCATCCCCTCCGCCCGCCCTTCCGTGTCGAGCCAGTTCGCGACGCCCGGGTCGTCGTGAGCGAGCACGGCACGAAACGCGCCGTCGGACGACAGGTGACCCTGAGTGTGGTTGAGGCTCGTGACGTGGTTGGCGTAGTCGAAGGGCTCGAACCAGCCCATCGTGTAGAGCTGGATGTCCCAGAAGCGCGCGTCGGGTGGGCCGGCCTCGATCACCAACGCCTCGTCCGGCGCGAGCTCGTAGAACCCGAAGCTGTAGTGGATGCGTGACGATCCGCCGGCGTTGTGACGCGGCGCGCCCATCGTGTTGGGGACCCCCTCCGCCTTCGCGCTGCGGAGGTAGTCGTTCCAGTAGACGATCGACCGCTCGATGATTGCCGCCGCGTCGTCGAGCATCGTCTCGACGCGCTCGGGTGTGAGAGGGCCGGGCCCGGTGCCGCGGGTGTCGACACGCTCGATGGTGACGAGTGCGGGCGGCGCGGCGCGCCAGTTGAAGTAGTACTCACGTAGGTTGACCATCGTCGCGTCACGATGGAGCTCCACCCAGGGCCCGGGTCCGGCGATCTCCGGACGCTCGGCCGACAGCGTGATCGCGAAGTCGTCGCCCGGCCCGATGCCGAGCTCCGAACCGAGCGTCTCGGTGAGGATCCCGTAGCGCTCCATGTGCATGTCACCGTCCTTGACGGTGAGGATGAAGTCCTCGCACGACCCCGTCGTCCCGGCGATCCGGTAGACACCCGCGGCCGACACGCGCGCCCGGCGGGTCACCTGGTCGACGTTCGGCCCGCCCCAGCGCACGACGAGATCGTTCTGGCGGAAGAAGGCCGGGAACTCGGCGTCGGGATGGCCGATCGACCATCCGAGCCACGCCACGACCTGGTTCGCGAGGTGGCGGTATCCCTCGGCACGATCGCGCGGCGTGCCGGGGAAGTCCGGGCCGAGCAGCTGATCGCCGATGCGTGCGAGCCGGTCGCAGAACGCGCGCCATGCGCTCCCGTCGAGAAGATCGTCGCTCACCTCCATGGTTCACTCACACTTCCATGGTTCTCACTCGGACTCCGACTGGATCCCGAAGTAGTGCTGATACTCGGCGAACCGCGCGCGCTGCTCGGCGGGATCGAGGCCGAGGTCCTCGAAGCTGTGGTCGTGCCCGCCGTGGCGGCCGCGCGGCTTGGCGGCGAGATGCTCTCTCACCTGACGATCGACATCGGGGCTCAACACCATGCCGAAGTGCTCGTAGACCGACGCCACGGTGCCCGCTTGGTCGGCCACGAACTCGTCGAAGCGCACATCGAAGACCCGTCCCGGATCGAGCGCGCCGCCGCGGCGAGCCGCGAGGAGCCGGTCGCACTGGTGGGCGAAGACGTCGGCCTGCTCGCGCGCGAGCGCCTGGAAGTCGACCGAGGTGCAGTGCGCCCAACGGAGCGTCGCGAGCAGGCTCGTGACCGAGCTGAGCATCGCGAGCGGGTCTCGGTGGCACACCACGACGCGCGCGTCCGGGTAGGTCTCGAGCAGGACGGGCAGGTGGTTGACGTGGCCCGGCCACTTCACGACCCAGGTGCGCGGCTCGAAGTGGTGCTGGAGCAGCAGGAGGACTCGACGGTGCCACGCGTAGGCGGTCCGCATGTCGTCGGCGGCAAGGTACTTGCTGTACGACGCCACCGGGTAGTGCGCGCCGAGCAGGTCGCTCCGCAGGTCGACGCCCATCGCCGACCCGTCTTCACGCGGGATCCGCGCCCCCTGCTCGTGCATCCCGTCGAAGGCCGGCGCCAGCGCCGCAGTCAGCCGGACGTCACGGTTGGCGAGCGGGATGCGCGGATCGTCGTCGCAGGTCGACGGCTCCGGCGGTGGCGCGGGTGACCAGTACTCCCAGGCCATCGGCGCGCGATGCGCGGGGTTCTGCGCGAGCAGCTCGTGCATGATCGACGTTCCCGCCCGCGGGCTCCCGGTCACGACGATCGGCGCGGTGATCGCATGCTGGTCGATCACCGGATCGTCTCGTACTGCCTCGGTGATGCGGATGCGGTTCTCGAGGAATCGCAGGATCACCTCGCGCACGCGCCAGCGCCCCACGATGTGCAGGTTCGCTTCGTCCTCGATCGACTGCACGAGCACAGCGAGCGGCTCGCGGAACGAGTCGCCGCCGACGTCGTCGGATCCGGCGCGGAACGCCGCCTCGCTGACGAGCTGCTCGGCGTCGAACGGATCGGCCGCGAACGCGAGCTCCGGGCCGCCCTCGCCGGCGATCGCGTGCCGCACCCACGCAGGTCGCTCGCTCGGCTGCCAGCTCACGGCGCCGACGGTAGACGCGGCGAGCGCGCGTCAGCACGTACGGGGGACCGTTAGCCTCCGCGCGATGCCGGTGCACGACGATGCGATCCTTGCGCGTCGGGCGCAGGACGTGCTCGATCGCAATCGTCGCGGGACGTGGACCTGCCCGGCCGAGGGCTTCTATCCGCACCAATGGCTGTGGGACTCGTGCTTCGTCGCGATCGGGCTCGCCCGCTCCGACCCCGAGCGAGCCGCGGGCGAGATGCGCTCGTTGTACCGGGGCCAGTGGGCGAACGGCATGTTCCCGCACATGATCTTCTCCGACGACACGCCCGACATCGGCAGCCGCAGGATCTGGAGATCGACGACGCACGCCGATGCGCCCCGCGACGTCGACACGTCGTGCATCACCCAACCGCCGCTGCCCTCCATCGCGGTCGCCCACGTCGCTCGGGAGCTGCCCCGCGCGGCGCGGCGCGCCTTCCTCGCCGAGTCGTTCCCGAAGCTGCTCGCGTACCACCAATGGTTGTACCGAGAGCGCGACCTCGACGACGACGGGCTGGTCACGCTGATCCACCCGTGGGAGTGCGGGCTGGATACGACCCCTCCGTGGATGCGACAGCTGCGCCGAACGCGCGGTCCGTGGTGGCTGGAGCCCGCGCTGCGCCTCCGCCTGGCCCGGGCGGCGCGGATGTTCCGGCGCGACACGCGGTACGCCCCGGCGGCAGAGCGCCTCAGCGACGACGACGGGCTCCGGATGCTGGCGCTCATCCATCAGGCGAAGCGACACGGCTTCGAGCTCCGGCGCATGCCACCCGAGCGCTCGGTGCTGATCGACGACCTCGCGTTCAACTCACTGCTCGCGGTGGCCGACCGGGCGCTCGAGGAGATCGCCGACGAGCTCACGCTGACGATCGAGCCGGAGCTCGCCGCGGCGTTCCGCTCGACCGAAGCCGCGCTCGACCACCTGTGGCACGAGCCGACCGGCCAGTACTACTCGCGCGCCTCCGTCACCGGTGAGCTCCTGCGCATCCCGACCGTCGCGACGTTCCTGCCCTTGTGGGGCGCGGTGGCGCAGCCGCCGGCACGGGTCGAGCGACTCGTGCGCCTGTTGCGTGACCCGGGGCGGTTCTGGCCGGCGTTCCCGGTCCCGAGCGTGCCGACCGACGCACCGCAGTTCGACGACGATCGCTACTGGAAGGGCCCGACCTGGGTGAACATGAACTGGGCGATCATCCAGGGGTTGCGCCGGTGCGGGCAGTCCGCCCTCGCCGACGATCTGCGCCGCTGCACACTCGACCTGGTCGAGCGGTCGGGCTTCGCCGAGTACTTCTCCGCGCTGACCGGCACCGGCTACGGCGCGCCCGAGTTCTCCTGGACCGCCGCTCTCACCCTCGACCTCGACGGGCCGGGCGACGCGAGCGACTCGGCGGGCTAGGCGACCTCGGCGACCTCGGCGACCGGGACCACGCGACACCGCGGCGTCTCGGGCTGGGCCTCCGGGAGCAGGAACCGCCAGAAGATCGTGCCGTGCCGGTGCCCGCCGGTGTCGATCCAGTTCGCGACGCCGGGATCGCGTTCGGAGATCACGATGCGGTACGCACCGTCGGCACGCGCCTCGATCTGAGCCGCGTTGAGCGAGCAGCGCCGGTGTCGGTACTCGAGCGTCTGCATGTGCACGTTCCAGAGCATGACGTTCGTGAACACGCCCTTCGGGAGCACTCCCTCCATCACGAGCGCCTGGTCGGACTCGAGGTCGAAGCTGCCCGAGGAGTAGTAGATGTCCACCGCCCCCGCCGCGTCGACGTCGGCGTTGCGGAAGCACCAGGGCGTGCCCACGGTGTTCGGCTCGTTCGAGACGAACGGCACGGAGATCGCGGGCGGCTCGCCGAAGACGCGCATCCCGATCGTCGTCGCGTGCACGAACGCGTTCGCGTCGCGCAGGCGGCGCGCGAACGTCGCGTCGTCGAGCGGCGGCGGCGGGCCCGGGTCGTCGAGCGGCTCGATGTCGAGACTCACGCCGACGGTGCGATCCGTCTGCGCCGAGCGCTCGAGGAGGAAGTAGTTCCGCACGATCACGATCCGGGCGTCGGGGGCCAGCGGGATCCAGTTCCCCGGGTGCTCGTCGGGGCTCAGGATCAGCTCGAAGGTCCCGTCGGGATCGACCGTGAAGTCGCGGTCGTTGCGATCGGCGAGCACGGGCCCGTTGATGCCGCCGGCGGGGTCGGGACCGTGGATCGTGAACGACATGTAGCACTGCTGGTCACGCCGACCGGTGACGCGGTACGAGCGGTCGCCGCGGATCAGCGCCTGCTGGTAGAGCGAATCGGGGTTGTCTCCGAGCAACTTGCGCGCCGGAGACACGATCGACGAGAAGCGGGGCCGCTCGGCGTCCGCCTCGGCGAACAGCTCGAACCCTTCGGAGAGCAGCTCGGTGACGTAGCGGAAGCCCTCGACCACGTCGAGCTCGTCGCTGAAGCGCTCGGGCGACAGCACGTAGCTGTCGCGTACGTCGGCGAGCAGGTCGATCAGCTCGTTGAAGGCAGCCGTGGACTGCGGTGCGTTCGACATGGTCGTGATTGTGTCAGTCGTCGCGAGGTCGTTTCCCCCGAGGAGCTAGACCAGCTCGAAGCCGAAGACCTCGGCCGCGGTGCCACCGACGATCGCGCGCAGCTCGTCGTCGGGCACGTCGGCGAACTGCTTCGCGGCGATCTCCTGTGACGACGGCCACGTGCCCTCGGGGTGGGGATAGTCGTTGCCCCACATGATCGTCTCGATGCCGGTGATGTGCCGGTTGTTGATCGCGACCGGGTCGAACATGAAGGTGGCGTGACCCTGGCGGCGGATCAGCTCGCTCGGCTTCAACGACAGCTTCGGCTTCGCGTACATGATGTGGTCTTCGTAGATCGCGTCCGCCTGGGTCATGATCCAGCCGAGCCACGCCGCGCCGGTCTCCACCGTGACGACCCGCAGCCCGGGGAACCGGTCGAGCGCGCCCCCGGCAGCCATCGACAGCAGCACCATCGGCCCGTCGAGCTGGGCACCCAGCAGGTAGTTGATGACTGCCCCGCCGGGGCCGCGCACGACGCGCGGCTCGTGTCCGGTTCCGGAGTGGAACGTGAGCGGCAGGCCGAGCTCGGAGGCCGCGGCCCAGAAGCGGTCGTACTCGCCATCGTTGTACGGGCGCGACTCGACTCGCGCCGGGAGGAACAGCGCCCGGCACCCGCGCTCCGCGAGCCGGGTCGCCTCGGCGATCGCGGCGTCGATGTCGAGCATCGGGACGAGCCCGACGGCGAGCAGGCGCGGGTTGCCGGCGAACACGTCGCCCGCCCAGTCGTTGTACGCGCGGCACAGCGCGAGCTGCAGGCCCGGGTCGTCGGGCGAGAAGCACGCCTGCAGCGCGAACGTCGGGAAGATGACCTCGGCGGTGACACCGTCGGCCTCCTGATCGCGGATCCGCTCGTCGGGGTCGACGCCGCCGACGATCGCGACCTCACGCTCGTCCGCGGTCATCAGCTTGCGGGGATCGAGACCCTCGGTGAACAGCGTGCGCCAGCCGTCCTTGGTCTCGATGCGAGGCACCCGATCGCGGTACCTGGCGTCGACCCGCTCCTCGTAGAGCTCGATCGGCTCGGTGACGTGGCAGTCGGTCGAGATGAAGGGGACGTTCCGGTAGGTGTCGACCATGCTCTCGACGCTATCGGCCCCGCACCGAGCCCCGCGGCGTCCCGTGGCCGTGGGCGGTCGGCTCACGGTGAGGTGCAGCCGAGCGCCTGCTGGAGCCGCTTCAGGTTGACGCGCATGACGGAGAGGTAGTCGGCGTGGCGGTGGACCTGTGCATCGGTCAGGCTCTCCAGCGGGCTGAGCACGGCGGTCTCGAGTCCGCCGGCCTCGCGCGCAAGGGTCTGCGCGATCTTCGGCGAGACCAGCTCCTCGGTGAAGATCGTGGTGACGCCCCGCTCCTCGGCGAGGTCGGCGAGATCCGCGAGGCGCTCCGGGCTGGGCTCCGCATCGGGTGAGAGCGGCGCGACACCCTCCTGCTGGAGCCCGTAGCGGTCGGCGAGGTAGCCGAAGGCCTCGTGGGCGGTGACGATCACGTCGCGCTCGCAGTCGCCGAGGCCGGCACGGAACTCGGCGTCGAGCATCTCGAGGTCGGCCCGCACCGCGCGTGCGTTGGCGCGGTACTGCGGCGCGTGCTTCGCATCGATCTTCGCGAGCGATGCCGCGACGTCGTCGACGATGTCGCTCATCAGCACGGGGTCGAGCCACACGTGGGGGTCGACCCGGTTGCCCTTCACGCCGATCGGCAGGTGCTCCAGCACCTCGAGCGTGCCCGAGTCGCGCACCGACGCCGCGTCCTCGACGGCGGGCTGGAATCCCTTCCCGAGCACGACGACGAGGCGAGCGTCCTCGATCGCGTCGCGGTCGTCGGGCGTGAGCTCGAGGTCGTGCGGCTCCGCGCCCGCGGGCGTCAGGTTCGACACCTTCACGTTGCCTGCGCCCACCTGCTCGACCGCCCACGCGAGCGGGTAGAACGCCGCGACCACCCCGAGAGGCTCGCGGGCCGCGGCGGCCGGTGGCGCGGTCGCGCCGGCGGCGGCGACCAGCACGGCGACACCCAGGGCGGTCGACAGGGCTCTGCGCACGGGGGCTCCTCGGAAGCGTGGGCGACGACCGCTCATTCTGAGAATGAATCTTACTTCAGGGCTCGTTATGATTTCAAGAATCATCCCCATTCACGCCCCCGCAGCGCCGCCGATCGACGCCGAGTCGCTCACCTTCGGCTACGGCGCCGAGATCGTCGTCGCCGACGTCAGCCTTCGGGTCGACCCCGGCGAGTTCGTGGCCCTCGTCGGCCCGAACGGGTCGGGGAAGTCGACCCTCCTGCGCCTCCTCCTCGGCCTGCTGCGTCCGGCCACCGGCACCGTGCGGCTGCTCGGCGAGGAGCCGCGCCGGCTGCGCGATCGGGGCCGCCTCGGGTACGTGCCCCAGCGCGGCACCCTTGCCCCCGACCTCCCCGCCACGGTCACCGAGGTCGTGGCGAGCGGGCGCCTCGCTCGACGCGGCTGGTGGCGACGCGCGCGCGCCGCCGACCGCGCCGCCGTCGACCATGCCCTGGAGTCCGTTGCCCTCGCGCACCTGCGCCGGCGCCCGGTCCGCGAGCTCTCGGGCGGGCAGCAGCAGCGCGTGCTCATCGCGAAGGCGCTCGCGAGCGACCCCGAGCTCCTGGTGCTCGACGAGCCGATCGCGGGCGTCGACTCCGAGTCCCAGGCTCGCTTTCGCGACTCGATCGTGCACCTCGTGCGCGAGCACGGCGCGGCCGTGCTCCTCGTGTCACACGAGCTCGGTGCGGTCGCCGACGATCTCGATCGTGTCGTCGTCATGAAGCACCGGATCCTGTTCGATGGGAAGCCGGCCGACCTCACCGCGACGGGGGTCAGCCTCGGCATCCACGCCGATGATCTCCCGCTGTGGCTCGAGGAGCTGCGGTGAGCCCGCACATGTTCTGGGCCGCGCTCGAGCTCCCGTGGCCGTTCGAGCGCGAGTACATGCAGCTCGCGCTCGCGGCTGGGCTCGTCGTCGGGGCGTGCGCACCGCTCCTCGGCGTCTTCCTCGTCCAGAAGCGCATGACGCTGATGGGCGACGGCATCGGTCACCTCGCCTTCGCCGGCGTCGCTGCCGGCCTGTTGCTCGAGGTCTGGCCGATCTGGACCGCGCTCGTCGTCGCCGTCGCCGGCGCGCTCGCGATCGAATGGCTCCGCGCGCGCGGCCGCGCCACGGGCGACCTCGCCCTCGCGCTCTTCTTCTACGGAGGCATCGCGCTCGGCGTCGTACTCGTCAGCCGCACCGACGGCGGCAGCCTCAACATCGCGCCCTACCTGTTCGGCTCGATCCTCACGGTGAGCCCCGACGACGCACGAGTGATCGCCGTCCTCGGTGTCGTGATCCTCCTCACCCTCGCGCTGTTCGCACGAGCACTGTTCGCGGTCGTGGTCGACGAGGAGGCCGCACGGGTCTCGGGTGTGCCGGTCGGGCTCACGAACTCGGTGCTGTCCGTGCTGACCGCGGTGACGGTCGTGGCGGCGATGCGCGTCGTCGGGGTGCTGCTCATCGCGGCGCTCATCGTGCTCCCGGTGGCGAGCGGTCGGATGGTCGCGCGCTCGTTCCGCGCGACGGTCATCTGGTCGGTCGGAATCGGTGTCGCGTCGGTGGTGCTCGGGTTGGCTGCCGCGCGGCAGTGGAACCTCGCGCCCGGGGGCTCGATCGTCCTGGTCGCGGCCGCGACCTTCGCGATCGTGGCACCCGTCGGTCGCGTGCGCCGGACGACGCGGTCGCCGGAGATCGCCGACTTCGGCGTGGCCCATCTGCAGGTCGGCGATCTCGGGGACCCGGCACCCCCCGGCGACTCGAAGGTGCACTGATGGCGATCGACCTGGAGCGCCACGGGCACGTGCTCGTGGTGACGCTCAACCGGCCGGAGGTCGCGAACGCGATGGACCCCGAGACGATGGCGGCCTTCGGGACCGCGCTCACCGACGCCGAGCACGACGACGACGTTCGCGTCGTGGTCATCACCGGCGCCGGCGACCGGGCGTTCTCCGCCGGCATGGACCTCAAGGCGTTCGCCGCCGGCGAGCGACCGGAGGACGGGCCGGGTCTCGACGTGCTGATGCGTCGGGTGTACCCGAAGCCGACCATCGCCGCGGTCAACGGCGCGTCGGTCGCCGGCGGCTTCGAGCTCATGCTCGCGTGTGACCTCGTCGTCGCCGCGGAGCACGCGCGCTTCGGGATCGCCGAGGTGAAGCGCGGTCTCGTCGCCGCGGGCGGCGGCACGACGCTCCCGGCGCGGATCCCGATGGCCGTCGCCCTCGAGCTCGGGCTCACCGGTGAGCTCATCGATGCTCCGCGGGCGCTCCGGCTCGGCCTCGTCAACCGCGTCGTCCCGGCCCCGTCGTTGATGCACGAAGCGCTCGCGCTGGCGAACCAGATCGCGCAGAACGGCCCGCTCGCGATCCGCGTCACGAAGCAGCTGATGTACCAGGCGGCCGCGACCACCGACTGGGACGAGATCCATCGTGCGGTGCTCCCCGTCTTCGAGAGCGACGACGCACGCGAGGGTGCGGTCGCGTTCGCGGAGAAGCGCCTGCCGCGCTGGA
>JBBDWT010000160.1:0-2557 GCA_040902705.1 Acidimicrobiia bacterium | reverse complement strand
ACTCCGACGGCAAGGGCAACAGCTACGGCACCCACGAGAACTACCTCGTCGACCGGGCGCTGCCCTTCGCCAACCTCGTGCGGCACCTGCTGCCGTGGTTCGTGACCCGCCAGGTCTTCACCGGGGGCGGCAAGGTCGGCTCCGAGAACGGCGCGGCGCCGGTCGACTTCCAGCTGAGCCAGCGGGCCGACTTCTTCGAGGAGGAGGTCGGCCTCGAGACCACGCTCAAGCGCCCGATCGTGAACACGCGCGACGAGCCGCACGCCGACCCCCAGCTGTACCGCCGGCTGCACGTCATCGCCGGCGACGCCAACCTGTGTGAGGTCGCGACGTTCCTCAAGGTGGGCACGACCGCGATCGTGCTGGCGATGATCGAGGACGACTTCTTCGAGGCCAAGGCGGGCACGGGCGGCCGCAAGGACTACTCGATCGTCGGCCCCGTGCCGGCGATGCGCACCGTGTCGCACGACCCGACGTGCAAGGCGACGGTCGAGCTCGCCGACGGCGCGCGCATGACCGCGGTCGAGGTGCAGTGGGAGTACCTGCGTCTCGCACAGAAGTACGCCGACGAGACCGGCCTCGCGACGTGCGGCGGTGAGATCGTGGGCGGCGACGTGCTCACCCGATGGGAGTCGGTGCTCGCCGCGCTCGAGCGCGACCCGCTCGCGCTCGACGGTCAGCTCGACTGGGTCACGAAGCTGTCGCTGCTCGACGCGTACGCGACGCGCGATGGCCTGTCGTGGGGCGACCCCAAGATCGCGCTGCTCGATCTGCAGTACCACGACGTGCGCCCCGAGCGCTCGCTCTACGAGCGGCTCGTCCGCAACGGCAAGATCGAGCGCCTCACCACCGAGGACGAGGTCATGACCGCGACCACCGAGGCCCCCGTGAGCACCCGGGCCTGGTTCCGCGGCGGGTGCCTCGCGCGCTGGCCCGATGCCGTGGTCGCGGCAAACTGGGACAGCATCATCCTCGACGTCGGCGGCGACCCCCTCAAGCGGATCCCCATGATGGAGCCGCTGCGGGGGACGAAGGCCCACGTCGAGGACCTGTTCGCCACCGTGTCGACCCCGGCCGAGCTCGTCGCTCGACTGGCCTCCCCCTAGCCGTCCCCCCGTCCCCCCGAGGAGTTCCGAGTTCCGATGCCCGAGCAGCAGCGCAAGCAACGGCCCGCTCCCAAGGAGCGCGTCGACGAGACGGACGAGGTCACGACCGCGCCCAGCGAGCGCGGCGAGAAGCTCAAGGGCGAGCTCGACGACCTCTTGGACGAAATCGACGAGGTGTTGGAAGAGAACGCCGAGGACTTTGTAAAATCGTACGTTCAGAAGGGCGGAGAGTAGTTCCGTACAGGTCGACCGTCCGGACCTGACGCACGGGAGTGTCACACCCTCCCGCGATGATCTCGCAATGAAGAAGTGCAAGCGCTGCGGCGAGGTGAAGCCGTACTCCGAGTTCTACCGCGCGCCTGGCTGTCGTGACGGGCACCGGTCCGAATGCAAGGTCTGCAATCTCGCTGCTCGGAAGGCGAAGTACCTAGAGAACCCGGCGAAGGAGATCGCACGGGTTCGCGAATGGCGCCGCAAGCATCGAGATCAGTTTCAGGAGTACCAGCGCGCGTACCGTGCGCGACGGCCCGCTGAGCTTCGCGAAGGCCACCTGCGCCGCACGTTCGGCATCACGCAAGGGGACTACGACGCGATGCTGGCTGCCCAGGGCGGTGGCTGCGCGATCTGCGGTGACGCCCCGGCCGACGGGAAGTCCTTCCACGTCGATCACCTCGGTGACCAGGTGCGCGGGATCCTGTGCGTGCGCTGCAACAACGCGCTCGGTCAGCTGAAGGAGCGCGCTGACCTTGCCGAGATTGCGGCCGCCTACCTCGAGAGCGGCGGCTTCGTGCCGGCCGGCGTGTCGGAGCTGCACGACCTCGCCGTCGAGCGGGTGCAGGGTCTGCGGGCGGCCTGAGGGCCACGGGTAGGCTCGGCAGCCTCATGAACGACTCTCCGATGCCGTTCTTCGCGCAGGGCGCCGACCCGGGGTCGTCCTTCGCCGATCTGTTGCGGCGCACGTCGCCCGAGCCCGTCGCCTCGGCGGGCACCTCCGTGAGCGACTCGCTTCTCCCCGAGCTCGTGCACGGCACCACCGTCGTCGCGGTGCGCTACGCCGGGGGAGTGGTGCTCGCCGGCGACCGGCGGGCCACGGCCGGGATGACGATCGCGAGCCGGCGCATCCAGAAGGTCTTCCCGGCCGACGACTTGTCGGGGGTCGCCATTGCGGGTGCGGCGGGGCCGGCGGTCGAGATGGTGCGGCTCTTCCAGACCCAGCTCGAGCACTACGAGAAGATCGAGGGCGAGGGCCTGTCGCTCGACGGCAAGGCCAACCAGCTCGCCATGCTCGTGCGCACGAACCTCCCGGCGGCGATGCAGGGCTTCGTCGTCGTGCCGCTCTTCGCGGGCTACGACGTGCGACGCGAGCGTGGCCGCGTGTTCAGCTACGACGTCACCGGCGGGAAGTACGAGGAGATCGACTTCCAGGCGAACGGGTCGGGCGGCGTGCACGC
>JBBDWT010000159.1:6419-17980 GCA_040902705.1 Acidimicrobiia bacterium | reverse complement strand
CCGCGCTCGTGCACCGGGCGGTCGGTGATCAGCTCACGTGCGTGTTCGTCGACACGGGCCTGCTCCGACTCCACGAGCCCGAGCAGGTCGAGGAGACCTTCCGGCGCCAGTTCCAGGTCGACCTGATCCACGTGAAGGCGGCCGATCGGTTCCTCGGCGCGCTCGAGGGTGTCGCCGAGCCCGAGACGAAGCGAAAGATCATCGGTGAGACGTTCATCCGGGTCTTCGAGGAAGTCGCCCGCGATCTCTCCGACGCGCGCTTCCTGGTGCAAGGGACGCTCTATCCCGACATCGTCGAGTCGGGCGGCGGCGACAACGCCACGATCAAGAGCCACCACAACGTCGGTGGGCTCCCCGACGACATGTCGTTCGACCTCGTCGAGCCGCTGCGCAACCTCTTCAAGGACGAGGTGCGCGCGATCGGCGAGGAGCTCGGGCTCCCCGAGGACATCGTGTGGCGCCAGCCGTTCCCCGGGCCGGGGCTCGCGGTGCGGATCATCGGCGACGTCACGCCCGAGCGGCTCGAGACCCTCCGCCAGGCCGACGCCGTCGTGCTCGACGAGCTGCGGCGCGCCGGGCTCGAGCGCGAGATCTGGCAGAGCTTCGCCGTGCTCCCCGCGGTGCGGACCGTCGGTGTGATGGGTGATGGCCGGACGTACGAGTACCCGGTGATCATCCGCGCGGTCACGTCGGAGGACGCCATGACGGCCGACTGGGCGAGGCTCCCGCACGACCTGCTCGAGCGCCTCGCGTCCCGGATCATCAACGAGGTCGCGGGCGTGAACCGGGTCGCCTATGACATCACGAGCAAGCCCCCCGGCACCATCGAGTGGGAGTAGGGCGCGCGCCCGGTCCGGGCGGCGCGTCGGGGGGGCGGCTCACGGGCCGTCGCCGTAGGATCACGGACCCGTGACCACTCTCTCGAGGTAGCAGCCGCATGGACACCGAGAAGCTCGCCAAGACCGCCAAGGCCATGGTCGCCCCCGGCAAGGGGATCCTCGCCGCCGACGAGTCGAGCGGCACGATCAAGAAGCGCTTCGACACGATCAAGGTCGAGTCGACGGAGGACAACCGGCGCGCGTACCGCGACCTCCTCTTCACGGCGTCCGGCATCGAGCAGTACATCAGCGGCGTCATCCTCTTCGACGAGACGATCCGCCAGTCCGGCGCCGACGGCACACCGTTCCCGAAGCTGCTCGCGTCCAAGGGGATCATCCCCGGGATCAAGGTCGACACCGGCGCGAAGCAGCTCGCGCTCGCCGACGAGGGCGAGACCGTCACCGAGGGCCTCGACGGGCTGCGTGAGCGGCTCGCGGAGTACGCCGAGCTCGGCGCCGGCTTCGCGAAGTGGCGCGCGACGTACAAGATCACCGACTCCCTGCCATCCCGAGAAGCGTTCGAGGTCAACGCCCACGCGCTCGCCCGCTACGCGGCGCTGTGCCAGGAGGCGGGGATCGTCCCGATCGTGGAGCCCGAGGTGCTGATGGACGGCGACCACACGATCGAGCGCAGCGAGATCGTGACGTCGGCCGCACTCGAGTGCCTCTACGACGAGCTGGACACGCAGCGGCTCTTCCTTCCGGGCACGCTCCTCAAGCCGAACATGGTCCTCTCGGGCTACGGCGCCGAGCAGCAGGCGTCCGACCAGGAGGTCGCCGAGCGCACGGTGCAGACCTTCCGCCGGCACGTCCCCGCGGCGGTGCCCGGCATCGTGTTCCTGTCGGGTGGCCAGAGCGACGAGCAGGCCACCGCGCGCCTCAGCGAGATGAACAAGCTCGGCCCGCACCCGTGGGAGCTGTCGTTCTCGTACGGCCGCGCGCTCCAGGCGCCGACGTTGAAGGCGTGGAAGGGCGAGCAGTCGAACGTCGGCGCCGCCCAGGCCGCGTTGTTGCACCGCGCCAGGCTCAACAGCGCCGCGCGCTCGGGCAGCTACACACCCGACATGGAGCACGCCGCCTAGACCCTGGTTGCGTCCCTCACCGTCGTAGGGCGGGTCGAGAGACGCAGGCCGACGCGCGTTGCCCGCGCGTGGATGATCAGGAACCGAAGGTCTGGGTCTTCCCGCCGCTCTTGGAGGCTTCCAGCGCCTTCTCGTAGTCCTTGCGGGCCCGGGTGTAGCCGTTCGCACCGTGGCGGAGCACCCCGCCGGTGCGGACCTCCTTGACCTTGTCCTCGAGGTCCTTGAGGAGTCCCTCGAGGTCGTCGCCCGGCTGAGCTGTGGTCACCCGGTCGAACCGCTCGTGGATCTCGTCGAAGCGCCGACGGACCTGGCCGTACTCGTCGTCGAGGCGCTTCTTCGCCTTCTCGATGTCGTCCGCCATGGTGGGGTCCTCCCCGTCGCTCGTGGGACGCCGAATCTACGCTGCGTCAGTGCGCGCCGTCGTCCAGCGGGTCACCGAAGCGAGCGTCACCGTCGATGGTGACGTCGTGGGCGAGATCGGACCCGGGCTCTGCGTGCTCGTCGGCATCACCCACGACGACGACAAGGCCGGCGCCCGCAAGCTCGCCGACAAGCTGTGGAACCTGCGGATCCTCGACGACGCCGATGGCGTGATGAACGTCTCGGCGGCGGACGTCGGGGCGTCGATCCTCGTGATCAGCCAGTTCACGCTCTTCGGCGACACCCGCAAGGGCCGCCGCCCGTCGTGGGTCGCGGCTGCGCCGCCGGAGCAGGCCGAGCCGCTCATCGAGGCCGTGGTCGTCGCCTTGCGAGATCTCGGCGCCGAGGTCGAGACGGGCAGGTTCGGGGCCGACATGCAGGTCGCGCTGGTCAACGACGGACCAGTGACGCTCCTGATGGAGATCTGAAGCCCGGGGAGACCGTCCTGCTCGATCCTCTCGGGACGCTCCGCCTGCGCGTCGTCGCTATGCCAGCACGACCGGGAGCGAGCCCGGGCCCCGCACCGACGAGGACCGGATCCAGCGCAGCCCGTCGTCGTCGACGGTCCAGTCGTCGAAGCGCGCGAGGAGCTCCTCGAACACGACGCGGGCCTCGAGCCGCGCGAGCGCGGCACCGAGGCAGAAGTGCACGCCGTGCCCGAACGCCAGGTGACGGTCGATGTGCCGGTGGATGTCGAAGCGCTCGGGGTCGGGGAACTCGCGCTCGTCGCGGTTCGCCGCGCCGAAGAGCAGCTGCACCTTCGCGCCCGCCGGGATCTCGACGCCGTGACGGGCGACGGGTCGGGTCGTCGTGCGCGCGAGCCCCTGCACCGGTGAGCCCCAGCGCAGCATCTCCTCGACTGCGTCGGGCACGAGCGCGGGGCTCGCCGCGAGCTCGCGCCGCTGGTCCGGCGTGGCCGCCAGCGCGAGCACGCCGAGACCGAGCAGGTTCGTCGTGGTCTCCGTGCCCGCGACGATCAAGAGGAAGCAGAAGCCGAGGATCTCGTCGTCGCGCAGCCGTTCGCCGTCGACGACGGCATCGAGCAGGTCCGACACCAGGTCGTCGGCGGGAGTCGCTCGCCGTTCCGCGATGATCTTCGAGAAGTACTCCACGACGGCGCCGGCTGATGCGCGTCCCGCGTCGACGGTCTCGGGGCGGTCGACGTCCTGGTGCACGATCGCGTCGGCCCACGCGCGGAACCGCTCGCGGTCGTCGGGCGCGACGCCGATGAGGTCGCCGACGACGGTCATCGGCAGCGGGCCGGTGAGCGCGGGCACGAGGTCGATCGGAGCGCCCGGGACGACCGCGTCGAGCATCGTGCGCGCGAGCTCTCGGATGCGGTCCTCGAACGCGGCCACCGGACGGGTGGTGAAGCCCCGGGACACCAGCTTGCGGAGCTGCCCGTGGCGCGGGTCGTCCATGGTGATCAGGTTCGGGTAGGGGGAACGGGCCTGGCCCTCGAGCGCGATGCCCTCGCCCGAGCAGAAGGTCGCCGGTTCGTGGGTCGCCCAGACGACGTCGTCGAAGCGTGAGAGCGCCCAGAACCCCCGCTCCTCGTCGCGGTACACGGGCGCGGTGTCGCGCAGCTCCCGGTACGCGGGGTACGGGTCCCGCTGTGTGTCGGCGTCGTACGGATCGAAGCGCACGCGGCCCATCGTGACCCACGCCGCCGGTCGGGCGCAGGTGCACCGGTCCCAGTCCGGCGGAGAGTGCGCCGACATCGAGTCGAACACCTGTACGACGCGGGCGTGGCGTCGGCGTACGATGGCCGGACCATGCTCGAGCCGCCCGCGCCACCGCCTCCCCTCGAGGAAGACGCGGGCGGCACGCCGGTCTCGCGCCCGCCGATCGACCCCGCGAAGATCGAGGCGCTCCTCGAGACCCTGAACCCCGTGCAGCGAGAGGCGGCGACCGCACCCGACGGCCCGCTCCTCGTCGTCGCCGGCGCCGGCTCGGGCAAGACCCGTGTCCTCACGAGCCGGGTCGCCTTCCTCATCGCGGCGAAGCGCGTCTCGCCGTTCGGCCTGCTCGCGATCACGTTCACCAACAAGGCCGCGGGCGAGATGAAGGAGCGCGTCGCATCGCTCGTCGGACCCGTGGCGCGGCGCATGTGGGTGAGCACGTTCCACTCTGCGTGCGCGCGCATCCTCCGTCGCGAGGCGACGCTCCTCGGGCTCCGGCCGCAGTTCTCGATCTACGACCAGGGCGACGCGGTCCGGCTCACGGACTACGTGCGGCGCGACCTCAACCTCGATCCGAAGCGGTTCCCGCCCCGTCAGCTCCACGCCCGCATCTCCGCGCTGAAGAACGAGCTCGTCACCCCCGAGGAAGCCACGGCGTCTGCGTTCACGCCGCCCGAGACCAAGCTCGCGCAGGTCTACACCGAGTACCAGCGCCGGCTGCTCGAAGCGTCGGCCGTCGACTTCGACGACCTGCTCACGCTCACCGTCAAGCTCTTCCGTGAGCACCCCGACGCGCTCGCCCGCTGGCGACACCGCTTCCAGCACGTGATGGTCGACGAGTTCCAGGACACGAACATGGCGCAGTGGGAGATCGTGCGCATGCTCACCCAGGAGCACCGCAACGTCATGGTGGTCGGCGACCAAGATCAGAGCGTGTACCGCTTCCGCGGGGCGGACTACCGCAACCTGATGCGCTTCGAGGAGGTGTATCCGGAGGCGACGATCATCGTCCTCGACCAGAACTACCGGTCGACGCAGAACATCCTCCAGGCCGCGAACGCAGTCATCGCGAACAACGCGGCGCGCAAGCCCAAGCACCTCTGGACCGAACAGGTCGGCGGCGAGCTGCTGACTCGCTACCAGGCCGAGGACGAGCACGACGAGGCCGCGTTCGTGTCCCACGAGGTGACGCGCCTCACCGATTCCGAAGGCGAGCGGTTCAGCGACATCGCGGTCTTCTACCGGACGAACGCGCAGAGCCGCGTCATCGAGGAATCGTTCGTGCGAGCGGGGATCCCGTACCGCGTCGTCGGCGGGACGAAGTTCTACGACCGGCGGGAGATCAAGGACGCGATGGCGTACCTGCGCGCGCTCGTGAACCCCGACGACGAGGTGAGCTGGAAGCGCGTCGCCAACACGCCCAAGCGCGGGGTCGGCGACACGTCGGTCGCCAAGATCGAGGCCTACGCGCAGGGCGCGCACCTCACGTTCCGTGATGCGCTGCGGGAAGCCGCGGCGGCCGGCGTCACCGGGAAGGCGCTCGGGGGGATCAAGGACCTCCTCGAGCTCATGATCGTGTTCGAGGCGTACACGCTCGACGGCGTCGCCGCGACCGTCGAGCGCATCCTCGACCTCACCGGCTACGTCGCGGAGCTCGAGGTCGAGCGCACGATCGAGGCCCAGGGCCGCATCGAGAACCTCGCCGAGCTCGTGGGGGTGTGCCGTGAGTTCGACGTCGCGCTCGACAGCGGTGACACCTCGGGGATGCCGGCGATCGCCGGCGTCGGCACGCCCGTCGACGGCGATGCCACCGCGGACGCACCGGTCGAAGCGCCGACGGGGCTCGCTCGCGTGCAGACGTTCCTCGAGGCGGTGTCGCTCGTCACCGACCTCGACGACGCGGAGGGCGAGGAGGAGAGCGCCGTCACGCTCATGACGCTGCACACGGCGAAGGGGCTCGAGTACCCGGTGGTGTTCGTCACCGGGCTCGAGGACGGAATCTTCCCCCACATCCGCTCGCTCGGGGATCCCGAAGAGCTCGAGGAGGAACGACGCCTCTGCTATGTGGGCATCACGCGCGCGCGGGAGCGCCTGTACCTGTGCCATGCGTGGAGCCGCACGCTGTTCGGCCGCACCGACTACTACCCGCCGAGCCGCTTCCTCAACGAGATCCCCGAGGAGCTCGTGCACTCCATCGGCGAAGACCGGTCACGGCGCGGCGGCTTCGGCGCGCACCGCGACGCGGTCGTACAGGCCGCGCTGCGACGCGGCGGTGACGCACCCGGGGCGCGCGGCGCGGAGCAGATGGGGCTGCGCATCGGTGACGACGTGATGCACGAGACGTGGGGCGAGGGCGTGATCATCGACATCGAGGGCAGCGGCGACAAGGCCGAGGCGATCGTCAACTTCCCCGACGTCGGCGAGAAGCGCCTCCTCCTGGCGTGGGCGCCCCTGACGAAGGTCGAAGCGCCGAGCATGTGACGCCTCTCTGGCGTCGCTCCCTGCGGGCCGGGATACCCGGCCCGCGGGCGTTCGCTCCGCGTCTGTGGGGTCGCTCCCTGCGGGCCGGGATACCCGGCCCGCGGGTATTCGCTCCGCGTCTGTGGGGTCGCTCCCTGCGGGCCGGAGCTCAGCCGGTGGAGTCGGCGGAGCCCGGGGCGGGTTCGACGACGCGGAGGTCGACGTACACGCCGTCCTCAGGGGAGTCGGCCGCCTGCTTGCCCACCGTCACCTCGAAGCGGTCGAGGTCTCGGCTCGTGAGGCGCTCGCCGTCGCACTCGGCGATGTAGGACCCCATGGTCTCGCGCCACTTCACCTGGCAGTCGTTCGAGCCCGGCCGTATCAGGTTCAGTGCGACGATGTCGTCGTTCTCGACGTCGAGCCAGAAGCCGTTGTCGCCGAACGGGTTGGCGAAGTAGAGCGGGCTGCCCTCGTCCTCGCTCGTCCCGAGGATCTTGTCGCGCAGCTCCGGCTCGAGCCCGAGGAAGAGGGGCTTGGTCTGCGTCGGCGTGTCCTGGGCGCCACCCGTGGCGAAGAACAGGAGGCCGGCGACCGCCAGACAGGCGAAGATGATGATGCCGACGGCGAACACGAGGGTCCGCCGGTCGTCTGCTGTGGCTGGCACGCACGCATTCTCGCCCAGGGCGGGGGGTCGCCCCGAGTCGGCCCACCGCCGTGAGCACCCGCCGCTCCGGTCGGGAGACCGTCTCGCTCCGGCCCTACTATCCCGATCCGTGCAGCGTGCGTACCGGGTCGTGATCGCCAAGGCGGGCCTCGACGGCCACGACCGGGGCGCGAAGGTCATCGCCCGGGCGCTGCGCGACGCCGGGTTCGAGGTCATCTATACGGGCCTGTTCCAGACGCCGGAGCAGATCGCCGAGACCTCCCTCCAGGAGGACGCCGACGCGGTCGGCCTCTCGGTGCTCTCCGGCGCGCACCTCACGCTGTTCCCGAAGGTGGTGGAGGAGCTCGCGGCACGTGGGCGCCCCGACGTCGTCGTCTTCGGCGGCGGCATCATCCCCGCCGACGACGGTGCGTCCCTCAAGGACGCCGGCGTCGCGGCGCTGTTCACCCCGGGTGCCGCGTTGGGCGACATCACCGCGTGGCTCGAGTCCGCGCTCGACGACCGGGAGTCGACCGTCACGCGCTGACGCGTCGCCCCACAGGAGTCTCCGTTGGACCTGTACGAGTACCAGGGCAAGCAGCTCTTCGCGAAGTACGACATCCCGGTGTCACCCGGCGAGGCGGTCGAGACCGTCGACGCGGCGGTGGCGGCGGCCGATCGCATCGGCTACCCGGTCGTGATCAAGGCGCAGGTGCAGGTCGGTGGGCGCGGCAAGGCGGGTGGCATCAAGCTCGCGGCCAACACCGATGACGCGCGCGAGCACGCGTCGAACATCCTCGGGATGGACATCAAGGGCCACCGCGTCGTGATCGTCTGGGTCGAGAAGGCGAGCGACATCTCGAGCGAGTACTACGCGTCGTTCACGCTCGACCGGTCGGCGAAGCTCCACCTCGGGATGCTGTCTGCCGAGGGGGGCGTGGAGATCGAGCAGGTCGCGGCCGAGAACCCCGACGCGATCGCGAAGATCCACGTCGACCCGGTCGACGGGCTCACCACGACCCAGTGCGAGGAGTGGGTCGCCGCGGCCGGGCTCGACCCCGAGGCCAAGGACGGTGCGATCGACATCCTCACCAAGCTGTACCGCTGCTACGTGGACGCCGACGCCGACCTGGTCGAGATCAACCCGCTGATCCTGACACCGGACGGGCGGGTGCACGCGCTCGATGCCAAGGTGACGCTCGACGACAGCTCCGTCTTCCGGCACCCCGAGTACGAGGAGTACGACGCGACACAGGTGCGGGACAGCCGCGAGCTGGCGGCCCACGAGAAGGGTCTGCAGTACGTCGGGCTCGACGGCTATGTCGGCATCATCGCCAATGGCGCCGGGCTGGCGATGAGCACGGTCGACATCGTCAGCCAGGTCGGCGGCAAGCCGGCGAACTTCCTCGACATCGGCGGCGGGGCGAACGCCGACGTGATGAGCGGCGCGCTCGAGGTCATCAACAACGACCCGAACGTCAAGGCGATCTTCATCAACATCTTCGGCGGGATCACGAAGTGCGAGGAGGTCGCGAACGGCATCGTCGCCGCGCTCGACCGCGTCGCCATCGAGGCACCGATCGTCATGCGGCTCGACGGCACCAACGCCGACGAGGGGCGCGAGATCCTGACGCCGCACCTGTCCGAGACCCTCCAGATGCAACCGACGATGGTCGACGCCGCCAGACGGGTCGTGGAGATCGCGCAGGGAAGAGGAGGCAAGTAGTCATGGAGGCGAACGATCGTGGCGCAGGTACCCGGCGCCGCAGTGAGCCGGGGCCCGAGCGGCCCGACGCGAAGCGCCAGGAGCGGGTCTGATGGCGATCTTCGTCGACGAGACCACCAAGGTCGTCTACCAGGGCCTCACCGGGTCGCAGGGCCGGTTCTACGGGCTGCTCAACCGCGAGTACGGAACCTTGGTCGTGGCGGGCACGAACCCGAAGAAGGCGGGCACCGACGTCGAGGGCATCCCGATCTTCGCGTCGGTGCGGGAGGCGGTCGACGCGACGGGCGCGACCGCGTCGTGCATCTTCATCCCCGCACCCGGTGTGAAGGATGCCGTGATCGAGGCCGCCGAGGGCGGCATCGAGCTCGTGGTCGTGATCACCGAGGGCGTCCCTGCGCACGACGAGGCGTGGTTCTACAACGTGCTGCGCCGCGATCACCCGAACGTGCAGCTGCTCGGCCCGAACTGCCCCGGGATCATCAGCCCGGGTCGTGCCAACATCGGCATCACCGCCGGGCACATCGCCAAGGAGGGCGGCCCGGTCGGGATCGTGAGTCGCTCCGGCACGCTCACCTACCAGGCGCTCTGGGAGCTCAAGCAGCACGACATCGGGGTCACGACGTGCGTCGGGATCGGCGGCGACCCGGTGCCGGGGACGAGCTTCATCGACTGCCTGCAGGCGTTCGAGGCCGACCCCGAGACCTTGGCCGTGATGATGATCGGTGAGATCGGCGGCTCGGCCGAAGAGGAGGCCGCCGAGTACATCAAGGCCGAGATGACGAAGCCGGTCGTCTCCTACATCGCCGGTGTCACCGCGCCTCCGGGTAAGAAGATGGGCCACGCCGGCGCGATCGTCTCCGGGGGCAAGGGCACGGCCGCCGCCAAGATGGACGCGCTCGAGGACGCCGGCGCCAAGATCGGACTGAACCCCACGGAAGCCGGCGAGATCATGGTCGGCGTCGTCGATCAGCTCACGTGATCGCCATGGACGCCATGGACGCCATGGACGCCATGGACGCGATGGACGCGATGGACGCGATGGAAGCGCGGCCGGCGCCGTCCGCCCCGCTCGCCCCGTCCGTCCGGTCCGCCCCGCTCGCCCGGTCGGTAGGCTGACCCCGTGAGCACGCCGCCGCCGCCTCCGCCTCCGCCCGTCGCGCCGCCCCCGGAGTCACCGAGTGGCGCGTGGCAGCAACAGCCGGTGCAGCCCTACCAGCGCACCAACGGCATGGCCGTCGCGTCGCTGGTGCTGGGGATCCTCTTCTGCGGCCTGATCACCGCGATCCTCGCCGTCATCTTCGGGAACCTCGCGCTCGGCCAGATCGACGCGTCGCAGGGCACCCAGAAGGGGCGCGGGCTCGCCATCGCCGGGATCGTGCTCGGCTGGATCGGGATCGCGCTGCTCGCAATCCTCACGTTCACCTGGCTCGGCTACGGCATCAGCAACCTCTAGCTGTACTCGGCCGTCACGTTGGTGTCAGTCGGCCTCGGCGCGTCCGAGCAGCGCGGCGAGCCCACCGCCGACCAGCGCGACGATCCCGCCGGCGAGGCACACCCAGAGCGCGGGGCCGACCGTGATCGACCCTCCGACCGCTTCGATCTCCGGTGAGTCGCTGACGTCGGCGATGTCGGCGAGCGCGACCAGCACACCGACGGCTCCGAGGAACAGCGCGATCCACCCGCCCCAGCGCGGGATCGCCTTGGTGATGAGCAGGACCCCGATCACGACGATGCCGATGCCGACCACCAGCGTGATCGGCCCGTCACCGTCCATGTAGTTCTTCTCGACGTCGAAGGTGAACGCGCCCGAGCCCGCGCTCGCCTTCGCGGCGTCGAGGAACGAGCCGATCGCCAGCAGCACGCCGCCGATGATCGCGACCACGGCGAAGATGGGGTTGGCGTTCTTCCGCGGGTCGGGCTGGTTGAGCGTCGGGGCCAGGGGCGGCGCGCCGGGGGCCGGGGGTGCGGCGGGTGCCGGCGCGGTGGGGGTGGCCGCGCTCGCTTCCGGCATCGTGGGCGGGTCGGTGCTCGTGACCTGGTTGTCCGCGACCTGGTCGGTCCATTCGGTGGCGTTCCAGTACCGGTACTGGTGTCGACCCGTCGGATCGGCGTACCAGTTGGCGGGTCGGGCCGGCTCGTTCATGGGGCGCTCGCCTTCTTCTCGTTGATGAGGTCGAGCAGGCCGATGCCGGCGATGCCGACGGTCAGCGCGAGCCCGAGGTAGATGCCGATCTCACGGGTCTGGTGGATGGTCACGTCGAAGCCGCCGGTGTCGATGTGCGGTCCGGTGATGAGCTTGAACACCACCAGCAGGGACGACAGACCCCCGAGCACAAGGATCGCTCGACCCGAGACATCGATACCACAGAGCCGGAGGATCCCCGCGACGCCGGCGAGGACGCCGAGCACGATTGCGATCGCGGCGAAGCGGAAGTGCCACGCGCTCCAGGCCTCGAAGATCTCGACGGGACCCACCTGCGCCCGCTGCCCGAGCCAGTCAACGAACGAGTCGGCGAGCAGCAGCGCGGCCAGGGCGACCAGGAGCACGTCGGCCGCCACGGACTTCGGTCGAGCCAAGGATCCCCCCCCTTCGTGGTGGCTGCTGCGCTGCGCACGGGTTCGTGCAGCGGGTGGAGACGCGTCACGGCCCCCCCGGGGGGGGGGGGCCGC
>JBBDWT010000159.1:0-6409 GCA_040902705.1 Acidimicrobiia bacterium | reverse complement strand
CGCATTGGCGGCCGCGTGCTTCGGCCCGGGCACAGCAACCTCCTCTTCGACGACGGGACGCGTCACGGCCCCCACGTGAGCGGGGGCCGTGAGCTGACCTCTCGGACGAGACGTCAGACGGTCGGCGGTGCGCTCGGCGGCGGGCCCGCAGGCGACGCGCCCTTCTCCTCCTGGAACCGCAGGTAGCCCCCTGCGGCGAGACCACCGGTGGCGATGAGACCGAGGAAGATGCCGATCTCGCGCGTCTTGCTCACGTCGATGTCGACGCCGCCCGTGTCGACACCCGCGCCGGTGATGAGCTTGATGAGCACGAAGGCGAACGCCACGCCGCCCATGATCAAGAGCACGAGCCCCCACGGGACGGTTCGAGGGAGCGCGACCCCGAAGGCCTTCAGCGCGACGAGCACGACCATCGCGATGCCGATGAGCACGGCGAGCAGGGTCAATGTGAAGTCCCAGGCGGACGCGGCCTCGGAGACCGAGATCGGGCCGAGATCGGCTTCGTAGCCGAGCCAGTTGAAGAACGAGACGACGAACAACACGATCCCACTGACGGCGATCACGCGATCGCCCATCGTGAGCTTGTTGAGATCCATGAACCCTCCGAACGAGCTGCTGGGGGAACCCGTCCGGGCGCCCGAAGCAGCCCACCACGGATCCCGGTCGGTTGCAAGCATCGCACGGCCGACCCTCCGACCCGCGGGATGCTGCACGGTGCGGCGGCGATCCGGCGCTAGGTTCGAGTCGTGAGAAGGCTCGGGGTCCTTGCGTCCGGGAGCGGCACGATCCTCCAGGCGTTCCTCGACGACGGGTTGTCGGTGGCGGTGGTGATCGCCGATCGTGACTGTGCGGCGATCGGACGGGCCGAAGCTGCGGGGGTGACCGTCGAGCTGGTCGAGCGCACCTCCTTCGGCGCCGACTTCGACCGCGACGCGTACACGCACCGGGTCGTCGACGCGCTGAAGCGACACGAGATCGACCTGGTCGCCATGGCCGGGTTCGGGACGATCCTGGCGCAGGAGATGCACGACGCGTTCCCCCGCCGGGTGGTCAACACGCACCCGGCGCTGCTGCCCGCGTTCAAGGGCTGGCACGCGGTGCGCGACTCGCTCGCCGCCGGCGTGAAGGTGACCGGCTGCACCGTGCACCTGGCGACGCTCGAGGTCGACGAGGGGCCGATCCTCGCCCAGGAGGCGATCCCGGTGCTGCCCGACGACACCGAGGAGACGCTGCACGAGCGCATCAAGGCGGTCGAGCGGCGGATCTACCCGCAGGTCGTGTGGGCGCTGCTCGAGCGCGACGACGCGGAGGCCGGTGCATGACGGCGACCAAGCGAGCGCTGCTCTCGGTCTGGGACAAGGGGGGGCTGGTCGACTTCGCGCGCGGGCTGCACGAGCTCGGCTTCGAGCTCGTCTCCTCGGGGGGCACGGCGAAGGCGATCGCTGACGCCGGCATCTCCGTGACGCTCGTCGCCGACATGACCGGTGCGCCCGAGATGCTCGAGCACCGGGTCGTCACGTTGCACCCGAAGGTGCACGGCGGGATCCTGGCCGATCGGGGCAAGGAGTCGCATCGCGCCGATCTCGAGGCGCAGGGGATCGAGCCGTTCGACCTCGTCGTGTCGAACCTCTACCCCTTCGAGCAGAGCCCCGACATCGAGACGATCGACATCGGCGGGCCCGCGATGACGCGTGCCGCCGCCAAGAACCACGCGTGGGTCGGCATCGTCACCTCGCCCGACCAGTACGATGGCGTGCTCGACGAGCTGCGCGCGAACGACGGCGTGCTCACCGACGCCACTCGTCGGAACCTCGCGCTCGAGGCGTTCGCGCGGACGGCCGCGTACGACGCTGCGATCGTGCGCTGGCTCCAGCGTGACGAGCTGCTCCCCGAGCACCTCGTGATCCCGCTGCAGCGTACGGCGGAGACGCTGCGCTACGGCGAGAACCCGCACCAGCGTGCGGCTCGCTATCGCGTCGCCGGCACGACGAGCTGGTGGGACGGCGTGACCCAGCACAGCGGGCTCGCGCTCAGCTACCTCAACCTGTACGACGGCGACGCCGCGTGGCGGCTCGTGCACGACCTCGTGTTCGACGGGGTCGACCGCCCGGCGTGCGCCATCATCAAGCACGCGAACCCGTGCGGCATCGCGATCTCCGACGATCTCGCGACCGCGTACCAGCGCGCGCTCGAGTGCGACGAGCGCTCCGCGTTCGGCGGGATCGTGGCGCTGAACCGTCCGATCGACGCCGCGACCGTCACCCGCATGGTCGAGGGCCCGCAGGCCGACGTCGTCATCGCGCCGTCGTACGACGCGGGGACGATCGACTCGCTGATCGCCAAGCGCAAGAACACCCGGCTCCTCGACGCACCGCCACCGGGGCCGTGGGCGATCGACGTCCGCCAGATCTCGGGTGGCTATCTCGTGCAGGAGCCGCACCACTTCGTGGCGACGCGCGCCGACTGGAAGGTCGTCACCACGCGCGTCCCGACCGACGCCGAATGGCGCGACGCGGAGCTCGCGTGGCGGGTGTGTGGTCACGTGAAGTCGAACGCGATCGTGCTCGTGAAGGACGGGCAGGCCGTCGGGATCGGCGCGGGGCAGCAGAACCGGGTCGAGTCGGGCGAGATCGCGGCGAAGAAGGCCCACGGCCGGGCCGAGGGCGGGGCAGGCGCGAGCGACGCGTTCTACCCGTTTCCCGACGGCATCGAGGCGGCGGCCGCCGCGGGCGTCGCCGTCATCGTTCAACCGGGAGGGGCGATGCGGGACGAGGCGAACATCGAACGGGCCGACGAGCTCGGCGTCGCCATGGTCTTCACCGGGGAGCGCCACTTCCTGCACTAAGACCCTTGATGCGTCCCTCACCGTCATATAGACGGTTCAGGGACGCACGTACGAGGCGCAAGGATGCGTCTCGCAACGCCCTATATCAAGGTGAGGGACGCAACCAGATGAGCGCAGAGCTGTTGGACGGGAAGGCGTTCCTCGAGCTGATGATCGAGCGGCTCAAGGGGAGGGTCGACGGGCTGGTCGACCGCGGGCTCACGCCGGGCCTCGGCACGATCCTCGTGGGCGACGACCCCAACAGCCACGCGTACGTCCGCGGCAAGCGCGAGGCCTGCGCGCAGGTCGGCATCGTGTCGCACCACCGTGAGCTCCCGGGCGACATCTCCCAGACGCACCTCCACGCCGAGATCCACGCGTGCAACGAGGACCCGGCGATCGATGCGTTCATCGTGCAGATCCCGCTCCCGGGTGACCTCGACGAGGAAGCCGCGCTCTTCGCCATCGACCCGGAGAAGGACGCGGACGGGCTGCACCCGGTGAACCTGGGGCGACTCGTGATGGGCACCGACGCGCCCCGCCCGTGCACCCCGCGGGGGATCCAGGCGCTGCTCGTGCACCATCACGTGCCGATCGCGGGCAAGCACGTCGTGATCATCGGTCGGGGGCTCACGATCGGGCGACCGTTGGCCCTCCTGCTCGCGCTGAAGCGGGAGCACGCCAACGCCGCGGTCACCGTGGTGCACACCGGCGTCGACGACCTCGCGTCGTACACCCGTCGGGCCGACATCCTCGTCGCGGCCGCGGGGACGCCGTCGATCATCACGCCCGAGATGGTGAAGCCCGGCGCGGCCGTGGTGAGCGCGGGGATCACGATGGACGGCCGGCGCGTGGTGCCCGACGTCGACGAGGCGGTGGGCGAGGTCGCGGGCTGGATCACCCCCCGCCTCGGTGGCGTGGGCCCCACCACCATCGCCATGCTCCTCGCCAACACCGTTGACGCTGCCGAGCGGCGAGCGTCCCTGTAGCGCGGCCTGGCGAGCGAACGGCCGCGGGTCGGGTATCCCGGCCCGCAGGGAGCGAGCCCGTGGAGGAGGAGCCCGAGCGGCGAGCCGGGGGCCGGAACGACTAGGAAGGGTCCGTGACGGCCGAGCCGACGCCGCCCCTCACCTCGGGCATCTGCCCGCTCTGCGGGGCCGGCACCCTTCCGATCGACGAGCGATGCGAAGCGTGCGGATGCTCGCTCGCGGGCGTCGACGGCCGGCCGAGCCCGTTCTCGCGCTCCGGGTTCCTGTGGAGCGTCGCGGCGTTCGTGGCCGTGTACCTCGCCACGCTCGCGATCGTCGCACTCACTCGGTAGCGAAGAGGAGACCCCCGCAATGGCACAGAAGATCACCCTCGTCGACGGACAGCTCAACGTGCCCGACGATCCGATCATCCCGTTCATCGAAGGCGACGGGACGGGCGTCGACATCTGGCCCGCCTCCGAGCTCGTGCTCACCGCCGCGGCGAAGAAGCACGGCAAGACCATCGAGTGGAAAGAGGTCCTCGCCGGCCAGAAGGCGTTCGACGCGACCGGCGACTGGCTGCCCGAGGAGACCGTCCAGGCGTTCCGCGACCACCTGATCGGCATCAAGGGCCCACTCACGACGCCCATCGGCGGCGGGATCCGCAGCCTCAACGTCGCCCTCCGTCAGATCATGGACCTGTACGTGTGCCTCCGACCCGTGCGGTGGTTCACGGGTGTGCCGTCGCCGGTGAAGCACCCGGAGAAGGTCGACATGGTGATCTTTCGGGAGAACACCGAGGACATCTACGCGGGTCTCGAGGTCGAGGAGGGCACCCCCGAAGCGAAGAAGATGATCGAGCTGCTCCACGACGCGTTCGGTTGGGACATCAAGCCCGACTCCGGCATCGGCGTGAAGCCGATCTCCGAGAGTGGCTCCAAGCGACTGGTCCGCGCCGCGATCCAGTACGCGGTCAAGCGCAATCGCAAGAGCGTGACGCTGGTGCACAAGGGCAACATCATGAAGTTCACCGAAGGCGCGTTCCGCAACTGGGGCTACGAGGTCACGCGCGACGAGTTCTCCGACGTCGCTGTGGGCTGGGACGACTGCAACGGTGATCCGGGCGACAAGATCCTCGTCAAGGACGCGATCGCCGACATCACGCTCCAGCAGGTGCTCACCCGCCCGGATGAGTTCGACGTCATCGCGACGCTCAACCTCAACGGCGACTACCTGTCCGACGCGCTGGCCGCGCAGGTCGGTGGCATCGGCATCGCCCCGGGCGGGAACATCAACTACGTGACGGGCCACGGTGTGTTCGAGGCGACCCACGGGACCGCCCCGAAGTACGCGGGCCAGGACAAGGTGAACCCCGGGTCGGTGATCCTCTCGGGCGTGATGATGTTCGAGCACCTCGGGTGGCAGGACGCCGCCGACGACATCGTGCGGGCACTCGAGGCGACGATCGCCGACAAGATCGTCACCTACGACTTCGCCCGGCTGATGGACGGCGCGACCCAGGTGAAGACGTCGGAGTTCGCGCGGGCGATCGTCGAGCGTCTGTGACGTTGCCGGTGCGGTGAAGTCCCATCCGCCGGCCGCGGTGCCATCGAACTCCTGGTGAGGACCTGAGATGTTGTTGGCCGAGCTGAACGTGCGTCACACGCGCCGGCACATGCCGACGCGGCGCGTCGCGCTCGGCGACCACTACCTGCCGACGAGCGGTCCCGCGTACGGGGCGATCCTGCTCGGCGCCGTCGTCTCCGAGTTCATCGGTGAGCTCGACGAGGAGCAGTGCGAGCTCGTCCCGCGCCTCCTCAGCGACGCACGCGACGGCCTCTCCGTGCCGCGGATCGCCCTCCGGTACCGCCTCCAGACCGACACGCACGGGCTCGACCGCTCGCGGCACCGGATCCTCGCCGAGGCGACGACCGCCGACCGCCCGCAGGTCGTGCTCGAGCTCGACCGGCACGGGCGCGCGGACCCCCAGGTGATCGGGGCCGTGCTGGCGGCCGCGGCGCTCCCGCCGTCGGGGCGGAGCATCGCCCTGCGCGCCGTGACCGATTCGCTCCGTGCGCCGTCGCTCCCGGGCGGGATGACGGTGCGCCGCCTGCTCGAAGGTGCCCCCGACCTGCGGGCCGCGTTCACCCCCGGCGCGCCGTTCTCGGCCCGGGCCCTCGACGACCTCTGGGCCGGCATCCCGTCCGATCGCCGGTGGGCGATGGAGGTGCTCGGGCTGCAGGCCGAGATGTCGGTCGAGCGCGGCGATGTGCAGATGCGGTTCCGCCGCCTCGCCCGCCTCGCGCATCCCGACCACGGCGCCGCGAGCGACACGGCCGCCGAGCGGCTCGCCGAGCTGCGCGACGCCCGTCAGCTCCTGCTCGCCTTCGTCGAGGCGGGCCGAGCCGAGCGCACGGGTTAGGTTCGTTTCCATGGCGAAGACTCCTGTTCACGTCACGATCACCGGCGCGGCCGGGCAGATCGGGTACGCACTCGTCCACCGGGTCGCCTCGGGGCAGCTCCTCGGCCACGACCAGCCGATCGTGCTGCGCCTGCTCGAGATCGAGCCGGCGATGGCGTCGCTCGAGGGCGTCGTGATGGAGATCGAGGACGGCGC
>JBBDWT010000158.1:10824-18156 GCA_040902705.1 Acidimicrobiia bacterium | reverse complement strand
TTGCGCGGCTTCGCGATGACGCTCATGTTCGGACCCAGCGGCTACGACTTCGCCGCCGAACGCGAGGTTCTCGTCGACCTGCTCGCGACCCACCTGGAGGACTCTGCGTGAGCGTCGCGACCGGTACTGTGTCGAGCGACGGTGGTGACGGGAGGACTGGACGTGGACGAGCAGATCGCCGCCAACCTCGCGCGCTGGGACGAGCTCGTCGGGATCAACGCCGCGTCCGACCTCTACGACGTCGCCGACTTCAAGTCCGGTACGTCGTCGCTCGACTCGATCCAGATCGAGGAGCTCGGCGACGTGTCGGGCAAGTCGGTGCTGCACCTGCTGTGCCACCTCGGGCTCGACGGGCTCTCCCTGGCTCGTGAGGGCGCGACCGTCACCGGGATGGACTTCTCGCAGCAGGCCGTCGACTTCGCGCAGGGGCTCGCCGACGAGCTCGGGCTCGACGCGCGCTTCATCTGCTCCGACATGTACGACTTGCCGAACCACCTCGACGGGCAGTTCGACATCGTGCTGATGTCGTACGGGGTCGTCGGCTGGCTGAAGGACCTCGATCGCTGGGCGGAGATCACTGCGGGCTACTTGAAGCCGGGTGGGAGCGTGCACGTCGTCGAGTTCCACCCGTTCGCGGAGATGTTCGACGACCGGAATCCGGAGTTCGTGCTGACCTACCCGTACTTCCGTCAGCAGGAGGCGGTGCGCACCGACTGGGACGGCGCGTACGCCGATCCGACCGCGAAGGTCGAGCACACCGTCGCCTACTCGTGGCAGGCCGGTATCGGCGACCTCTTCATGGCGGTGCTCCGCGCCGGGCTGCGGATCGAGAGCTACCGCGAGCTCCCGACCTGCAACGAGCAGCTCCGGCCCGGCCTGGTGCAGGGCGCCGACAAGCTCTGGCGCACGCCGGACGGCATCCCCGATCTGCCGATCACCTACGCGCTCAAGGCCAGCAAGCCCGCCTGACCCGTCGCACCCGCGCGATCCGCTCACCCGAGGCTTCTCGGCACGTTCATCGTCGTCTGGTGCAGCACGCCACCAATAAGGTGGAGGAATGAGCGATGACCTGAACTTCCTCTCGGCGTCGGCCCGGCTCGGGGCCGTCGAGCAGCTCGACGTGCCCTCGATGGAGCTGCTCTACCGGCTCGAGTGCAGCGGCGAAGACTTCTACAACACCCTCGCCGACCGGATCGGCAACGACGACGCGGCCGACCTCCTGCGCCGCAACGGGCGCGAGGAGCTCGGGCACGCGAACCGGATCAAGCGCGCGATCGCGATCAAGGTCGGCGCCGACTACGAGCCGTCGGGCTCGACGCTCGAGAAGCTCCCGATCGCTCTGCCCGAGACGATCAGCGTCGACCTCCTCCCGCTCGTGGTGCAGGGCGAGCTCGACGGCAACGCCGGCTACCAGAAGTGGGCCGACAACGAGCCCGACGCCGACGTCGCCCGGCTGCTCCGCCTGAACGGCCGCGAAGAGGTCAAGCACGGCGAGCGGGTCACCGAGGCGATCGCCCTCATGAAGGCGGGCGCCGCCGACGGAGACCAAAGAGGCCATGGTGGACGACTCGGCATCTGACGCAGCGCACGGCAACGCTCAGGGCGACGTGCCCGAGGGCGTCGGCCCCGAGGTCTTCCGCGAGCGCCTCGAGCAGGTCACCCGTGACGGGGCCGAGCGCGGCGCGCACATCACGCTCGACGACTCGACGCTCTTCGTGGGCGACATCGAGAGCATCGAGTCGGAGCCCGACACCGGCCGCTCCCGGGTGCGGTTGCGCAACGGCATCATCATCGGCGGGCTCACCGGAGCGGCGATCGTCGCGGCGCTGGCGACGGTCCGCTTCCGCCGGCGCCACCACCAGTAGCACACGAGCGGACGACGCGAATCAGGAGGCCTTCGGATTCGACCACGGGGTCTCGGGCCGTTCCATCGGCTCACCGTCGATTCGGTGGTCGGCGTGCTCGCCGTAGAAGCAGACGTGCCCGGCGATGCGCTCGATGCCGGGGATCGGGGTCTCGTACGACCACGCGAGATCGCGGTGCTCGACATCGCCGACGCGCACCGTGAAGTACGACGCCGAGCCCTTGAACGGGCAGACCGTCTCGGTCGTCGTCGCGTCGAGATGCTCCATCGCGAGGTCGTCGCGGGGGAAGTAGTAGCGGACGGGCAGGCCGGTCTCCAGCAGTGCGACCGAGCGCGTCGACGATGCGACGACCGCGTCGTTGAACACGACCTCGACTCGACGGGGCTCCTCGCGGAGCTCGACCTGATGCCCCTCCATGGATGCCAGCTTACGGGCTGACGATCAGCCGGCCGGCGTGGAGAGCGGCGCCCCCTGCGGGAACAGCGCCGTGAGCAGGATGACGACGGGCCGCGCGCCCCGGTTGGCGGCCTCGTGCACGAGCGCGGGGTTCTCGATCACGACGTCGGCGCGTCGGAGCTCGACCGTCTTCGGTGCGCTGACGGTCTCCGTCGTGGCGTCGGCGCCGCGGGTCGCGGCCCGGATGACCGTCGCGGATCCCGAGATGAGCGTGTACGTGAGGACCCCGCGCTCGATGCGCGCGCCCTGCGTGCCGGGGTGCGTGTGCGGTGCGAGCTCCGCCCCCGGCGGGACGGTGACCCGCATCAGGTACAGGTCGTAGCCCGGTGCCGCTGGCGGTGCGGTCTGCACGAGGATCTCGCGCGTCGCCTCCGGTGCGGCGCCCTTGGCGCCGGAGCCGTCGGTCTGCGCCCCGGCGCTGGTGATCCCGGTGCCGGCGAACGCGAGTGAGAGGACGGCGACGGCCAGCAGACGCGACGGGGTGCGCAGCGCGGTGCTCATGCTCGGCTCCGCCTAGTCGCGGACGAACGCGTGCAGGAGCTCGAACTCGACCCGCTCGGCGGGCACGGCGAGCAGGGGAAAGATCGCGTCGTTGAACGCGGCGAACTCCGGCTCGCTGTTCACCGAGTCGGCGTCTTCCTTGGTGTCCCAGATCCCGACACCGCGCACGAGCCCGCTCGCGTCGTCGCCGACGATGATCGCGGACTCGAGCGCCGGGTGGGTCGAGAGGAAGTCGACGACGAATGCCGAGTAGATGTCGGCGACGTCGCTGTAGTGCCCGGGCTTGGCGTGCAAGGTGAACTCGGCGACGTACATGCGCTTCCTCTCGACTTCTCTCGGGTCGCAGGGACTCTAGGACGCGAGCACGCGGACGCGGCGGGCCTCGTCGCCCCTGCGGCCCTCGCCGAGCTCGAACTCGACTCGCTGGCCCTCCTCGAGGCGCTTCTCGCGGATGCGCTCGAGTGCGCTGACGTGCACGAACAGGTCGTTGGCGCCGGGGCGCTCGATGAACCCGAAGCCCTTGCGGGCGTCGTACCACTTGACCGTGCCTTCGGGTGCGTCTTCGCCCGACGCCACCCTGGGTTGCGGTTGCGGTTGCGGTTGCGGCTCGGGCCTGGGCTCGGGACCGGGCGCGACCTCGGCCGCGGCCTTGCGTGCGGCCTTGGTCGCCACCGCAGGCGCGGGTGCAGTCGTCGTCGGAGCAGCCGGTGTAGCGAGCTTCTTCGGGTCGGGCGACGCCAGGCCCTTCGACAGCTTCAGCGAACGCTGGAACGCCTCGGCGTCACGCTGCTGGTCGCGACCGACGAGCGAGACGACGGTGCCGCCGGCGCCCGCACGCGCAGTGCGTCCGGAGCGGTGGGTGTAGTCCTTGAAGTCGTTCGGAAGGTCGAAGTGCACGACACAGGCGACGTCGTCGATGTGGATCCCGCGCGCCGCGACATCAGTCGCGATCAGCGCATCGGCCTTGCCGTTCGTGAAGGCGTTCAGCGCACGCTCGCGCTGACCCTGCGAGCGGTTGCCGTGGATCGCCTCCGTGGTGACGCCGTGCTGCCCGAGCTGCTTCGCGAGGCGGTCGGCACCGTGCTTCGTCCGGCAGAACACGATGGTCGAGCCGGTGCTCTTGATCGCTTCGGCGCAGATCGCCACCCGCTGGTCGCGCTCGGCGCGCCAGAAGTGGTGCTCCGCGAGCGACGCCTGCGTCTTGTCCTCGGGGAGCATGTGCTTCACCGGGTCGCGCTGGTAGCGCCGGACGAGCCCGTCGACCGCGCCGTCGAGGGTCGCCGAGAACAGCAGCGTCTGGCGGGAGGCCGGGGTGAGGTCGAGGAGCCGCTTGACCGAGGGCAGGAAGCCCATGTCGGCCATGCGGTCGGCCTCGTCGAGGACGACCATCTCGACCTCGTCGAGCATGACCTCGCGTCGTTCGAGGAGGTCGGTCAGGCGCCCCGGGCACGCGACGAGGACGTCGACGCCCGTGCGGAGGGCCTTGAGCTGGGCGCCGAAGCCGGCGCCGCCGTAGACCGGGGCGACGCGGAGCTTGCGGCTGCCGCCGAGCCACTTGAGCTCGCTGCACACCTGCGCGGCGAGCTCACGGGTCGGGACGAGCACCAGGCCGCGCGGGTGCTTGGGCCGGGCGCGTCCGATGCGGGCGGCCAGGGGGATCCCGAACGCGAGCGTCTTGCCGGAACCGGTGGGGGCGCGACCGCAGAGGTCACGACCGGCGCAGCCGTCGGCGAGGGTGAGGGTCTGGATGGCGAACGGGGCGTCGATCCCGTGCGCGGCGAGTGAGGACACGATGTCGGCGGGGACGCCGAGATCGTCGAAAGAGCGTGACATGAAAGAGCTGTTCTCCAGTGCGCTGCCGCCGTCTGGGCGGAATATGGGTAGGTCTCACGAGGGCTGAACGAACCCGAGACCTAGACCCATGCTCGCAGTGCGAGGCACTACTGAGAACGAACCACGAAACGATCCGTGTAGCCGTTGCGGGTGCCGCACGTCGCGGAGTATGTGCGACGTCTTGCGGAACCTCCACAGCGTAGCAGGTCGTCGAGACGGATCGCGCGCGCCGCGCAAGCTCTGGGTGTGTCCGGTTGCCTGCGGCTCGGTGAGGCTCGATATCTCACGCCGGGTGATCGAACGCGGCGCGCAACGCGCTCACCGCAGTGGCTGCGTGCCCGAGATCGATCGCGGCCGCGCGCACCGCATCATCGAAGGCCGAGCTCGACGGCCCCCGCCAGACGACGGGCTCCAGCCGACCTTCGGCCGCGAGGTCGCCACCGATCTCGACGGTCACCGTCTCGAGGTGGTCGAGGTCGGTGACGGCTGCCGCGCGCTGGGTGGGCAGCCGTGGCGCGCGTATGGGATCGGCGTCGGTGTCGATCGTCGATCCGTAGGGGCCCTGGTTGCGTCGTGTGAAGCGGTACTCGATCCAGTCGGTGATGTGCTCGACGAGGCGCAGCTTCGACGGTGCTGCCCGCTCGAGCTGGATGAACGTCGTGTCGTGGGGCCCGGGACCGAACAGCGCCTCGTGCAGGAACTTGCCCCTGAGCCCGTACTGCTGTCCGTACACCGGATGAGCACGCGCGTCGGCGACGCGTGCACGCTCGCGCTCGAACCAGCGCGGGCCGCGACCGGTCGGCTGGAGGTGCGGGTGGTAGTGGCTCGAGGTGCGGGGCGTCACACCGTCGAGGCCGGACCAGTGCTCGAGCATCTGGTGGCCGGGAAGGAGGAGGTGACCGCCTTCGAGCAGCCGGATCAGCTGGTCGTGGGTGAGGCCGGCTTCGGCGAGGTCGGCAAGGATCGTCAGCTCCGCCGACGACGCGAGGGCGATCCGGGTGCGACACCGCGTGCCGAGGTCGCGTGGGAGGTCGGCCGCGACATCGATCACGAGCGCGCGCACGTCGGCATTGGTGGGGGTGGACGTGTCGGCAAGGTGACGCGACGCGGCGCCATGACGGAACAGCGAGCCGCTGGCCACGTCGTCGCCGCGTGCACGGCTGTGCGCCGCGCCCTCGAGCTCCGCGGCAAGATGCTCGAGGTCGTCGCGCCCCTTGGCGACGCGCTGGGTCGCGTCGTCGACGAGCACGAGGAGCTCCGCCTGGCTCGCGGTGCCGGCACGGTGACGCACCGCGGCGAGGACGGGCTCGCCCTCGGCGATCGTGTCGGCGAGCCCGCGGAGCCAGGCGCTCCGCCTCTCCAACGTGGCGCGCTCGGCCGTACGGCGCGCGCCCGACGTGGGTCGTGCTCTCGGGTCGCCCACGTCGCCAGGCTACGCGGGCACGGGTGTGGCTCCCGTCTCACCCCGAGTGGCGGATGGCCTGGGGCGACGATCGGCGGCACAGGCAGGGACGCGGCCATCTCCACCGCGAGCGGGTAGACCGGGTCGATCCACGGCGACATCCGAAGCTCCTCGAAACCCGGGAGGGTGCTCGTGCGTCTTTCGGGAGTGGGGGACGAGATCGATCCGGAGCTCGTGGCGTTCTGCCACGCCGAGTGGCCGCGGCTCGTGGGGTCGCTCACGCTCTACACGAGCGAGCGGGACCTCGCCGAGGATCTCGCGCAGGAGACGCTGATCCGCGTGTGCGAGCACTGGTCGGAAGTCCAGCACGCGAGGTCACGCTCCGCGTGGTCCCACCGCGTCGCCTTCAACCTGGCCAAGTCGCAGTTCCGCCGCCGCGCGATCCAGCGTCGATTGCGGCGCCACGAGAGTGCCGAGTCGATCACGCGTGATCACGACACGGCGCTCTGCATCGCGGTGCGAGCTGCCGTCGCGGCGCTCCCCGAGACCCAGCGGCGCGCCCTCGTCCTCCGCTACTTCGCCGATCTCTCCGTCCGACAGGTGGCCGCACTCATGGACTGTCCCGTCAACACCGTGAAGACGCACACGAGCCGCGCGCTCGTGGCGCTGCGCGACGCCGGCCTGGGTGCGGACGACGCCGTCGATCCCGAACGACTCGCCGCAGGAGGAGCCGCATGAGCCCCGATATCCGAGATCTGCTCCACCAGTCGGTGGCCACTCCCCGGCGGTCCATCGATGTCGAGGCGCTCGCCGTCGCGGCGAAGCAGCGGCGCGCGTGGCGGCGTCGCCGACTGGCCAGCGGCTGCGCGGTCGCTGCCCTCGTGATCGCCAGCGGCGCGGTCGTCGTCGCGGTCGGCGGCGACGCGGAGCGCACGCGGGTCGAGGTGATGTCGTTGCGGGCTTCGGCGAACGAGGTCTCGATCGACATCCCGCCCGACTGGCGGGACCTCCCGCGCTCGGCGACCACCGATCCGACCCAGGTGCTCGTCGTGGGGACCGCGGCGCGCCCGGAGTCGGAGCCGATCGTCGTCTGCGACCCGGACCGTCCCGCGCCAGTCGGTGCCGCATTCGTGAGCGTGTACGAGTACTCGACCGGCGCGCCACTGAACTCGCCAGACCATTCCCAGGTCTACGACGGCGTCTCGTTCGTCCCGCGCCCCGCCGACTTCACGAGCACATCGGGGCGCCTCTTCGGCTCGTGTCCTTCCCCGAACG
>JBBDWT010000158.1:8878-10724 GCA_040902705.1 Acidimicrobiia bacterium | reverse complement strand
TCGAGCCGCCGCCCACTCCCGACGTGTCCGGGTCGGACGGAAACCGCTACGGCGAGTACCCGTTCGTCGACGGCGGCCGGTTCTTCCTCGCGAGTGTCGTCACCACCGACGATGTCTCCGGCTCGCGGTTCGCCGAGGCGCTCGTGGTGCTCAACACGTTCAGCGTTCCGCAGCCCGTCAGCGTCACGACGCTGGAGCCGACCGACAGCCCGACGAGCACCGTGCCCGCCACCGCCGAACCGCCCGACCAGCAGGAGGTCGCGCGCCAGGCGATCAGCGATGCGTTGCGGGGCGCGTTCGGCGGCGGCGGTCCGTACACATCCGACGAGGCGATCGTGGGCGGTATGCCGATCCGGGGCCAGGCGGCGGTCGAGGCTCGGGATGCCAACGAGGGATACATCGGCGTGATCGTCCCGCGCGTCAACTCGGTCACGTTGCACGAGTCGACCGTGGCGTCGGTCAACTTCGACCTGCTCATCGACGGGCACGTCATCACCGCCAACACGAACGGCGAGGCGGTGTTCGTCGACGGCATGTGGAAGATCACATCGGAGACCTTCTGCACCGTCGCGCGCCGCGGTTCGGTCACCTGCCCGACTCCTGGCTGACGGACCGCACGCCCGGCGCGTCGTACGCTGAGCGCCATGTGCCGAAACATCACCGAGCTCAGGGGCCTCGAGCCTCCCGCCACGCGCGAGGAGATCGAGGCCGCCGCCCGTCAGTACATCAAGAAGGTCTCGGGCATCGGGAAGCCCAACGCGCAGGTCGCCGCGGCGCTCGACGCGGCTGCGCTGGAGGTCGCCGCGATCACGGAGGAGGTGCTGCACGGGCTGCCACCCCGCCGTCAGCCACCGCAGACGGTGCCGCCCCTTCGTCGGCCCGAGGTCCGCGAGCGCATGGGGTTGGCGCCGTTTCCTGCGTGACCGAGCATCGCCGGGCGCATCGGTCACGGGTGCGGTCCCGACGCGCGAGGCTTGACGAGATCTCGCCACTCGTTTCCTCAGCCTCGAGCGCGGGAAGGACCACCCGATGCCGTCACTCCACGAGAGGTCGCATCGACGCCTGCCGATCCGCGCGGTCGTCGCCGTGGTCGCCTTCGGTCTGATCGGGGCGGCGTGCTTGCCCGCTGCTCCGCCTCCGCCCCAGAACGGTCGGCTGCCCGACTCGTCGCTCACCTTCATCTCGGACGGGTGTCGCGTCGCCACCGAGCTCGCGGGCCCGTTGGTGGTGCTGCTCCGGGCTGCGAGCATCGCAGGGGTGGCGCTCGCACCCGAGAAGAGCGCGTACCTCCCGCCGGGCGTCCCCGGCCCGCCCCGGATCGAGTCGTGCTACCGGACCTACGACATGCAGGTGTGGTGGAGGAACTACTACTGCTCGATCGGGCAGTGCGGCATGGCCGCGGTCCCGGGCACGAGCAAGCACGGGTGGGGCCACGCGATCGACTTCGAGGACCAGGGGGGCGAGCTCACGTTCAGCTCGCCCGGCTATGCCTGGCTCGCGGCCAACGCCGCGGGGTACGGCTTCTTCCAGCCGGCGTCGGTGCAGCCCGGGGGGCCGAACCCCGAGGCCTGGCACTGGGAGGCCTGACCCCTTCTCACGCTAGGTTCGGGGACTGCTGGCATGCAGGACGCCGGTTGGTGGTCGAGAACGACTGGGAGGCCTACGTGCCGGACACGCTCCAATGCCCCGGCTGCCAAGCGGCGATCGACGTCACCCGCCCGCCCGATGTCGGACTGTCGCTCGACCGGGGCAACACCGAGGACGGCCGCCCGACGGTGACGATCATGCTCGGGCGCGTCGAGGTGCACCGCTGCCAGATGTTCCCCGACGGCGCCTGGCGATAGCC
>JBBDWT010000158.1:0-8778 GCA_040902705.1 Acidimicrobiia bacterium | reverse complement strand
GGCGCGTCGAGGTGCACCGCTGCCAGATGTTCCCCGACGGCGCCTGGCGATAGCCGGCGCCCGTAGGCGCGCGATGATCGCGCGATCATCTCGCCGCTGACCTCCGGTCCGGCATACCTCCTCCCGGACGCCCCGCTCGCGACGCTCGAGGAGTACCGCGCGCGCGGCGGTGGCAACGGGCTCGAGCACGCCCGACGGCTCGGCCCCGACGGCGTGATCGACGCGATCGCCGCATCCGGACTGCGTGGACGCGGGGGAGCGGGCTTCCCTGCCGGGCGGAAATGGGCGTCGGTGCGCGACGGCAGTGACGACCCGGGTGACCGGTACGTCGTCGCGAACGGCGCCGAGGGGGAGCCCGGGACGTTCAAGGACCGGGCGCTCATCGCGGCGAACCCGTATCAGGTCCTCGAAGGGCTGGCGATCGCGGCCGAGACGCTCGGCGCCGCGCACGCGTTCCTCGCGATCAAGGCGTCGTTCCGACGCCAGCGCGAGGTGCTCGACCGAGCGATCGCCGAGATGCGCGCCGCCGACCTGCTCGGAGTCGTGCCGATCACCATCGTGGAGGGGCCCGACGAGTACCTCTTCGGTGAGGAGAAGGCGCTGCTCGAGGTGATCGAGGGCGAGGATCCACTGCCGCGCTTGCTCCCCCCGTACATCCACGGCCTGTTCGCGACGCGCCCGCAGGTCGGTTGGTCGGCCGACCCGGGTGTCGCCGACGCAGCACCGGAAGGGTCGAACCCGACGCTCGTCAACAACGTCGAGACGTTTGCGAACGTCGCGCCCATCCTCGATCGCGGTCCTGAGTGGTACCGCTCGCTCGGCACCGTGGGGTCACCCGGCCATGTGATCTGCACGGTCGTGGGCGACGTCCGTCGCGCGGGCGTCGCCGAGGTCGAGCTCGGGCGGACGCTCGCCGAGGTCGTCGTGCACATCGGTGCCGGCACGCGGCCCGATCGTGCGCTCAAGGCCGTGCTCTCGGGCGTCGCGAATCCCGTCATCACCGCGGCCGATATCGACGTGCCCGTGTCGTACGAGGGCATGGCGGCGATCGGGAGCGGGCTCGGCGCGTGCGGCTTCATCGTCTACGACGACACGCGCGACATGGTGGCGGTCGCCCGCGGGGTCTCGCGCTTCCTCTTCGTGGAGTCGTGCGGGCAATGCCCGCCGTGCAAGCAGGGAACCGGGGAGGTGACCGAGCTCCTCGACGAGCTGCTGGCGGGCCGTGCGACGGACGCCGACATCGAGCTCATGGGAGCACGGCTCACGACCGTCACCGACAGCAACCGATGCTTCCTGGGTGCGCAGGAGCAGCGCGTCATCGGCTCGCTGCTGCGGGCCTTCCCCGCGGACTTCGTGGCGCACCTCGAGGGCGCGGCCCCCGCCGAGCCCGTTTCGATTCCCAAGCTCGTCGACATCCTCGACGACGGCACCGCGATCCACGACGAGCGTCAGGAGCGCAAGCAGCCCGACTGGACCTACGCGGACGGCGCCTGACGGCAGCTCCTAGCGTGCGGTCACGGGTCGAGCGAAGCTCAGCTCGTGACCGTCGGGGTCGTGGAGGTGGAAGTAGCGCTCACCCCACGGCGCGTCGGCCGGTGACGTCGCCGGTGAGAACCCGGCGGCCAGCGCCCGCGCGTGCATCGCGTCGACATCGTCGACCCAGAAGATCACGCGGCCCCAGATGCCCGCCAACGGCGTGTGCTCCGGGTCGACCTGGAGGTTGAGGAAGCCGTCGCCGACTCGAAACGTGGTGAAGCCCGCGTCCGAACCTCCGGACGCGAGCGCGAATCCGAGGGCCTCGTAGAACGCGACCGACCGGGGCATCTCGGCGACCGCGAGCGTGACCGCGTTGATCGATTCGACGGGCCCTTCGTCGCCACCCGTCACCGGCGCACGCCTGCTCGGCGACCTTCCGGATCGTGTCCCCGCAACGGTCGGGGTGCTCCATCGCGCCCCAGGCTCGAAGACGGCCGGGGCCCGGGCCGTGGGATCTCGGAGCGAGCGAGATTCACACGAGCCGCACCAGCAACACATGCACCATCCACCACTTGCGCGCGCGCAAGCATTACCTTGCGTGAAGGCTGAGGGGATGGAGACATGGCATCGGTCCTCGAGCGTGAGCGGAGCATCCAGTGCCCAGGCTGTCAGCGGCCGATCGACGTGGCCCGACCGAGTGAGGTCGGGGTGGCGATCCATCGGGTGACCGCGACCGACGGGCGCCCGGTCGTGGCGATCGCCGTCGGCCGGGTCGAGATCCACCGCTGCCAGCTCTGCCGCGACGGCGCCTGGCGCTGACGGCGTCTCCGCCATCGGCGGTGGGAGACGTCGCGACATCGCCCCGGCGCCACCAGTGGCGGCGAGGCCGCTAGGTCTGCGCCGTGCGCTGCGATGCGGCCCGCTCGGCTCGCTTCGCGTTCTTGGCGGCGCGCTTCTCCTTGAGGCTCTTGCCCTCTTTCTTGCCCTTGCCACTGCGGATCGTCTTCTCATGGGCCATGACCCCGAGGCTACGACACCCAGCGGCCGGGGCCGCGGCTCCTCCGGATCGCCGAAGCGGGTGCCCGCCCCGTCGCCGACCTCTACATTCACCGGGATGCGAGCAGTGGTCGGCGGGACGGTGCTCGTGGGTCTGCTCCCAGCGGACGTCGGGCGATGATGGACGACGCGTCGCTCCGAGCGCTCCCGAAGGCCGAGCTGCACCTGCACATCGAGGGCACGCTCGAGCCGGAGCTCATGTTCGAGCTCGCCCGCCGCAACGGTGTCGACCTGCCGTACGCCGACGTCGAGGCGGTTCGGCGCGCGTACGTGTTCGACGATCTCCAATCGTTCCTCGACATCTACTACGCGGGCTGCAACGTGCTCGTCCACGAGCAGGACTTCCACGACCTGACCGCGGCGTACCTCCGCCGCGCACACGAACAGGGTGTCCGTCATACGGAGATCTTCTTCGATCCACAGACGCACACCGACCGTGGCATCGCGTTCGACACGGTCGTCGGGGGCATCACCGCAGCGCTCGACGCCGGTCGGCGCGACTCGGGAATGAGCTCGCGGCTGATCCTGTGCTTCCTGCGCGACCTCAGTGCCGACGCGGCGATGGCCACGCTCGAGGCCGGGCTCGCGCACCGCGACGCGATCGTCGCGGTCGGCCTCGACTCCGCGGAGGTCGGCAATCCGCCGGAGAAGTTCCGTGCTGTCTTCGACCGCGCCCGCGCCGAGGGCTTCCTCACGGTCGCGCACGCGGGGGAGGAAGGCCCGCCCGAGTACGTCTGGCAGGCCCTCGACGTCCTGCACGTGGCACGCGTCGACCACGGCGTCCGGTGCATCGAGGACGAGGAGCTCGTCGAGCGCCTCGTCGCCGAGCAGGTGCCGTTGACCGTGTGCCCGCTCTCGAACGTGAAGCTGCGCGTGTTCGACCGGATCGAGGATCACGATCTCGCCGTGCTGCTCCGCCGAGGCATCCGGGTGACCGTGAACTCCGACGACCCGGCCTACTTCGGTGGCTACGTGGCCGACAACTTCGCCGCGGTGGTGCCGGCACTCGCGCTGACCGACGAGGAGGTGCTCGAGCTGGCGCGCAACTCGTTCCGCGCGTCGTTCCTCGACGCCGCCGAGCGCGACCGGCGCCTCGCCGAGGTCGACGAGTTCTCGCTGCGCTCCTAGGCGGGGAGCCCTGTGACGACCGGGGGTCGGTGCGCCACAATGCACGCCCGACCCACGGAGGGACATCCCATGGCCAAGGTCACACCGATTCCCGACGGCTACCACAGCGTGACGCCGTACCTGATCGTCGACGGCGCCAGCGACGCGATCGCCTTCTACGCGAAGGTCTTCGGCACGAAGGAGCGGATGCGCATGCCGATGCCCGGGGGGATGGGCGGCCACGCCGCGGGCGCCCTCGGCGACTCGGTGATCATGCTCGCCGACGAGTTCCCCGACATGGGGATCAGGGGCCCGAAGACGCTCGGCGGCTCTCCCGTGAACATCCACATCTACGTCGACGACGTCGACTCGGTGTTCCAGGGCGCGATCGAAGCCGGGTCGAAGGTGCTCCAGCCGTTGGAGGACAAGTTCTACGGCGACCGGGCCGGTCAGCTCGAGGACCCGTTCGGGCACATCTGGAGCGTCGCGACCCACGTCGAGGACGTCCCCGAGGAGGAGATGGCGAAGCGGGCGCAGGCCTACGCCGAGAGCGGCGGCACCGGATAGGTCTTCACGAACCGGCGGGTGCGCGGGTGAGCGCCCGGATGCTCACGTCTGCCTGGTGAAGAAGAGCTGCACCTCGAGGATGCCGTCGTCCGCGATCGAGACGACGGCGAAGCTGGTGGGCTTGGCGATGTCGTAGTCGGTGAACAGGATGTCGATCTCGCCCGTCACCGCGATGACGTCGCCGGTGAGCTCGGCCTGGAGCGGGATCGTCACCTCCTTGGTGACACCGTGGAGGGTCAGGTCGCCCGTGGCATCCACCGAGATCGTCGTGCCGTCGGCCGGGACCGCGTCGAGAGCGATCGGCCGGGTGAGCTCGAACGTCGCGGTGGGGAACTTCGTGGTCTCGATCGCCTGGTCACGGATCGCGCCGTCGCGTCGATCCTCGTCGCTCTCGAGCGTCGTCATGTCGACCACGAAGTCGGCCTTCGAGATCTTCTTGCCGGCGATGGTCAACGTGCCCGTCACGGCGGGCGTGCGACCGACTGCCGTCTTCGCACCGATGCCGGCGAGCTCCTCCTGCACTCGGTACCCCGCGAAGGAGCTCGTGAAGTCGGCGAACGACCCGATCGAGCCGTCGACGGTCCACGTGCCGTCGACCCCGTTCGCGGATGTGTTCGACGACCCCGACCCGCGGGTGTCGAGCGACTCGGTGGCGCTCTCGATGTTGACGGCGGACGGCGAGTCGTCGCGGAAGACGAAGTACCAGATCCCGAAGCCGGCGAGCACCACGACGAGCGCGAGCGCGCCGCCGAGGTACCACCAGCGGCGGCTCCGGCGGCTCGTCGACCCGGATGGCGGAGGTGTCGGCGCGGTCGGGGGCGGCGTCGTCATCGGGCTCGGCTCCTCAGGGGGGTTCGGGACGAGTCGGGAGTCTCCCGAGCCAGGGTAAGAGCAGCGTGAGAGCGACGCGGAGATCGACGCGGCGATCGACGCGGCGATCGGTGCGCTGCCGGGCGGACTCAGGTGGTCCGGCGGCAACGTCCACTGCATCACCCGGCAGGTGCTCTGGCGCACCCCGCGAGCCGACGGCTTAGTCTCGGGTCGTGGCCGCCAGCCCGACGACCGACCTGAGCATCGACGAGATCGACTTCGGCAACATCGACCTCTGGTACCGGCCCGACATCCCGGGGATGTTCGCCAAGCTCCTCGAGGAGCGCCCCGTGTCGTGGCACACCGAGCCCGAGATCGAGGGGCTCCCGCACGGCACCGGGTTCTGGTCGGTCGTCCGCCACGAGGACGTGCAGCAGGTCAGCCGTCAGCCCGAGCTCTTCATCTCCGGAAAGGGCACGAACATCCCCGACTTCCCGCCCGAGGTCTACGAGTTCCTCGGCTCGATGATCAACATGGACCCGCCGCGCCACACGCGCTTCCGGCTGATCGTCAACCGCGGCTTCACGCCACACCAGGTCGCCGAGCTCGAGGAGAGCGTGCAGAGCCGAGCGCGCGCCATCGTCGACGCGATCGCGGAGAGGGGCGAGTGCGACTTCGTGACCGACGTCGCGGCGGCGCTTCCCCTCCAGATCATCTGCGACATGATGGGCATTCCTTCGTCCGAGTACCAGTGGGTCTTCGACAAGACCAACGTGGTGCTCGGTGCGAGCGACCCCGAGTACGGCGGCGACATCATGGCCGCGTTCCTCGCCGCGCAGGAGCTGTGGACGTATGCCCAGGAGCTGCGCGCCGAGCGCGTCGCGAACCCGCGTGACGACCTCACCACCAAGATCGCGCTCGCCGAGGTCGAAGGGGAGAGCCTCACGCCGGAGGAGTTCGGATCGTTCTTCGTGCTGCTCGTCGCCGCGGGCAACGAGACGACCCGGAACGCGATCAGTCACGGGATGAAGGCACTCACCGACAACCCCGACCAGAAGAAGCTCTGGCTGGCTGATCTCGACGGCGTGTCGCCGACCGCGGTCGAGGAGGTCATCCGCTGGGCGACACCGGTCGTGCACTTCCGCCGTACCTGCGCGGTGGCCGATGCCGAGGTCGGCGGCCAGCCGGTCCAGGAGGGGGAGAAGGTCGTCCTCTGGTACAGCGCGGCGAACCGCGATCCGCGCGTGTTCGCGGACCCCTACGCCTTCGACGTGCTGCGCGCCCCGAACGAGCACGTCGGGTTCGGCGGCGGCGGCCCCCACTTCTGCCTGGGCGCGCATCTCGCGCGCCGCGAGATCCGGGTCATGTTCGAGGAGCTCCTGACCCGCCTCCCCGACATCGAGATCACCGGCGAGCCCGAGTACCTCCAGTCGAACTTCATCCACGGCATCAAGCGGATGCCCGCCTCCTTCTCACCGGCATCGACGTAGCGGAGCGCACCATGGGGCAGCGGCTCGCCGGGAAGTCGCGCTGAGCCGAGATCACTCGCGGTGCTCGCCGGTAGTGTCCCGCCGCATGAGCTTGCCGTCTGCGACTGCAGGGTGGATCCCGCCCGAGCGCGTCACGACGCGGCTGCGCGTCCTCACCTGGAACGTCTGGTGGCGGTTCGGGCCGTGGGAGGCGCGGCAGCCCGCGATCCTCGAAACGCTCCGCCGGGTCGATCCCGACGTCATCTGCCTGCAAGAGGTGTGGGAGACACGCGACGGCGAGTCACAGCCGCGGTCCCTCGCCGAGGAGCTCGGCTACCACTACGTCGCCGCGGCCGGCCTCGGGCTCGACGTCGCCCCCGAGAGCATGGGCAACGCCGTGCTGTCGCGCTGGCCGATCGCCGGGGGCAAGGCCGCGGCGCTGCCGGCACCGAAGGGCCTCGACGAGATGCGCGTGATCCTCCGCGCCGACATCGACGGCCCGCGCGGTCCGCTGCAGGTGTTCTGCACGCACCTCAACTGGCGGCTCGACCAGAGCCACGTGCGTCAGCAGCAGGTCGCGACCGCGTGCCAGTACATCGGGTCGACCCACGACCGGCGTGAGTACCCGCCGATCCTGTGCGGCGACATGAACGCCGAGCCGGATTCGGCAGAGATGCGCCAGCTCACGGGACTCGCCGCGGTGCCGACGGAGAAGCTCGTGTTCCTCGACGCCTGGCGCGTCGCCGGCGACGGTGGGCCGGGGTGGACGTGGTCGCGCCTCAACCCGTTCGCCGCCGGCTACCCCGAGCCCGACCGGCGCATCGACTACGTGCTCGCCGGATACCCGCAGGGCGAGGGCGCGCGCGGGGAGATCCTCTCGGCACGGGTGGAAGGTGTGGCGCCCGTCGACGACGTGCAGCCGTCGGACCACTACGCAGTGTGCGCGGAGCTGCGGTACTGATGCTCGAGCGCCTGCGCGTCGAGCCGGGGACGGCCGCGGGGATCGACGGCCGCGACCCGGGTGATCGACTCGGGTTCGCCGACAAGGATGCCGGGCGCGTGGCGCTCGATGCGCTTGCCGTGCGCCTCGACGAGCTCCACGGGCGGCTCTGGGCCGAAGGGGATCGCGCGGTGCTGCTCGTGCTGCAGGGGATGGACGCGTCGGGCAAGGACGGCGCGATCCGCACGGTGCTCAGCGGGCTCAACCCGCAGGGGTGCTCGGTCGCCTCGTTCAAGGCGCCCACGGATGCGGAGCTCGCGCAGGACTACCTGTGGCGCGTGCATGCCGCCACGCCGCCACGCGGCCACATCGGAGCGTTCAACCGGTCGCACTACGAGGACGTCGTGGCCGCCCGGGCGATCGGCGTGGTGAGTCCCGAGGAGTGCGCGCGTCGCTACGGCCACATCGTCGACTTCGAGCGCCTGCTCACCGACGAGGGCACGACCGTCGTGAAGGTGTTCCTGCACATCTCGAAGGACGAGCAGCGCGAGCGCCTCCAGGCCCGGATCGACGACCCGACCAAGGGCTGGAAGTTCAGGGTCGCCGATCTCGAGGTCCGGGCGAGGTGGGACGAGTACCACGTCCTCTACGAGGAGGCGATCACCGCGACCTCGACCGACGAGGCGCCGTGGTTCGTGGTGCCCGCCGACCGGAAGTGGGTCCGGGACGCCGCGGTGGCGACGCTCCTGGTGGAGACGCTGGAGCGTCTCGATCCCCGCATCCCGGCGCCCGACCCGGCGGTGCTGGGGCTGCGGGTCGACTGATCGGGGCTGGCGCCGGCGGGACGGAACGAGGTTGCTGAGCCCGAGCTCGTACCGACTGGCCGGAGGGGGTGCGCGTCCGCGAGAATGGACGTCCTATGGCAGTCGAGTCTCGTGATTCAGTGTCCCTGAAGCCCGCCGAGCTCGACGAGCTTGGTCAGTTCGTGCAGGGCGTCGGCCTCCCGCTGGCCGACGACCAGCTCGATACCGCGGTGGAGCAGTTCCCGCTCATCACCCTCGCGGCCGAGGACGATGATCTCCACGGCTTCCTCTTCGGCTCGCTCGAGCGGATCGGTGGCACCCCGTGCATCCTCTGGGGTCTCGGGGCGGTGCGGAAGGGCAAGACCGCGCGTCCCGCCCTCGAGGGCCTGATCGGCGAGCTCTACCGGCGAGCGGCGATCTCGTTCCCCGACGAGGACGTGCTGGTGGCGGGCCGCGTTGCCCAACCGGCGGCGTACTCGCTGCTCGCGTCCCTGAGCGACGCCTGCCCCCGGCCGAAGTACACGCCGAACGGTGAGGAGCGGGCGTGGGG
>JBBDWT010000157.1:0-2627 GCA_040902705.1 Acidimicrobiia bacterium | reverse complement strand
CTGCCGGCCAGCAGGTAACCGTCAGGTTCCGCGATGGGGAGGTTGTTTCCGGCAGGATCCGGGAAATTGTCGATCTCGGCCAGGACGGCGCCGCCGTCGATGTGATCGACAGTTCCGGCATGGTGCACCTGATCCAGCCGGGCGAGGCCGAGATCGAGCCTTTCCCGAAAAAACGGGAAAATAACGGGAAAGGGCAAGCCGTCCCTGAACAGCCCCTCGTGACCGCGCCGACGGCATCGCCCCGGTCGATGCCCGCGGCGGCGAGGTCGTCGCGGTCGAAGCCGAACCCGACGACCCGCTCGCCGGTGAACGTGGCCGGGAGCCGGCGGAACGACGACGCCCGCTTGTCGACGACCGCGACGCTGTGACCTGTGCTCTCGAGCGCTCCGGCCAGCTCACTGCCGACCCGGCCGCAGCCCACCACCACCACGTGCACGCGAACCTCCCCGTTCGGACGTGATGCTATCGACGCTCTCCGGACGGCATTGGGTCGCGTCCTCGACGTCTCGTTCGGGAACCATCTCGTTCAGGAGGTGGCCGCGAGGGCAGTACGCGCGACAGGATCACGGCGTGGCGATCGTCAAGCGGATCTTCCTGGGGCGACCGCTCGCGAGCGCCGAGCAGGAGCACCAGCGGATCCTCAAGGTCATCGGGCTCGCGGTGTTCTCGTCGGACGCGATCTCCTCGACCGCGTACGCGACCGAGGAGATCCTGTTCGTCACCGCGGTCGGCGCGTCGAGCCTCGCGCTCGGGCTCGACATCCTGGTCCCGGTCGCGATCGCGGTCGCGTTGCTCCTCGCGATCGTCGTGGCGTCGTACCGGCGGACGATCTTCGCCTACCCGAGTGGAGGTGGCAGCTACGTCGTCAGCCGCGAGAACCTCGGTCGCAACGCGTCGCTCGTCGCCGGCGCTTCGATCCTCGTCGACTACATCCTCACCGTCGCGGTGTCGGTGTCGGCGGGCGTCGCGGCGATCATCTCGATCCCCGCGTTCGAGGGTGCGCGCGACAGCCGCGTGCTGCTCTGCGTCGCGCTGATCGTGCTGATCACGTTGACGAACCTTCGCGGGATCAAGGAGTCGGGGCGCATCTTCGCGATCCCGACGTACCTCTACATCGTGGTGCTGTCCACCCTCATCGTCGTCGGCCTGATCGAGAGCGCCCTCGGCGACGTCGCGCAGGTCCCGTTCGACCCGGAGGCGTTCGAGGGTGCGCGGGAGGCGGGTGGGACGCTCGGGCTCTTCCTGATCCTCAAGGGGTTCTCGTCGGGTGCGGTGGCGCTCACCGGCGTCGAGGCGATCGCCGACGGGGTGCCCGCGTTCCGGAAGCCCGCGGCCAGGAACGCGGCGACGACGTTGACATGGATGGCGATCATCCTCGGCACGCTGTTCCTCGGCACCGCGCTGCTCGCCGACCAGCTCCACCCGTACCCGAGCGAGGCCCAGACGGTCCTCGCGCAGATGGGTCAGCAGGTGTTCGGGGAAGGCCCGGTGTTCCTGATCCTGCAGCTCGCGACGGCCGCGATCCTGACCCTGGCCGCGAACACCGCGTACGCCGACTTCCCGCGGCTCTCGTCGATCATCGCCGGCGACGGGTTCCTCCCCCGGCAGTTCGCGAACCGCGGCGATCGCCTCGTCTTCTCGAACGGCGTCCTCTTCCTCGCCGGTGCCGCGGCGCTGCTGATCGTGGCGTTCGGCGGCGTGACGAACGCCCTGATCCCGCTCTATGCGGTGGGCGTGTTCACGTCGTTCACGCTGAGCCAGCTCGGGATGGTCCGGTACCAGCGACGCAAGCAGGAAGGGAAGTGGAGCTTCGGTGCCGCGGTGAGCGCGCTCGGCGCGATCGCGACGTTCGTCGTCTTGTCGATCGTGCTGACGACGAAGTTCACGAGCGGCGCGTGGCTGCCCGTCGTGGTGATCCCCGCGATCGTCATCCTGTTCAAAGCGATCCGCCGCCACTACGACGCTGTCGCGACCGAGCTCGCGGTCGAACCGGGCTGGCGCCCACCGCGTATGAACCACACCATCATCGTGCTCGTCGGCCGCGTGCATCGCGGCGTGCTGCAGGCGCTCGCGTACTCGAAGTCGTTGCACCCGACCCGACTCATCGCGGTCTCGATGGTCAGCGAGCCCGAGGAGCAAGAGGCGATCCAGAAGCAGTGGGCCGAGCACGACATCGACGTCACGCTCGAGATCGTGCACAACCCGTACCGGGAGCTGTCGCGGCCGGTGCTCGACCTCGTCGACGAGCTCGACGCCCGCTACGACAACGATGTGGTCACGATCGTGATCCCCGAGTTCGTGGTCAAGCACTGGTGGGAGCACCTGCTCCACAACCAGAGTGCCCTGCTGCTCAAGGGCCGCCTGCTGTTCCGCAAGGACGTCGTGGTCGTCTCGGTTCCGTACCACCTCCACCGGGAGAAGCACGAGCCCGCGTAACGGCGCTGCCGGTTCGCCCGCACGAGGCGGCGTGCGTCAGGCTTTCGCAGATCCAGTCGGGGAGGGTCGGCGATGGCGCTGGTGAAACGGATCCTGGTCGGGCGGCCCTTGGCGACGACCGAACAGGAGCACCAACGCATCCCGAAGGTCATCGCGCTCGCGGTGTTCTCGTCGGACGCGATCTCGTCGAC
>JBBDWT010000156.1:11633-18602 GCA_040902705.1 Acidimicrobiia bacterium | reverse complement strand
CCACCCCAAGCCCATCGCCGCATAACGCGCGAACGTTCGTGGTCAGAGCACTAGCTGGCGCGTCGGACGCTGGAGTCCGACCCGTGCGCGGCGGCGAGGGCGGCGCGTGCCGCGGCCACACCGTCTCTTCCGGCGCGGCGGGTGCCGTCGTCGAGGCGCCAGTCGTCTGCCCAGTGCGTGCGGCGGGCCCGGGGGGCCTTCGTGACTCGGGCGCGTCGGGGGGATGCCGGGCGGCGTGCAGGCTCCTTGTCGCCGACGAGGCGTAGCTGGGTGCTCATGGAGGGAGTATCGCCTGGGGGTGTGACATCCTTCCCGCGGGCGCAGACCCTTTCGGTGAGCCGTCCATGCGGGGCACATCCTCACTCGTACACTCGGCGGGGTGTCCTCCACGTACCTCGACCACGCCGCGAGCACTCCCATGCGGCCCGAGGCGATCGAGGCCATGCTGGCGTTCCTCGCGGACTCGTTCGCGAACCCGTCGGGTGGCCACCACGCCGCGCGTGCGGCGAACACCGCGCTGGAAGAGGCGCGGGAGGCCGTGGCCGTGAGCCTGGGCGCCGCGCCGGGCGAGATCGTCTTCACCGGCGGCGGGACCGAAGCCGACAATCTGGCCGTTGAAGGAGCCGCTCGGGCGGCGCGGGCGGCCGGAGGGGGCGCCGGCGTGGTGACCTGCGCGTTCGAGCACAAGGCCGTGCTCGCGGCCGCCGACCGCCTCGAGCGTGAGGGCTTCGCCGTCCGCCGGGTTCCGGCCACGCGGGGCGGGCTCGTCGATCTCGACGCCCTCGCCGACGCGCTCGATCCGTCGACGGTCGTCGTCTCGGTGATGCTCGTCAACAACGAGGTCGGCACCATCCAGCCGTTGCACGAGGTCGTGCGGATCGTGCGCGAGCGTGCGCCGGAGGCGGTCCTTCACACCGATGCCGTGCAGGCCGTCCCGTGGATCGACGTCACCGAGGCGGCCTCCGGCGCCGATCTCGTGTCGATCTCGGGCCACAAGTTCGGTGGGCCCAAGGGCACGGGTGCACTCGTCGTCCGCGACGGAGTGTCGCTGCAGCCACTGCTCGAGGGAGGTGGTCAGGAGCGTGGCCGACGCGCCGGGACGGTGAACGTCGCCGGTGCCGTCGCCACCGCCGCCGCGATCCACGCCACCGTCGACGCGCGTCCACGCGATGTCGAGCGCATCGGTGTGCTGCGCGACCGCCTGGTCACGGGTCTCGCGACCGCGATCGACGGCCTGTTCGTCAACGGTGATCCCTCGCGCAAGGTGGCGGGCAACTGCCACGTCGGACTGCCGGGCGTCGAGGCCGAGATGCTGCTCGTCGCGCTCGACCAGCTCGGAGTGTGCGCGGCGGCGGGGTCGTCGTGCTCCTCAGGTGCGACCGAGCCGTCGCACGTCCTCACCGCGATGGGGTTGTCGCCGGCCGACGCCCGGTGCTCGATCCGCCTGAGCCTCGGGTTCGCGTCGACCGACGCCGACGTCGACCGCGCGCTGGACGCGGTGCCCGCAGCGGTCATGCAGCTGCGCCGCGCGGCATGAGCGCTCGGCGGGTGCTCGTCGCGATGAGCGGCGGGGTCGACTCGTCGGTCGCGGCTGGGCTCCTGCGCGACGCCGGTCACCACGTCACCGGTGTGACGCTTCGCCTCTGGGGCGGCGAGACCGACTCGGGGTGCTGCAGCGTCGCCGATGTCGAAGATGCGCGGCGCGTCGCGGCGCAGCTCGACATCCCTCATTACGTCTTCAACCTCGCCGACACCTTCGAGGCGGCCGTCGTTCGCCCGTACGCCGAGGCGCACGCAGCCGGCCATACGCCCAACCCGTGTGTCGAGTGCAACCGCTCCATCAAGTTCGGCGTGCTGCTGGAGCGCGCCGACGCCCTTGGGTTCGACGCGGTCGCGACCGGTCACCACGCCCGGATCGATCGGCGCGGCGACGGGCGCCTCCGGCTCCGGCGGGGCGCCGATGCGGCCAAGGACCAGTCGTACGTCCTCTACATGCTCGGCCAGCACGAGCTCAGCCGGGTGCTGCTGCCGGTCGGGGAGCTGACCAAGGCCGAGGTGCGTGCCCACGCCGCCCACCGGGGTCTGCGAACCGCCGACAAGGCCGAGAGCATGGACGTCTGCTTCGTGCGGCGCGACGAACGGCTGCAGTTCGTCACCGAACGGGTGGGTGCGCGACCAGGGCCGCTCGTCGACACCGGCGGACGCGTCGTCGGTCGTCACTCCGGCATCGAGGGGTTCACCGTCGGTCAGCGGCGCGGGCTCGGTGTCGCAGTGGGCGCGCCTCGCTACGTCGTCGACGTGGATGCCGCGAGCGCGACCGTCACCATCGGCAGCGCGGCCGAGCTCCTGTCCCAGCGCCTCGTCGTGCATACCGCACACTGGGTCGACGCCGCGCCTGCGATCGACCGACCGGTGCTCGTGCAGACCCGCGCGCACGGCACCCCCGTCGAAGGGTGGGTCGACGCCGACGGCGTGGTCGACCTCGCCGCGCCGACGCGGCGAGTCGCGCCCGGGCAGGTCGTTGCGTTCTACGAGGGCGACGCGCTGCTCGGTGGCGGCATCGCCGCCTGACCACGTACGCGGCGACGCGCCGACGACGCGTCGATCAACGCACGCGGCGCCGCGACCGCCACGACCATCGACGCCGGGTGCACGGTGTCGCCGCCGCGACCCCGGCCGCCTCTCCGCACCACGTCGAGCGAGCGGTCGAGCACGACCTCCACGCTGCCGAGCGTCGCCCCGAGCCGGAGGTCGAGTGCGCCTGCGTCGAGGGGCCCGGTCGCGTCCACCTCGCGGAGCGCGCGCAGCTGCCGGCGCACGATCAGGACCGGATCGGCGAGCGTCATCGGGTCGAGCACCACGAGCCCCGCGGGCACGAGGATGAGCCAGCGGCGAGCGAGTGTCTGGAGCGACCGCAGGGCGAGGGACGCCAGCACCAGGCCGGCGACGAGCGCGACGAGTCCCCACGCGAGCTGCCCGTCGGCGAGGAGGAGCGGCCCGGCGACGGTGCCACCCACGACGAGCGCGCGCGCGGCGGGAATCGGTCCGAGGTAGAGCGCGGGCGGTGTTCGGAGCGGATGACGCAGCTCGTCGCCGTACGCGATGCCGTTCGCCGAGGCGACGGCGACGGCGGGATCGGCCACCAGCACGGCGGCGGTGAGCGCGCTTGCGACTGCACCGAGCGCGGTCAGGGCCGACGCCTCGTCCCAGATCGCGCCGGCGATCGCGAGCGCGGCGAACGCGGGGGCGATCGTGCGCACGATCGTGAGCCCGACCGGTCGGGGTGCCAGCAGCGCGACGAGCCCGGTGCCCCATGCTGCCCACAGCACCACCGTGGCGACGATGCGGGGCGCGTCGTCCCAGCCGTCGAGCGCGTGTGACGCCGCGGGTCCGGCGAGCAGTGGGAGCACGAGCCAGATCACACGAACCGGGGCGAGCCGCACGGGATCAGTCTCGCGAAACGCCTGCGTAGACTCCGCAACCGCATGGCACCCGACGACCGCCCCATCGCGTATCCCTCGGAGCCCGGAGAGCCGACGCAGGCGTACCCGGGCGGCGCTGTCGCCGCCGGCGGCGCACCACCCCGGCACCCGGGCAGCGACGGCGATCTCGACTCCGCCTGGATGGGCTGGCAGCGCAACGCGGTCATCGTCATCTGCGCCGTGATCGTGGTCGCCGTCATCCTGCTCGTCGTGTTCGCGTTCGGCGACGGCGGTGGCGACGAGTCGCCGACCACCACGACGATCGCCACGGTGACGACGGCGGTGCCACCCTCGACGGGCTCGACGCCGTCCACCGCCGCGCCCACCTCGCCGACGGCGCCGCCGACCCAGCCACCGACGGCGCCCACCGCACCGCCGAGCACCGTGGGCCCCACGCAACCGACGATCACGTTGCCGCCGATCACGTGACCGCGGGCTCCGATCCGGGTGCGCGGGCCGTCGAGCTCCGTCAGCAGATCGAGTACCACAACGATCGCTACTACCTGTTCGACGATCCCGAGATCTCCGACGCCGAGTTCGATGTCCTCCTGCGCGAGCTCCACGAGATCGAGGCCGCTCATCCCGAGCTCATCACTCCCGACTCGCCGACCCAGCGCGCAGGCGTCGCGAGCACGGGCGCGACGTTCGCGCCGGTGCGCCACGTCGCGCCGATGCTGTCGCTCGACAACGCCTTCAGCCGCGATGAGCTCCGGGCGTGGTTCGAACGGATCTCGCGCATCGTGATGGATCCGATCGGGTTCGTCGGTGAACCGAAGCTCGACGGCCTCGCCATCTCCCTGCTCTACGAAGCGGGGAGCCTCACGCGCGCGGCGACGCGCGGCGACGGTGTCACCGGCGAGGACGTCACCGTGAACGTGGCGACGATCGCGCGCATCCCGTCGAAGCTCGTCGGCTCGAAGATGCCGACGCGCCTCGAGGTGCGCGGCGAGGTGTTCATGCCGATCGCGTCGTTCGACGAGCTCAACCGACGTCAGGGTGAGGCGGGTGACCGCCTGTTCGCGAACCCGCGCAACGCGGCGGCCGGAAGCCTGCGACAGAAGGACCCGCGTGTCACGGCGTCGCGCGACCTCGACTTCTTCGCGTACCAGCTCGGCGTGCAGGAAGGCGGTCCGCGGCTCCGATCGCATCACGAGACCCTGGAGTGCATCCAGGACCTCGGGGTGCCGGTCAACCCCCACATCGAGCGACTCGACACGCTCGACGCGGTGTACGCGTTCGCGGAGCGGATGCTCGAGCAGCGCCACTCGCTCGGGTACGAGATCGACGGCGCCGTCGTCAAGGTGGACGACCTCGCGCAGCGCGACGAGATGGGGACGACGAGCAAGGCGCCGCGGTGGGCGATCGCCTTCAAGTTCCCCCCCGAGGAGAAGACGACGCGGCTGCTCGGGATCATGGTCAGCATCGGGAGGACCGGGCGCGCGACGCCCTTCGCGATGCTCGAGCCCGTGTTCGTCGGCGGGTCGACGGTCGGCTTGGCCACGCTGCACAACGAGGACGAGGTCGCGCGCAAGGACGTCCGTCCGGGCGACACCGTCGTCGTGCGCAAGGCCGGCGACGTGATCCCGGAGGTCGTCGGGCCCGTGCTCTCCAAGCGCAAGCCGGGCGCCCGTCGCTGGAAGTTCCCCACGAGCTGCCCCGCCTGCGGAGCGCCGCTGGTGCGGCTCGAGGGCGAGTCCGACACCCACTGCGTCAACGTCGAGTGCCCCGAACAGCTGGTGCAGCGCATCGTGTTCTTCGCGGGTCGCAACGCGATGGACATCGAGGGACTCGGCGAGGAGCGGGTCCGACAGTTCGTCGACTCCGGGCTGCTGTCGGACGCGGGCGACATCTACGTGGTCACCGTCGAGCGCCTGCTGCCGCTCGAGCGGATGGCGCAGAAGTCGGCCGAGAACCTGGTCGCGAGCATCGACGCCTCGAAGACGCGGGGGCTTGCACGGGTGCTCGTCGGGCTCGGAGCGCGCCATGTCGGCCCGACGGCCGCGCAGGCGGTCGCGCGGTCGATGGGCTCGATCGACGCGATCGAGCGCGCGACCGTCGAGGAGCTGACTGCGGTCGACGGGGTCGGACACGTGATCGCGGAGAGCCTGCAGCGCTTCTTCGCGATCGACGGGAACCGCGCGGTCGTCGAGAAGCTGCGCTCGGCGGGCGTCGATCTCACGGCGCCGATGGTCGAGCTCGTCGCGGGCGAGGCGACGCTCGCCGGCATGACCGTGGTGCTGACCGGTGGGCTCGAGGGGTTCACGCGAGACGAGGCCCAGGCCGCCATCGAGTCGCGCGGCGGGAAGGTGACGTCGAGCGTGTCGAAGAAGACGAGCTACGTCGTCGCGGGCGCGAGCCCCGGATCGAAGCTCGCGAAGGCCGAGACCCTCGGCGTGACGATCCTCGACGAAGGCGGTTTCGCCGACTTGCTCGAGCACGGGCCGGCGGTGGACGGTGACGCCGCCCCGACGCCCGCGAAGGGGGCCAAGCCCGAGAAGGCGGCGAAGAAGGCGGCGAAGAAGCCGGCCAAGAAGAAGCCGTCGACGGCGAGCAGGAACGAGAAGTAGGGGAGGAGGGGGAACAGATGGCGATCGACGACGCGGTGGGGCTCACCGACGAGCCGACGACGATGCCGGTCGAGCGCGGCAAGATCCGCGAGTTCGCGCGAGCGTGCCTCGACGACAACCCCGAGTACACCGACGCGACGACGCCACCCGTCCCGCCGACGTTCCTGACCGTGCGGAACTTCTGGATGAGCGGAGCGAGCTCGCCGCTCGCGCGCGTGGGGCTCGACCTGCAGCGGCTGCTCCACGGTGGTGAGGAGTACGTGTTCCACGGTGCACTGCCACACGCCGGTGAGGAGCTGACGATGCAGACGCGCGTCGACAAGGTGTACGAGAAAGAGGGGAAGCGCGGGGGCTCGATGACGTTCGTCGAGACGGTGACCGAGTTCCGCGATGCCGACGGTCGGGTGCGCGTCGAGTGTCGCTCGACCGCGATCGAGACCGCGCGAGCGCCCGAGGCGGGGGCCTGAGGTGGCAGTGCGGTGGCACGAGCTGCGCGTGGGCGAAGGCCCGGGGCCGCGCGAGTACGGACCGCTCACCCGGACCGACTTCGTGCGCTACCAGGGCGCCTCGGGCGACTTCAACCCGATCCACCACGACGAGGACTTCGCGCGTGGCGCGGGGTTCCCGACCGTGTTCTCCGTCGGGATGCTCCAGGCCGGCATCCTCGCCGGCTACTGCGCCGAGTGGCTCGGCGCCGACAACGTGCGCCGGTTCGCGGTGCAGTTCCGCGAGCAGGTGTGGCCCGGTGACCGGCTCGTGTGTGAGGCGACGGTCGCGCGCATCGTCGACCGCGGTGCCGGCGATGGTGACGGTGACGGTGACGGCGAGCGGCGGGTCGAGCTGGATCTGCTCGTCACCCGGGTCGAGTCGGGCGGCCCCGCGATCAAGGGCGCCGCGACCTTCGCCGTCCCGTAGCGCCT
>JBBDWT010000156.1:0-11533 GCA_040902705.1 Acidimicrobiia bacterium | reverse complement strand
AGTCGGGCGGCCCCGCGATCAAGGGCGCCGCGACCTTCGCCGTCCCGTAGCGCCTCTGCGTCCCTCGACCCGCCTCACGACGGTGAGGGACGCAACCAGGGGTTAGGCGCCGACGCGGAACGACCAGGGGTAGGAGCCCGGGTTCTTCGGGCGCTCCTTGCCCTGCGGCCAGTACAGGACCGTGAGGCTGTGGGCGCCGGGATCGAAGCGCTCGAGCTCCTGGTCGGTGCCCGGGCGGAACGCGACCTGCGCCAGCGGGACCACGCGCTCGAGCTGGTCCTCGGGGATCTCCACGCCGTCGAGCACGAGCACGCCCGTCAGGTCGTCGCGCAGGTCGGCGCCGATCGTGTCCTGGGGCCGGATCAGCTCGCCGGGCGGCGGCGTCAGCGAGTCGATCGTGTTCGGCAGGGTCCGTCCGCCGGGGCTCGTGTCGGACTGGTCGAGGGCGAAGATCCCCAGGTTCAGCACGACGAGCACGACGGCGCCCGCCAGCACCCATCGCCACGGGTGGTGCAGCAGCGGCTGACGACGGGCTGCCCCCGGTGCGGTCGCGGCGGGAGGTGTCTCGGCCACGCACCGAGGGTACCGAGCACTTGCCGCTGATCTGGCGTCGGCGGCTCCTACCCTGGTTCGCAACATGGCCCACACCGCCCTTGTCGACCTCATCGGTCGTGTTCTCAATGGCCGGTACCGCCTGCTCGCGCCCATCGGCGCCGGGGCGAGCGGACGCGTCTACCTGGCCGACGACGTGCGCCTGCGCCGGCGGGTGGCCGTCAAGATCCTCCACGACGGCCTGTCCGACGACAGCGGCTTCCTCCGTCGCTTCCGGGCCGAGGCGCAGATGGCCGCCGCGCTGCACCATCCCCACGTCATGGCGGTCTACGACTGGGGCGAGGACGACGGCGTGGCCTTCATGGTCCTCGAGCTCCTCAACGGCGGATCGCTGCGCGCGCTCCTCGACGGCGGCGACCGGCTGACGCCCGAGCAGGCAGCCCACGTCGGTCGCCAGGTCGCCGCGGCCCTCGCGTACGCGCACGGCCGTGGCATCGTGCACCGCGACATCAAGCCGGCGAACCTCCTGTTCGACGCGCACGGCATCGTGCGCGTCGCCGACTTCGGTCTCGCGCGCGCCCTCGCGGAGGCATCGTGGACCGAGCCCGCGGGAACGCTGGTCGGCACGGCGCGCTACGTCGCTCCCGAGCAGGCCGGCGGTTCGTCGCTCGACGGTCGCGCCGACCTCTATTCGCTCGCGATCGTGCTGGTCGAGGCGTGCACCGGCGAGGTGCCCGTCGTCGGTGACACCGCGATCGGCACCCTTGCCGCGCGCGCCCACCGCGCGATCGAAGGGCCGGCGGCGCTCGGGCCACTCGCACCGGTCGTCACGCGAGCCGGGAAGCCCGACCCGACCGAGCGGTACGCCGACGCGGCCGCGATGGGCGCGGCGCTCGCCGCGGCGGGGCGCGTGCTGCCGGCGCCCGAGCCGCTCTCGCTGCCCGGGCTCGGCGACGTGCTCGAGAACGTCGACTCGACGAAGCACGGCGCGACATCGCGCTTCTACGACCAGGACGTCACGAAGGCGACCGACGCCGCGACCGGCGTCGGTGCGCTTCCCGTCCCCGTCCCACAGCGCACCGCGATGCGGCGCAGCCTCGTCCCGCTCGTCGTCGGCGCGGTGATCGTCGCCGCCCTGGTCGCGGGCGTCGTCGCGATCGTCGGTGCAGGTGTCGGCGGGGGAGCGACCGTCGCCGTGCCGCGGCTCGTCGGGCTCCCGGAGACCGACGCGGCAGCCGCCGCGACCAAGGTCGGGCTGCTCATGACCGTCGTGGAGCGCCGCACGTCCGATGACCCCGTCGGCCTCGTCATCGAGCAGCGCACGGGACCCGGGGCGTTCGTCGACGCGGACACCGAGATCGGTGTCGTCGTGTCGCGCGGCCCCCCACCGGTGCCGCTCCCCGACGTCCGGGGGAAGAACGCCGCCGACGCCCAGGTCGAGCTCGAGGCCGCGGGCTTCGTGGTCGCGGGCAAGCGTCAGACCGACGAGACCGTCCCGAAGGACGTCGTGATCGCCACCGACCCCGCCGGTGGCGGGCAGGCGCCGCGCGAGTCCACCGTGACCCTCATCATCAGCGACGGCCCCGCGCCGGTGCCGGTGCCCGAGGTCTCCGGCATGAGCTACGACGAGGCCGCGGCCGCGCTCGAGGGCGTACGTCTCGTGGGTGTGCGCGGTGAGGCGTACAGCGACACGGTCGAGGAGGGGAAGGTGATCGGCACCGACCCCGCGGTCGGCGCGCTCGCGCCCCGCGACTCCGAGGTCTCGATCATCGTCAGCCTCGGGCCCGAGATCATCGAGGTGCCGAACGTCGTGAGCCGGACGGTCGAGGCCGCGAGCGAGGCGCTGCGTGCGGCCGGTCTCGTGCCCGACGTCGAGGACTACGGTCCCGGCAAGAGGGTGCGCGCGCAGGACCCGCCCGGCGGTGCGCGGGTGCGCCGCGGCGACAAGATCACACTCTTCCTCTGAGCGCCCGGGTGAACGTCAGGGAGAGGATGGGGGAACCGGGTCCGAGATCGGATCGCGAGAACCCAGCCGAGCGGGAGCGCAGCGCCGAGCTTCGCCTACGATCCGCGGCGTCACGGTCGGCGCGCGGTCGGCCCCGAGCACAGACGGAGCCACGATGGGCACTCTCGACGGTCGCGTCGCCATCATCACCGGCGCGGGGCGCGGCATCGGCCGCGAGCACGCGCTCTACTTCGCCTCCGAGGGCGCCAAGGTCGTGGTCAACGACCTCGGCGGCGACTCGCACGGCGGAGGAGCCGACAAGGGCCCGGCACAGCAGGTCGTCGACGAGATCACCGCGATGGGCGGCGAGGCCGTCGCCAACACCGAGAGCGTCACCGAGTTCGAAGGTGCGAAGCGGCTCGTCGACCAGGCCATCGAGGAGTTCGGCGACCTGCACGTGCTCGTGAACAACGCCGGCATCCTGCGTGACCGAGTGCTGATCAACATGACCGAGGACGAGTGGGACGCCGTGATCGCGGTGCACCTCAAGGGCCACTTCTGCCCGACGCGCCACGCCGCGGCCTACTGGCGCGAGCAGTCGAAGGCGGGCAAGGACGTCAACGCGGCGATCATCAACACGTCGTCGACGTCGGGAGTGCTGGGCAACGCGGGGCAGGCGAACTACGGCGCCGCGAAGGCCGGCATCGCGTCGTTCTCGACGATCTGCGCGATGGAGCTGGGGCGGTACGGCGTGCGGTCGAACGCGATCACCCCGATGGCGCGGACGCGCATGACCGTCGACACGCCGGGTCTCGAGGACATCGTCAAGGAGCCCGACGACCCGTCGGTGTTCGACGCGTGGGACCCGGCCAACGTGTCGCCGATGATCGCCTACCTCGGCACGGCCGACTGCCCGTTCACCGGCGAGGTGTTCTTCGTGCAGGGCGACGTGGTCTGTCGCTACCAGCCGTACGTGATCGCCGAGCGCATCACCAACAACGGTCTGCGCTGGACGGTCGACCGCCTCATCGAGGAAGGCCCGAAGCTCGCCGCCGCCGGCGAGCGCCGCGGCGGCCCCGGCGAGCTCGCCCGCGCCAGCGGCGGATGAGCGCTCCGCGCGTAACCTGCCGGGCATGAACCTCATCGACATCCTGCCGAGTGAGCTCCTCTTCATCTTCGGCATCCCCGTCCTCGTCGCCACGATCCTCGTGCTGGTTGCGGGGCGCAACGAGGCCGATGCTGCGCACACGCGCACCCAGGCGCGCTACCTCGGAGCGATCGCGATCGTCTCGCTGTTCCTCGCGCTCTTCGGCGTGTTCGGCGTCGTGCGCGGGCTCACCGACCTGATCGTCGACAAGGGCTCGTCGGAGTCCGCGGTGAACCTGCCGCCGGAGCTGCGCGACATCCTCGAAGGGGTACCGGGCCTGGGCAACGTCCCTGGCGTGAGCTCGGGCGACCTCGCCGACGACGACGCCGACTACCGACTCGCGGTGCAGAGTGGGCTGCTGGCCGTCTCGGCCGGCGCGGTGTTCGCGTTCCACGACCGCCGCGCGCGCCGCCTCGTTCCTCCCGGCTCGATCGATGACTCGGCGACGGGCCGGGTCGCACGCGCGTGCGTCTACGGGGTCTGCTTCGTGGCGGCGCTGATCGTGCTGGTCTCGTTCGCCAAAGCCGGGTACGGGTTGTTCCGCGTGATCGCCCCGAGTGTGACCGGGGGTGGCGCAGAAGATCCCGAGCGCCAACGCGGGATCTCCGAGCTGCTGTCGTACGCGTTCCTCGCCGGCGGCGGCGCGTTCATCTTCCACCGTGCGTGGCGGTGGCTGCCGGAGCAGGCACCGCAAGGCGCGTCGACCTGAGCGACACCGAGCCTCCTCCGGGGTCTGAGGGGGGGTCCGAGGAGCGCGACCCGTCGTCGCTCGTCGACTTCGCGGGTGAGGAACCGGTCGTCGCGTGGCCGTTGCTCTTCCGCGACCGCGTCGCCCGGCGACTCCCGGGGAGCCGGCACTCGCCGTGGGTCGCGTTGTGGACGGTCCTCACGGGTCTGCTGGCCACCGGCTTCAGCATCACGATCCTCGCCGTCTCGCTCGGCACCGTCGCGCGCGACCTCGACGCGAGCCCGAGCCTCGTCACGTGGGCGGTCACCGGGCCGTTCCTCGTCATGGCCCTCGCGATGCCGCTGCTCGGCAAGCTCGGCGATCTCCTCGGTCACAAGCGCGTGTACGTCGTGGGCCTCGCCGGATTCGCCATCGCCACCGCGCTGACGGCGGTGGCGTGGGGTGGGATCTCGCTCGTCGTGATCCGCGTCATCGCCGCGTTCTTCGGTGCTGCGATGGGCCCGACCTCGATGGCGATCATCATGCGATCGTTCGCGGTCGAGGATCGGGTGAAGGCCCTCGGTTGGTGGGCGCTCGTCGCAGCCGGCGGACCGGTGCTCGGCCTCGTGCTGGGGGGTGTCATCGTCGAGGCGGTCGGGTGGCGCGGGATCTTCGTCGTCAACGCGCCGATCGCGGCTGTCGCCGCGGTGGCCGGTGCACTGGTGTTGCGCGAGACGCCGCGCTCGGCGCACGTCGACATCGACTGGGCAGGGGTCGTCACGCTCGCGGTGGCGTCGACCGCGCTGCTGCTCGCGTTGAACCTGGCGGCCGGCGAGGGCTGGACGAGCCCCGTCGTGCTGGGGCTCTTCGCGATCGCGCCGATCGCATTCGTGTGGTTTGTCGTCATCGAGCGCCGAGTCGCACACCCGCTGGTGCCGCTCTCGCTGTTCTCGAACCGCGGGTACTCGGCGGTGATGGTCGGGCGGACGTGCTTCCAGTTCGCCTACATGGGTGGGTTCATCATCACGCCGCTGCTCGTGCAGAACGAGTTCGGCTACTCCGTCGCCGCTGCCTCGCTCCTGATGGTCTGCCGGCCGCTCACCAACAGCGTGTCGGCGCCGACGTCGGGATACGTCGCGGTGCGGGTGGGGGAGCGGCTGGTGTCACTGGTCGGGATCGCGCTGCTCGCGGTGTCGATGGTCGCGTTCGTCGCCGGCGCGGCGGGCGAGTCGATCGTGCTCGTGATCGCCGGGCTGCTCCTCTCGGGCGTCGCCGGCGGCACCGCGACGCCATCGCTGGTCACGATCGCGGCGAACACGGTGCCCGACGACCACCTCGGCGTGGGGAACGCGGCGCAGCAGATGGCAGACGCGATCGGCGCGGTGATCGGCATCCAGGTGCTCGCGACGATCCAATCGGGAACAGGCGGTGCCGACGGGTTCGTGCTCGCGTTCATCGCGGGTGCACTCGTCGCAGCCCTGGGTGCCGCGGCGATCCTCACCATCCCGCGCGCGCCGCGGACGATCGTCGCCGCGGGTGTCGCGGACCCCGCGACCCCGCTCGCTACTCGGTGATGCCCTGGATCGCCTCGGTGAGCGCGGCGTTCGAGCCACTCGGCCCCCCGCCGGCCTGGGCCGCCATGAGCTTGGCGAAGTCGCCCTGCACCCGGACCTTGCCGACCATGAATGCCTGCATCCCCGCTTGGGGGTCGCCGCTGATGAGCACCTCGCGGGCGGTCTCGTAGTCGGTCGTCAGCGACACGTCGGCGTCGTTGGCGTGCCCGATGCCCCAGTGACCGCGACCCTCACGAGCGCCCATGTGCAGGTGGCGCTCCTCGCCGAACGGCGTGTCGGTCACGGTCACGTTGACGGTGACCGCGGTGCCCCCCGGTGCCTCGGCGCCGTGCTCCGAGAAGAGCTGCTCCACGACCGCGAACCACTCGTCCGAGAGAAAGGGATGCTTTGCCACGGCGCGGATCGTAGCGGGCGTCCCGGGGCGGGCAGCACACCGGTGTCGTTCGGCCGAGCGAGCGCGCCCAGGTTTAGGCTCGATCCATGGCCGAGGGCGCGCGCACGACGATCACGAAGGCCGACGTCGAGCACGTCGCGCAGCTCGCACGGCTGGAGCTCAGCGCCGACGAGGTCGAGCGGCTGACGCACGAGCTCGCGGGGATCCTCGAGCATGCCGACGACGTTGCCGAGCTCGAGCTCGATGACATCCCGCCGACCGCCCATCCGCTCTCGCTGGTGAACGTGGTGCGCCCGGACGAGGTCCGCCCCTCACTGGATCGTGACGAGGTGCTCGCCGAGGCGCCGGCCGCCGAAGACGGGCGTTTCCGCGTCCCCCGGATCATGGACACCGAGTGAGCGACACAGCCGTCGACATCGCACGAACCGTGCGGGCGGGCGACCGCCGCGCACGCGACGTCGTCGAGGAGCACCTCGCGGTCCTCGAGGTGCGCGACCCCGAGTTGCACGCGTGCCTCCTCGTGACCGCCGACGACGCGCGGGCCGAAGCCGACGCGGTGGACGCGGCCGTTGCCGCGGGCGACGACCCCGGCCCACTGGCCGGGGTGCCGGTCGTCGTCAAGGACAACTTGTGCACGCGCGGAGTCGCGACGACGTGCGGGTCGCGCATCCTCGAGGGGTGGCACCCGCCGTACACCGCGACCGCGGTCGAGCACCTGCGCGCGGCCGGAGCGGTCCTCCTCGCGAAGACGAACCTCGACGAGTTCGCGATGGGCTCGTCGACGGAGAACTCCGCGTACGGGCCCACCCGCAACCCACGCGACCCGTCGCGGGTGCCCGGGGGATCGAGTGGGGGATCGGCCGCCGCAGTGGCGGCCGGGTACGCGCCGATCGGGCTCGGCTCCGAGACCGGCGGGTCGGTGCGGCAGCCCGCGGCGCTGTGCGGTGTGGTCGGGGTCAAGCCGACCTACGGCCTGGTCTCGCGGTACGGCCTCGTCGCGTTCGCGAGCAGCCTCGACCAGATCGGGCCGTTCGGCACCACGGTGACCGACGCGGCGCGCGTCCTCGACGTGATCGGGGGTCACGACCCGCTCGACTCGACGAGCATCCCGGACGCCCAGCCGAGCATCGAAGACGTCCTCGGCGAGGGTGTCTCCGGGCTGCGGGTCGGTGTGATCCAGGAGCTGAGTGACGTCGGCGGGGTCGAGCCCGAGGTGCGGGCGTCGGTCGACGCGGCGGCAGCCGCGCTCGGCGCCGCGGGAGCGAAGGTCGAGGACGTCTCGGTGCCGAGCACCGTCTACGGGGTCTCCGCCTACTACCTGATCGCGCCGGCCGAGGCGTCGTCGAACCTGGCCCGCTACGACGGCGTCCGCTACGGGCTGCGCATCGATGCCGACGACATCACCGCGATGAACGCGCGCACGCGCGCGGCTGGGTTCGGCGCGGAGGTGAAGCGCCGTATCATGCTCGGCACGTACGCGCTCTCGGCCGGGTACTACGACGCGTACTACGGGAAGGCGCAGCGCGTCCGCACGCTCATCCTGCGCGACTTCGAGCGCATCTACGAGCAGTGCGACGTGTTGCTGTGCCCGACGTCGCCGACCGTCGCGTTCGAGCTCGGCGCGCGCACCGAGGACCCGCTGGCGATGTACCTGTCCGACACGTGCACGATCCCGACGAACCTGGCCGGCCACGCCGCGATGAGCGTCCCGTTCGGCACCGGTGCTCACGACCTGCCGATCGGCATGCAGGTGCTCGCTCCCGCGCTCGGCGAGCCCGCGATGTTCCGCGTCGCCAAGGTCCTCGAGGACGCCGCCCCGTGAGCCCGCCCTGCGCCCTCGCACGGCCGGCGTCAGGCGTTGGCGACGAGCAGGTCCTTGCAGAGGTACTCGAGCGCGGTGTTCAGCATGTCAGCGGCCTCCCACTGCACGAAGTGGCCGCACCGGCGGAGCACGAACGGGCCGATGCACTCGGGGAACGCGACGCGACAGCGCTCGGGGAACGTCGGGTCGACGACGTGGTCGTCCTCGCCGTAGAGCGCGAGCGTGGGGACGGGCACGGGGTCGAAGACCTTCGGCACGTCCTCCATCTCGCGCTTCCCGTACGACATCTCGTACACGCCCCAGGACGCGCGCAGCTTGTCGCGGTCGGCGAACGGCTCGGTCATGAAGTCGACGTCCGCGGGCGTGAAGTGACCCGGTGCCGCCCACAGCCGGTGTCCGTACATCGCTGCGATCCAAGCACGGCGGCGCTCCGGCGTGTCGAGCTCCGCGAGGAGCGCGTCGCCGTCGGTGCCCTGGCGCACGAAGTAGTCGGCGGTCAGGCGGCCCTCGCGCGGACCTTCGGGTGGCACACCTGCGGCTTCGAGCAGCTCCGGGTTCACGGGCACGATCGTGTTGAAGAACGACATGCGGGACGCGAAGCCGGGGTACCGGAGCGCGAGGTCGTAGCAGACGACCCCACCGGCGTCGCCGCCCACGATGACGGCGCGCTCGTGGCCGAGCACGTCGTGCACGAGGGCGTGCAGGTCCATCGAGTACGCCGCGATGTCGTAGTAACCGTCGGCGGCGAGGTCGGAGTCGCCGAAGCCCCGAAGGTCGGGCGCGATCACCTCGAACCCCGCGTCTGCGAGGGGTCGGATGTTGCGCCACCAGATCCGCTTCGTCTCGGGGTAGCCGTGCACGAGCAGGATCGGCACGCCGCCGACACCCTCGTGCACGAACGAGAGGTGCACGCCGTTGCGCACCTCCTCGCGTCGTATCGTGAACGCGTGCGGATCGGGTGGAGTCACGGTCGGAGTCTGGCATGACGACCGCGAACGGCATCGACTACGAGCCGGTCATCGGGCTCGAGGTCCACTGCGAGCTCGCGACGGCGACGAAGCTCTTCTGCGGTTGCCCCAACGAGTTCGGCGCCGAGCCCAACACGAACATCTGCCCGGTGTGCCTCGCGCTCCCCGGCTCGCTGCCGGTGCTCAACGAGCGGGCCGTCGAGTTCGCGCTGCGGCTGGCGGAGGCCCTCGACTTCGACGTGCCCGCGCAGTCGATCTTCGCCCGGAAGCACTACTTCTACCCCGACATGCCGAAGGACTACCAGATCAGCCAGTACGAGGAGCCGATCCTCTCGGACGGAAGGCTCGATGTCGGCGACGCGACCATCGGCATCGAGCGCGCCCACCTCGAGGAGGACACGGGCAAGACGGCGCACGTCGGCGGGGGTGGCGGCCGCATCCACGGCGCCGACCACTCGCTCGTCGACTACAACCGCGCCGGCGTCCCGCTCATGGAGATCGTGAGCCGACCCGAGATCACGTCCGCAGACGTGGCGCGCCGGTACGCCGACGAGCTGCGCTCCGTGCTCCTCGCGATCGGCATCTCCGACGTGAAGATGGAGGAAGGCTCGATGCGCGTCGACGCGAACGTGTCGGTGCGACCCGTCGGCGCGACCGAGCTCGGCACCAAGGTCGAGGTGAAGAACATGAACTCGCTGCGGTCGCTCGGCCGCGCCATCGACTTCGAGATCGAGCGCCAGATCGCCGCGATCGAGGCCGGCGAGCGGATCGTGCAGGAGACGCGCCACTGGGACGAGAACGACGGGCGCACGCACAGCATGCGCAGCAAGGAGGGGTCGAGCGACTACCGCTACTTCCCCGAGCCCGACCTGGTACCGATCGCGCCCACCGACGAGCAGCGGGCGCACGTGCGGGGCTCGTTGCCGGAGCTGCCGGCCGCGCGGCGGGCGCGCCTCGCCGAGGAGTGGGGGATCAACGAGTCGGACGCGCGGGTCCTCCTCGGGCACGAAGGGCTCGCCGACTACGCCGAGGCGGCCGTCATCGCGCTCGACGGCGGCAGCGCGCGCGACGTCGCGAACTGGTGCGCGGGCGACGTGCTCGCCTTCCTGAACGAGAGCGGTCTGTCGCCCGAGGTGCTCCCGCTCGCCCCCGATGGCCTCGCGGAGCTCGTCGGCCTCGTCGCTGACGGCACGCTCTCGCGCAACCTCGCGAAGGACGTGCTCGACGAGGCGCTGCGGGAGCCCAAGCGACCGAAGCAGATCGTCGAGGAGCGCGGGCTCACGCAGGTCAGTGACGAAGGTGAGCTGGCCGCGGTCGTCGACGGCATCCTCGAAGCCCACCCCGACATCGTCGAGGAGTACCGCACCGGTGACGAGAAGGCCAAGAAGAAGAAGCGAGGCTTCCTCATGGGCGAGGCGATGAAGGCCACCCGGGGTCAGGGCAATCCCGCGCTGCTCAAGCAGCTGCTCGACGAACACCTCGCCTGACCGCTCCCATCTCCCGCGTTGGTGCGCTGAGGAGCAAGGAGCAGCCCTGAACGCACCAACGACAGGATGGGGCTGCGGGGTGGACGTCAGGTCTCGCGGACGCCGACCCCGGTGATCGGACCGGTGATCGTGCCGGCGTCGGTCGCGAGCCGGGTCCACGTCACGGCCGCATCGTCGGAGACGTAGACCGCGTCCGTGTCGGCGAGCGCGGCGACGGTGCGGTCCGCGTCGAGCATCCCGGTGTCGACGTTTCCCGCGAGCCACTCGGGCAGCCCGCCGCCGACGCGCGTCAGTGATCCGCCGTCGGAGGTGTCCCAGCGATACAGCGCACCATGCTCACCGAAGGGGCCGTCGCACGCGCTGACGAGGGCAGCCGTGTCCGTATAGGCGACGGCGCGCAGGTAGGTCGCGTGCAGGCCGTCGGTCTCGATCTCCCAGGTGACGCCGCCGTCGCGGCTGACGCCCAGGCCGGCGGCAGCGGGGGCGAGGACGAGACGAGCGTCATGCGGCGCAGCGCGCACCTGGTGCACGTCGGCGTCGGGATCGATGGTCGGCTTCCACGACGCGCCGCCGTTGCCCGATCGCGGGATCCCCCCGACGTGCACGCTCGCGAGCAGGGCGCGGTGGTCGGACGTCTCGGTGATCGATCGCACGTAGGGCACGCGGCTCCCGACGGCGTGCCACGCCTCCTGCCCGTCGACCTGCGTGAACCCGTCGACGGCCGCGAAGGCGCCGTCGTGGAGGCGTAGCAGCCGCCCGTCGGTCGTCCCGCACCAGGCACCGCGCGGCACCGGCAGCACGCAGGTCAGCGACGTCGACGCCCTGCCGAGGTCGGTCCAGGTCCCGTCGGCATCGCGCCGGGTGACCGTGTCGCCGTCGGCGATCGCGCACCATCCGTCGCCGCGGCGCGCGAGCCCGTGGACCCGTCGCCCTTCGAGCTCCCGTGCGAGCGGGCACCCGTCGGCGAACGGCACCAC
>JBBDWT010000155.1:2466-18779 GCA_040902705.1 Acidimicrobiia bacterium | reverse complement strand
GACCCGCCCTACGACGGTGGGCTACGCATCCGTGCTCGCTGCACGCGCGGCGGCCGCGAGCACTCCCTCCCCGAGGTAGGTGATCGCCTCGCCGAGCGCGTCCGCGGGGACGGTGTCGGGGTCGAGGCGCTGGAGGCTCGCAAAGCCGTTGAGGAGCGCGATCAGCATCGCCGCGAACCGATCGGGATCGATCGGGAGCTCCGTCCCCGCGCCCGCAAAGCCCTGCACCGACATCGTCGCCACCCGGTCGCGGCCCGTGCGGAACACCCGCCGCATCCGGGCCGCGTGCTCAGGGTCGCTGATCGTGGAGGCGCCGAACTCGCCGATGGCTCGGTCGAGCGCCGAGGGTGTCGTGAAGCGGTCGAGGAACCAGCCGACGGTCGCCATCACCGACGCGTCGCCCGTCTCGGTCGCGAGCCGCGACTCGAGATCGTCGAGCCCCTCCCGATCGCGCTCCTCCATCAGGGTCAGGAGGAGGTCGGCCTTGTCGGTGAAGTGCGCGTAGAACGCGCCCCGGGTGAAGCCGGCTGCCTCGGCGATGTCCTCGACGGTCGCCCCGTGGAACCCCTCGCCGGCGAAGACCCGGGCACCCGCCTCCAAGAGCGCGGCCCGGGCGTCGGTCGTCATCTCGGCGTGTGATGTCACCGGCTGCTTCGAGGGCATCAACGAGGCCCGTGTCGCCGTGGCGCTGCTCGCCGACGACGAGAGCACCGACCTGCACCCGACGTTGCAGTATCAAGCCGGGCTCCACGAGAGCCAGGCGGCCCGCTTCGTGCTCGACCAGTGTCGCGACGTCGACGAGGCGATCAAGGCGCTCCGGTGTGCGAAGCAGTACGACAACATGTTCACGTGTCACTACGTCGTGGCCGATCGCCACGGCGACGCGTTCGTGTGGGAGCGCGACTCGCACAACGTGGAGCACGTCGTGCGTGCCGACCACGCGCCGATGTGCGTCACCAACTATCTGATGCACCGGTACGCGTCGCTCGAGTCGCTCCCGCACGACGACCCGAACCGCCAGGGCGCGTACCCGTTCGCCGCGAACATGTACGAGCGCGCACGGGTGCTGCACCGCCGCGCCGCGGCCGCGATCGAGACGGCGATGGACGAGGTGGCGATCCCGCAGGAGACCGTCGGCGCGCGCACGCTGTGGCGGACCACCTTCGACCTCGAGGCACGCTCGCTGAGTGCCACCTTCTACCTGGGCGACGCTGCGGACGGGACGGCGCATCGCAGCCCGCCGGTGACCTGCACGCTCGCGGCGTCCGTCGGGTCGGACGCGCGGTAGCCCCGCCCGGGCCCGGACGTGCGAGGCTCACGCCTCGTGGACGCCGCTGCGATCCGGGCCCGCCTCGATCATCCGATCATCGATGCCGACGGGCACATCGTCGAGTTCCTCCCCCTGATCCGCGACTTCCTCGCCGAGGAGGCCGACGAGACGGTCGCGAAGCGCTTCGACGAGATCGTGCAGTCGGGCGCGGGGGTGCGGGCGCTCTCACCGGAGGATCGCCGTCGGTTCGGGATCTCCCGTACGGGGTGGTGGGGGGTGCCGAGCGCCAACACGCTCGACCGCGCCACCGCCATGCTCCCCAAGCTGCTCTACGAGCGACTCGACGAGCTCGGCATCGACGTCGCCATCCTCTACCCCACCGCCGGTCTCATGGCGATGGCGCTGGACGACGACGAGCTGCGGTGCGCGCTCGCCCGGGCGTGCAACCGCTACGCGGCGGAGTGCTTCGGCGAGTACTCCGACCGGCTGCTCCCGGTCGCGGTCGTCCCCAACTCCACGCCCGAGGAGGCGCTCGCCGAGCTCGACCACGCGGTCGGCGTGCTCGGCCTCCGGCCCGTCCTGTTCGGCGGGCTCGTGCTGCGCGCCGCGCCGGGCCACGACGGAGATCGGGCGGCGCGGTGGGTCGACGGGCTCGGCCTCGACAGCGCGTACGACTACGACCCCGTGTGGGCGCGCTGCGTGGAGCTCGGCGTCTCCCCCACGTTCCACTCGACCGGCATCGGGTTCGGCAGCCGCACGTCGCCTACCAACTACGTCGCGAACCACATCGGCAACTTCGCCGCCGGCAGCGAGGCGGTGTGTCGCTCGCTGCTGTTCGGCGGCGCGATGCGGCGGTTCCCCGAGCTGCGGTTCGCGTTCCTCGAGGGCGGCGTCGCGTGGGCGTGCAACCTGTATGCCGACGTCGTCGGGCACTGGCAGAAGCGCAACCGCGCCGCGCTGGGCCACTACGACCCGGCCGCGCTCGACCGCCCGCTGCTCGACGACCTCGTCGGGCGCTACGGAGCGGACGCGTTCACGGCGCGGCTCGATCGACTCGGCTCGAGCCTGCGGTTCCTGTCCGACCCCGACGAGGACCCGGCGGTGCTCGACGAGTTCGGGGCGTCGGGCATCGAGTCGCTCGACGACCTGCGGTTCGTGTTCGGCGAGCAGTGCTTCTTCGGCTGCGAGGCCGACGACCCGATGAACGCGCTGGCCTTCGACACCACGCTGACGCCCATGCAGACGCGCCTGCGCGCGATGTTCGCGAGCGACATCGGCCACTGGGACGTCCCCGACTTCCGGGGCGTGCTCGCCGAGGCATGGGAGCTCGTCGAGGACGGCCACATCGACGAGGAGGGCTTCCGGGCCTTCACCTTCGAGCACGCGGCGCAGCTGTTCACCGGCACCCGGCCCGACTTCTTCGACGGCACCGTCGTCGAAGCCGCCGTCCGTCAGCTCACCCCGTAGCGCCCGTCGGTCAGGTGCCGGCGAGCGCGGCGACGACCGGTGCGAACTGCTCGAAGTTGTCCTCGCCGAACACGACGTAGGAGACGCCCCACTCCTCGCGGCGCTGCTGGAGCGTCTCGACGCACAGGTCGACCGGCCCGGCGAGCGCGACGCCCGAGTCGAGCGCGGCCTGCGGCTCGAGCCCGAAGCCCGGTGCGATCGCCTCCGCGAGCGCGAGCGGGTCGTCGGTGACCGCGCCCATGAAGTAGCGGATCTGGAGCTCGAGGTCGTCGAAGCGGTCGCCCGCGCCGTCACGCACCCACCCGATCTTCTGCTTCGTCATCTCGGCGACCGCGCTCTGCACTGCGTCGCCCGTGACCTCCCCCTTGCGGAGGTTCGGGTTGATCCCGACGATGTCGGCCTCCCGGCCGGCGAGCGTCAGCACCTTCTGTCCGCCACCGCCGACGACGATCGGTGGACCGGGCTGTTGCACGGGCGCGGGCTCTGCGGCGTAGCCCTTGATCGTGTAGTGGTCGCCGGAGAAGTCGAACGCCTCGCCGCGGAAGCATCCCTTGATGACCTGGATCGCCTCGTCGAGACGGGCGATGCGCACGCTGGGCTTGTCGAGGGTGAAGCCGAGCGCGTCGTAGTCGACCGTCATCCACCCGGCGCCGATGCCGAGCTCGACCCGCCCGTCGGACAGGAGGTCCATCGTCGCGGCCTCCTTGGCGACGACCGCGGGGTGCTTGTAGTCGTTGCCGAGCACGAGGTGCCCGACGCGCAAGGTCGTCGTCGCCTCGGCCGCCATCGCGACCGCGACCATCGGCGCGAGCGGCGTACCGATGAAGTGGTCGGGCGCGAAGAGCGTCGAGTACCCGAGGTCCTCCATCTTGCGGGCGCGATCGCGCCACTCGGTGGCCGACGACGCGCTCGAGCACTGGACACCGAACCGGAACTTGTGGTCGTGAGCCATGCGGCGAGGCTACGCCGCCGCCGCTACTTGCCGCCGAGGCGCTCCACCACCGGTGCGAACTGGTCGAGGTGCTCGGCGCCGACGACGTGGTACGTCATGTCCCAGCGCTCCCGCCGGCGCTCCAGCGTCTCGATCATCGACTCGGCGGTGCCGACGAGGCCGACCGGCGAGTCGAGGACGTCCTCGGCCGTCGTGTCGAACGCCGGGGCCATCGCCGTCGCCATGCCCATGGGATCGTCGGTGAAGTGGACGAACCCGGCGAACGACTGGATCTCGATGTCGGCGTACCGGTCACCCGCGGCGTCGCGCACCCAACCCAGCTTGTCGTCGGTGCTCGCCGGGTTCATGTTGGGCGCCTGGTCGGGATCGCCGGGCTTGCCGCCGCGCAGGTTGGCGTTGATGCCGATGATGTCGGCCTGCTCCCCCGCGAGCGTCAGCACCTTCTTGCCGCCACCGCCGACCACCAGCGGAAGCGGCTGCTGCACGGGCTTGGGCATCCCGTCGAGCTCGGTGATGGTGTAGTGCTCGCCGGTGAAGGTGAAGGGCCCGCCGTCACCCGTGAGGCCCTTCACGATCGCGATCGACTCGGCGAGGCGAGCGATGCGCACGCCGGCAGGGTCGAGCGCGATGCCCGCCTTCTCGTAGTCGACGGTCATCCACCCCGCGCCGAGCCCGAGCTCGAGCCGGCCGTCCGAGAGCAGATCGAGCGTCGCGGCGTCGCGCGCGACGACGACCGGGTGGCGGTAGTCGTTGCCGAGCACGAGGCACCCGACGCGCAAGCTTGCCGTGGCCTCCGCGGCCATCGCCATCGCGGGGAACGGGCCGAAGGGGTGCTCGACGAAGTGGTCGGGCACGTAGAGCGTCGAGTACCCGAGGGCTTCAGCCTTGCGCGCGGTCTCGCGGTACTCGGCGGCCGACGAGGCGCTCGGCGCCATCACCCCGAACCGGAATCGCCTGTCGTGGGGCACGGCGCCGCACCCTAGTCAGCGTCTTTCTGCCTGCGTCTCTCGACCCGCCCCACGACGGTGAGGGACGCATCAAGGGAACAGGTCAGGGCTCCCAGGGACGGTCCTTGACGACGGGGTGCGAGATCGACACCTCTTCGTCGAAGCTCGTGTGGGTCTCGAACGGGGCCTCGCCCTTGTTGGAGTCGGGGTCGGCACACTCCGCCACCGAGTTCGGCAGGTCCACCGTCACCGTGGCCCCGATCAACGATTCGACATCGGTGTTGACGGGCGTCGACGCGAGCGTCTGCCCGATGGGATGCGCGTGTCGATCACGCGTGGTGAGCCACCACCGCGATCCGCTGCCGCGGTGCGTCCCGCGAGCGGGTGCGCCGAGGAACCGCCACTCGAGGAACCGCAGGATCGACGTGTGGTCGTAGGGCGTGGAGTCGACGGCATTTCCCGCCGCGAACGGCGACACGAGTGCCGCCGCGACCCGGAACCCGGCCTGGGAGAAGTCGTCCGCGTCGTTGTCACTCGCACGCGCGTCGGGGAAGCGCGGCGGGGTGACGTGGTCGAAGAAGCCACCCCACTCGTCGTGCGCGATCACGAGCATGCTCCGTTGCCACTGCGGAGAGTGCAGGAGCGCCTCGACCACCACACCGGCGAACGCCGCGGCGATCCGGAGGTCGCCGCGCGGATGGCCGTCGGCCCGGTTGCGGCCCTTGAAGCTCGGCTCCACCATCACCACGTTCGGCAGCGTGCCGGCCAAGGCCTGCTCGAAGTACTGCGTCACCGGCGCGACCAACGGCTTGAGGTGCGGGCCCCACAGCCGCAGCAGCGGGATGTCGGTGTAGTAGTAGGTCGCGGGCACGTTGGCGGCCATGAGCCGGTCCCAGATCGTCTCGGCCTTGAAGATCCCCGACTTCAACGGGCCGGGATCGGACTTGTATCCCTCCGACTGCGCCGAGTGCAGGTACTGGCGGTTCGGAAACGTCGGGCCGAGCACCGACGAGAAGTAGTGATCCAGCACCGTGAAGCTCGACGAGATCGCGCGGTGGTACGGGAACGCGTTGCCGTCGAAGTAGCTGATGGCGTACTCGTCGTTGCCGGTGCCCTCCCCGAGGAAGCCGCGGTCGCGCTGAGCTCGTCCCTGCGTCCACGAATGCCCGGGGATGTTGTAGTGGCACCCACGGAGCGCGCCGGACTCACCTTTGAGGCCGTCGAACGCCTCGTGGGTGCGGAACTGGCGACCTTCCGGATCGAGGTACTCCTCGTCGGTCGATGCCGCGATCCGGAACTTGCTCCCGAACCGACGCCGGCCTTCCTCGAGATACGCCTCGTCGGTGCCGAGCCATCCCAGGAGGTGGTCGAACGAGCGGTTCTCGAGCATCAGGATCACGACGGTGTCGATGGGCGCCTCCGCGGCGGGCAGCTCGAACATGCGATCGGGCGCGAGCGCGATCCGGCGGTTGCGGGTGAAGCTGAGGTCGGTGATCCGGTTGGCGCCCAAGGCGACCCCGCCCGCCGCCGCGAGCGCGCCCCCGAGGAAGGTCCGCCGATCGAGCGGACGCGGCTCCGTCTCCGCCATGCCGGAAACCGTACGCCGCCGCCGACCACCCGTCGGGTCGGGGTCATCGACATGCGTCTCTCGACCCGCCCCACGACGGTGAGAGACGCAACCGGGGGGTTCAGCGGCCGGTGGAGCCGAAGCCGAAGGTGTCGCGCGACGTGTCGTCGAGGTGGTCGACCTCGGTCCACTCGATCGCGGACTCGACCGGTGCGACGACCAGCTGCGCGATGCGATCGCCACGCTCGATCTCGTACGCGAGGTCCGGATCGGTGTTGACCAGGAGCACCTTGAGCTCGCCGCGGTACTGCGGGTCGATCAGGCCAGGGGTGTTCAGGCAGGTGACGCCGTGGCGCAGCGCGATGCCGGAGCGCGGCAGCACGAGGCCGGCGTACCCGGGCGGGATGGCGACGGCCAGCCCCGTCGGGATCAGCGCGCGCCCGCCTCGGGCCGCGAGCGTCGTCGCCTCCCGGGCGTGCAGGTCGTACCCCGCGTCGTGCGCGTGGGCCTGCGACGGGAGTGGGAGGCCCGGGTCGAGGCGCGTGATCTCGATCCGCATGCTCACGCGGCGAAGTCGCCGACGAGCTCCTCGCGCTGCTCCGGCGAGAGCTCGACGTCGGCCTGGTACTCGGGATGGTCCACGACGATCCGCACCTTCACGCCCTCGTCGGCGAACGCGCGCTGCTGCTCCGACGTGAACTTCCACTTCAGGTAGTGCACCGTCGTCGTGATGTCCTCGCGCGTGAGGCGCTCGACGTTCGGCTCGTAGCCGCGGACGACCTCGTCGCCGACGATGAACGCGACGTACTGCTCGATCTCGGTCAGACGCGGGAGCCAGTACCGCAGCGACTCCTCGTCGTCGATCTCGATGAAGAACGTGCTTGACAGCTCGCCGTCCTCGGGGATGAGGTCGTTGTAGGTCTCGACCTCGTGCGCGATCTGCTCGTCGCGCAGCATCCGTTCGGCGCGTGCCATCTCCTGGATCTGGAAGCGCATCGTCGCCGCGTTCTCGAACACGACGGTCACGATGTCACCGAGCGCGATGCGGCGTCGCTTCTTCATCGCGATGATCTCGCCGCGGAACGCGTCGCGCTCGCGCTCGTACTCGCGCAGGTCCTTGATGTCGGCGTTCGTCAGCTTGCGCATCGTCGTCTCACGTCTCCTCTTCGAGCCCATGGCCCCGGGCCAGCACCTGGATCGGGTGGACGGGTCGAGGACGGTGACGGCCCCGGGGCGATGCCCCGGGGCCGCAGTCGTGCGGTGCAGGAGCCGGAGCTAGCTCAGCGACTCGAGCCCCTGGGCGAAGCGACCCGCGTGGCTCTTCTCGGCGCGGGCGAGCGTCTCGAGCCACTCGGCGACCTCGTCGAAGCCCTCGTCGCGGGCGGTCTTCGAGAAGCCGGGGTACATCTCGCTGTACTCGTACGTCTCGCCGGCGATGGCCGACTTGAGGTTGTTGTCGGTCGCGCCGACCGGCTCACCCGTCACGGGGTCACCGACCTCCGCGAGGAAGTCGAAGTGGCCGAACGCGTGGCCCGTCTCACCTTCCGCCACGGAGCGGAAGAGCGCCGCGACGTCGGGGTAGCCCTCGACGTCGGCCTTCTGCGCGAAGTACAGGTAGCGGCGGTTCGCCTGGCTCTCACCTGCGAACGCAGCCTTGAGGTTGTCCTCGGTCTGCGTACCCTTGAGGTCCGGCATCGTCGTGGTGCTCCTTCTGTTTGCGTCGGTCGGTCGGGTTGCTTGCGTCGGTCGGTCGGTCGGTGGTCTCGGTCGGACGGATCAGGCGGACACGGGTGCGCACTCGTCGCACACCCCGCGGAACTGCACCTCGACGTCCTCGACGGTGAAGCCCGTGCGCCCGCCGGCCGGGAGGGGAAGGTCGCCGACGTCGACGACGACGTCGCGCACCTTGTTGCAGCGGGTGCAGATCAGGTGCTGGTGCCGATGGTCGACGTTGGGGTCGACCCGCACGCTGCCCGTCCCGAGGTCGAGCAGCGTGACCTCCCCCATCGACTCGAGGTCGTGGACCGTCTGGTACACGGTCTTGAGCGAGATCGTCGGCATCTCGCCCCGGGCCGCTTCGTGGAGCGACTCGACGGTGGGATGCTCATCGTTGCCGTGGAGCAGCCGGAAGATGACCTGACGCTGCGGGGTCATCCGCAGGCCGGCCGCCCGGAACCTCTCGGTGAGCTCTTCCACTGGGGTCACGAGCGCAACCTTATCAACAATTATTGTCGGTTGCCAACCCGTGGCGATAGCTCAGGGCACCCTGACCCCGCACACCGGCCGCAGCGGTCTCAGGCCGTGGTGGCGCCCTGGCCGAGCTTCGTGCGGAGCTCGGCCTCGAACTCGGCGACCGCCGCCCCCGCGTGCTGCTCCCGGAGCTCGGTGAGCACCGGGTAGCCGGCGTCGCGCTCGGCGTCCCACTCGTCGGCGAAGCGGCCGGACCCGATGTCGTCGAGCAGCTCGCGCATGCGTGTGCCCATGTCGACCTCGGCGAACGCCTCCCGGCGCGACAGCTGGCCGTACTGGCTCGTCGGCGAGTGGAACCCGAACTGGTACGCGTACCCGTGCTCGCGCACGAGCCGCATCGTCCGCTCCGTCTCCCCCGACAGCAGCGTCTCCACGATGATCGCCTCGAGCGGGATGCCCTGCTCGAGGAGGCACTGGATGTACGTGCTCGTCATCTGCGTCATGACGGGCGCGCGCACCTGCTCCTCCGCGAGGTCGAGGATCGCCTCCTGGCGCGGCGTCAGCTCGATCGCCCCCTGACGGAGCCCGCCGATCGCCTTCGCGACTGCCAGCGTGCGCTCCTTCGCACGACCGGTCACGTCGTGGTGCACACCGACCGCGGTGATGAACCCGATGCCCTCCTGGTAGCACGCGCGCACCTCGGGCCCGAGCATGCGGGGCGCGACCATCCCGACGTCGCCGTCGGGATCGAACCGGTCGAACGCGAGCGTGTAGCCGCTGGCGACGATCGTGAGGCTGTCGGCGCGTCCGGTCAGCGGGAGCGACGGGATCACGTCGTCGGGCACCAGCACGCAGATCACGTCGGAGTCGTTCGCGTCGTCGAGGGTGCCGGGCGTGAAGCCGTCGGCCGCCGCCTGGTCGCGCGACGCGTCGGCCCTGACGCACACCTGCACGTCGAAGCCCGAGTCGCGCAGGTTCAGCGCCCACGAACGACCCTGGTTGCCGTAGCCCACCACGGCCACGGCGGAGCCCTCCAGCTCCGAGAGATCGGCGTCGCCGTCGTGGTAGATCGTCGTCATCAGCACACTCCGCTTCGGTTGGCTACGGTGCCGGGCGTGAACACCCGCACGCGAGGCTTCATCATGGTCGGTGCCGCGCTCGTCGCGCTCGCCGCCAACGTCATCGAGGCGTCCACCGACGGCGCGTCCGCATGGAACATCATCGCGATCGTCTGCTTCGCGATCGTCCTGTTCGCCGGATTCGAGCTGATCGCGAAGAGCACTCCGGAGTGAGCGGCGCCACGCCGGCGCCCGACCTCCTCGTCGGCGACATCGTCCGGCACGCCGCCCGGGCCACCCCCACGGCGCTGGCGGCCACCCTGGGCGACGGCGAGATCACGTTCGCCGAGCTCGACGCACGCGCCAACCAGGTCGCGCGGGTCCTCGCGGCCCGGGATGTCGGCATCGGCGACCGCGTCGCCTGGTGGGGCGAGACCTCGCTCGACGCGATGCCGATCTTCAACGCGGTCGCCAGGGTGGGCGCCGCGTTCATGCCGGTCAACGCGCGCCTCGGCGCGGACGAGGCGGGCGACGTGCTCGAGTACGCCAAGCCGAGCCTGCTGATCGCCGACGCCCCGCACGCGGAGCTCGCGTCGGGATGGGCATCGGCACCGCTGACGCACGACGAGCTGTTCGCGGCCGCGGATCGCGAGGCCGCTACCGACGACGGCAACCCGCCGGGGCTCACCGAGCACGCGACGCACGTCGTGTTCTTCACCAGCGGCAGCACGGGTCGCCCGAAGGGGGTCGTGCTCTCGCACCGCACGAGCTGGCTCCGCTCGTTCCAGGGGAACCTCACCGACCACTCCGGCGGGACGGTGTGCATGTTCCCGCTGTTCCACATGTCGGGCTGGTCGATGACGCTCAACGCGTGGCAGACGCGTTGCGCCGTCCACTACGCGACGACACCCGACGCCCCGACGCTGCTCGGCACCGCGGAACGCCGTCGCGCGACGCGCCTGTACCACATCCCCGCGGTGTGGCAGCGCGTGCTCGACGCCGACCTCTCGGCCTACGACCTGTCGACCGTGCGCGAGTGCGACACCGGCACGTCGGCGACGCCGCCCGAGCTGCTCGAGGCGATCAAGGGCGCGTTCCCCGGCACGGTCACGCGCATCTACTACGGCAGCACCGAGGTCGGGCTGGCGACGATGCTCGCCGACGCCGACATCGCGCGGAAGCCGGGGTCGGTCGGCCCGGCCGCCGTGGGCGTGTCGATCGAGCTGCTCGACGGCCCCGACGGGCGCGAAGGGGAGGTGTGCGTCCGCAGCCCCTTCCTGATGGACGGCTACTTCGAGCACCCCGATGCGAACGGCGAGGCGCTCGCCCCCGTCTCGCCGGGCGGGCCGCCCTGGTACCACACCGGCGATCTCGGGGTGCTCGACGACGAGGGCTACCTCTCGATCGTGGGCCGGGCCCGCGACGTGCTGCGGACCGGCGGCGAGACGGTCGCGCCCGCGGAGGTCGAGGCCGTGCTCGCGACCCACCCCGACATCGCGGAGGTCGCCGTCGTCGGGCTGCCCGACACGGAGTGGGGTGAGGTCGTCACCGCCGTCGTCGTGGTGCGCGAGGGCGACGCGGTGCCCACGCTCGACGCGCTGCGAGCGCATTGCGATGGCCGACTGGCCCGGTTCAAGCAGCCGCGGCGCGTCGCCACCGTCGACGCGCTCCCCCGCACGGCGGCGACCGGGCAGATCCAGCGCACCCTGCTCGTCGAGCGGCTCATCTCGCGACCCTGACGCTTGCGTCAGGGTCGGTGACGGGTGATAGTGACGCCGCTCACGACACCCAGGGGGATGCAATGCGTACTCGCCGCATCGGCGCGCTCGTCGTCACGCTCGCTCTCGCGCTCGGCGCCACGGTCGCGACCGCGACCGCCGTCGGCGCTCAGGGCAACGACAACCAGTTCAAGGACCTGAAGCCCGTCAAGGCGCCCAAGGACTGCTCGGACATCCCGGGCGTCAGCGACACCGAGATCAAGGTGGGCACGCTGCTCCCGACATCGGGGCCGAGCGCGCCGTCGTTCGCGTCGGGCCTCGACGGCATCAAGGCGCGGATCGACAAGGCGAATGCCGACGGTGAGCTCGGCAAGCGCAAGATCGTGCTCGAGGATGCCGACGACGGCAGCGACGCGGCGCGCAACCTCACCGCGGCGCAGGAGCTCGTCGAGCAGCAAGACGTGTTCGGCATCATCGAGAACAGCCCATTCGGGTTCACCAGCGCGAAGTACCTGAACCAGCAGGACGTGCCGGTGGTGGGGTGGCACCTCGGCCTGAAGGAGTTCGGCCAGTACCCGAACATGTTCGGGTGGCGCAACAGCACGACGCCGGACCCGTCGGACGTCTACGTGACGCGCACCGCCGACGTGATGAAGGAGCTCGGTGCGAAGAAGATCGCGCTCGTCAGCACGAACATCGCGAACAGCGCAACGTTCATCAACCAGATCGACGACGCCATCAAGAAGTCGAAGAACGGTCTGGAGGTCGTCTTCAAGACCACCGACGTACCGCAGACGCAGCGCGACTTCACCGCCGAGGCGCAGAAGATCAAGGAGTCCGGCGCCGACGGTCTCTACACCGGCATGGACACGATCGCGAACACGGCGCTCAGCGAGGCACTCAAGCAGGCCGGCGTCGAGATGAAGGCGATCATCTTCCCCGGTGGGTACGACACCCGCGTGCTCGGGCTCCCGGGCATCGACGGTGCGTACTTCGGCATCGAGTTCAAGCCCTTCGAGCTCGACCCGCCCGCGTACACCGACTACAAGGCCGCGATGGACGAGGCAGGCAAGTTCGCCGACGGGCAGGTGCCCTACATCGGTTGGCTCGCGGCTGACGCGTTCGTCGAAGGCATCAAGGCCGCCGGGGTGAAGTGCCCGACGCGCGAGGCGTTCATCACGAACCTGCGCCTCGAGAAGGATTATGACGCCAATGGCGCGTTCATCCCCGTCGACTTCTCGGAGATCTTCGGGCGCCCGTTCTGGTGCACGTACTACGTGCAGGTGCAGGGTGAGGCGTTCGTGCCGCAGTTCGACGGCAAGCCGTTCTGCTCGAAGGGCGTCATCCAGGACGGCAAGCTCAAGAAGCTCACGAAGGCCCAGCAGGCGAACGGCTAGCCGCGCCGCTTCGGACGGTCACCGGGGCGGGCCGGGTCTTCGGACCCGGCCCGTCGTCGGACCGGGAAGGTTCCCTTGGAAGCGTACGTACTCGCCGGGCTCGTCCTGGGCTCCATCTATGCCATCTCGGCGCTGGGCCTCGTGCTCACGTACACGTCGTCGCGCGTCCTCAACTTCGCCCACGGTGCCATCGCGTACTCGGCCGCGGTCTTCTACTACTGGCTGAACAACCAGGAAGGCTGGTCGATCCCCGCAGCCGCGGTGGTCACGGTGCTCGTCATGTGCCCGACGCTCGGCTTGTTCCTGTGGGCCGTGCTCTTCCGCCGGCTCACGCACGCACCGCCGGAGGTGCGCTTCGTCTCGACCGTCGGGCTCTGGGTCGCCCTCCCCGCACTCACGAAGCTGCTGTTCCCCTTCAGCAAGTCGGAGATCCTCGACGCGCGGGGCCTGATCTCACCGCCGCCGGACATCTTCGACGTGCTGGGCGTCAACGTGAACGAGAACCAAGCCGCAGTGCTGATCGCAGCCGTCGCCGTCGTGGTGATCCTCACGGTCGTGCTGCGCACGACGCCGCTCGGCCTCATGACGCGCGGTGCCGTCGACTCACCGCGCACGGCACGCATCTCGGGCGTCAACACGTCGGCGATCACGGCGGGCTCGTGGATGGTCGGCACCGCGCTCGCAGGGTTCGCGGGCGTGCTCCTCACTCCGATCCTCGGGCTCCAGGAGATCCAGTTCACGTTCCTGTTGGTCGCGTCCCTCGCGGCCGCGGTCGTCGGCCGACTCACGAGCCTGCCGCTCACCTTCGCCGGAGCGATGATCATCGGCCTGCTCCAGGGCATCTCGGTCGACATCCTCCCCGAGGAGGGCGTGCTCGCGACCGGCGTACGGCCGAGCATCCCCTTCATGGTGATGCTCGCCTGCCTCCTCTTGTACCAAGGGCTCGGGCGGGAGCGGTTCGAAGTGGATCTGCGGGCCGGCCCGGCGGAGGACGAGGCCCCCGCCGTCGTGCGCCCCCGCGGGTGGCGCGCCGCCATCGGCCCGGGCGTGCTCGCCGTCGTGCTGTTCTGCGCCCCGTTGTTCCTCGACGACTTCTGGATCGGTGTCGTCAGCCAGGGGATCGCGCTCGCCATCTTGTTCATGACGTTCACGCTCGTCACCGGCGAAGGCGGGATGCTCTCGCTCTGCCAGGCGACGCTCGCCGGCGTCGGCGCGTTCGCCGCCGCCCAGCTCGCGCTGGACCACGGTTGGCCGATCGGCATCGCCGTCCTGGGCGGAGCGATCATCGCCGTGCCGATCGGGCTCGTGGTCGCGGCCCTGAGCCTCAGGCTCGGCGAGGTGTACCTCGCGCTCGCGACGCTCGCGTTCTCGCTCCTGGTGGAGCAGCTCGTCTTCGCCGGCGAGGACTTCACCAACTTCGGTGCCGGCATCGAGATGGCGCGGCCCGTCTTCCTGGGCGTCGACTTCAACGACCGCACGAACTGGTACCTCGCGCTGGGTGTGGTGTTCTGCCTCGTGGCGCTGCTCGTCGTGACGCTCCGTCGCGGTACGTCGGGCTTGGTCTTCGCGTCGATGCGGTCGAGCGAGACCGCGGCGGCGACGACCGGGATCGGGATCGTGCGCACCAAGCTCATCCTGTTCGGGGCGAGCGCGTTCGTCGCCGGGCTCGGTGGTGCGGCGTTCGCGATCACGATCGGTCGCGCGACGACGACGTCGTTCAGCGTGCTGCTCGGGATCGTCTGGCTCGCGATCGTCGTCACCTGGGGCGTGCGATCGGTCGTGGGTGCGCTGTTCGCCGGCGTGATCTTCGCCGTGATCCCACAGCAGCTGAACCTGCTGCTGGTGATGATCCTGCTCTTCGTCGTGGTCGGGCTCCTCGCCCGCCTCGTGCTGACGCGCGACATCGCGAAGTGGTGGGGTGCGGCGCTCACGGTCGCGCTCCTGGTCGTCGCGGCGATCGGGGCGAAGGTCCTCGCCGACGTCGAGGTCCCCGAGAGCTGGGCCGAGGTGCCGACGCTCCTCTTCGGTCTCGGTGCGGTCGCCCTGGCGCGCCAGCCTCGCGGCGTGCTGTTCGACGCCGTCAACCGGATCCGCCTGCGCGCGATGAGGCGCGAGGCTGCACTGGCGACGGCGTCGACGACGGGTGCGGAGGTCGCCGCATGACCAGCGTGACCGCGCCCCCGGCCGCGCTGCTCCGCGCGACCGACGTGACGGTGAGGTTCGGCGGCGTCGTCGCGCTCGACACCGTCTCGCTCGCCGTCCCCGAGCGGTCGGTCGTCGGGCTCGTCGGACCGAACGGCGCCGGCAAGACGACGATGTTCGGAGTGCTCTCGGGGCTCGTGCAGCCCCGCCAGGGACGCGTCGAGCTCGCCGGCGTCGACGTGACACGCGCCAGCCCCCAGCGTCGCGCTCGCCTCGGTCTGTCGCGCACGTTCCAGCGGCTCGAGCTCTTCGGTGAGCTCACCGTGCGCGAGCACTTCGTCGTCGCACATCGCGTCCACCACGGACGCGACCGCCAGTTCTGGCGGGACCTCGTCGGCCTCGGCAGCTTGCCCAGCGTGGGCGAGGACGAAGCGGTCGAGGCGCTGCTCGATCTGCTCGGCCTCCGCGGCGTCGCCGATCGACCGGTGATCCTGCTGCCGCTCGGCACCGGGAGACTCGTCGAGGTGGGGCGCGCGCTCGCGTCGGAGCCCCGGGTGGTGCTGCTCGACGAGCCGACATCCGGACTCGGTTCGCACGAGACCGAGCAGCTCTCGGCCACGCTGCGAGCGGTACGCGACGACCGCGACGTGGCGATCGTGCTCGTCGAGCACGACGTGGAGCTCGTGCTGTCGCTCGCCGACTCCGTCACCGTGCTCGACTTCGGCAAGATGATCGCCGAGGGCCCGCCGGGCCGGATCCGCAGCGATGCCAACGTCCAGGCGGCCTACCTGGGCGGCGGACCGGAGGACGACGCATGACCGCCGCCGAGGCGGTCGAGGCTGTGGTGGCGCCGCCACTGCTCGAGGTCGACGCGGTCGAGGTCGCCTACGGCGAGGCTCGTGCGCTCTTCGGCGTGAGCTTCACGCTCCAGCCGGGTGCGGCGCTCGCCGTGCTCGGTCGCAACGGTGCCGGCAAGAGCTCGCTCGCCGCGGCGATCGGGGGCGCGGTGCCCGTCGCGGCGGGCCATATCCGCTACGACGGCCGCGACATCACCCGGCTCCGTGAGCACCAGGTCGGCCGGCTCGGCGTCGCGTACGTCCCCGAGCAGCGCGCGATCTTCCCGCACCTCTCCGTGCACGACAATCTCCGGATCCGCCTGCGCTACGCGGTACCCGCATCGCAGCGAGGCGCCGCGCTCGAGCGGGCGTTCGAGACGTTCCCCGTCCTGCGTGAGCGGCGGCGGCAGGCGGCCGGGACCCTCTCCGGGGGCGAGCAGCAGATGCTCAGCCTCGCCCGAGTGCTGGCGGCGCCTCCGCGCCTGCTCATCGCCGACGAGATGTCGCTCGGCCTCGCGCCGAAGATGGTCGACCTCGTCTTCGACGCGCTCGCGACGGCCCGTCGCGAAGGGGTCGCGGTCGTGCTCGTCGAGCAGTTCGTGGAGCGCGCGCTCGAGTTCGCCGACGACGCGGTCATCCTGAGCCGCGGCCGGATCGCCTGGGCCGGCAAGAGCAGCGAGGCTCGCGCCGAGCTCGTCAGCGAGTACCTCGGCGACGTCCCCTCCTGACCGTCGCCTCCCCCACCCATGTTTTGGGGGGGGGGGGGGGG
>JBBDWT010000155.1:0-2456 GCA_040902705.1 Acidimicrobiia bacterium | reverse complement strand
GGAAACATGCGCTCAGCGCATGTTTCCGACGCCAAAACCCCGAAGGGCGGACGGGGGAAGAGCGGCGCGCTACTCGGCGCGGAGGCGTTGGCGGAGGACGAACTTCTGGATCTTGCCCGACGGGGTGCGCGGGAACTCGTCGATCGGGCGCACGTCTTCGGGCCACTTCTGCTTCGCGAGCCCGACCCGCTCGAGCTGGGCCCTGACCGCCTCGAGATCGGGGGCGTCGCCGCCGCCTGGCTGCATCCGCACGAACGCGCAGCCGTGCTCCCCGAGGCGCTCGTCGGGTGCAGCCACCACTGCGACCTCGGCGACGCCGGGGATGCGGACGATCTGCTCCTCGACCTCCAGGGCGCTGACGTTCTCGCCGCCGCGGATGATGATGTCCTTCTTGCGGTCGACGATGGTGAGGTAGCCGTCGTCGTCGACCACACCGACGTCGCCGGTCGCGAACCATCCTTCGGCGTCGAAGCACTCGGCGGTCGCCGCGGGGTCGGTGTACCCGACGAAGCAGTCGGGTCCCTTGCTCCAGATCTCACCGGGCTCACCGGGGTCGACGACCTTGCCGTCCTCGTCGCGCAGCTGCATCTCGACACCGCGCATCGGGAGGCCGTCGGTCGTCAAGCGCTTGTCACGCGGCATTTCGTGCGTGCACCCCGTGATCGACGGGTGCTCCGTCGAGCCGAAGCTGCGTACCGTCGAGATGCCGAGCGCCTCGGCGCGCTCGCCGACTGCGGTCGGCACCGCCGAGCCGCCGAGCCCGACGCGCGTCATCTTCGCGGCATGCTCCGCGGTGTAGTCGGGGTGGTCGAAGAGGCTCGTGAGGAAGTACGTCGAGCCGCTCCCGCTCGACACGTCGTCCTCGAGCATCGCCGCGAGCACGCGCCCGGGGTCCCACACGTCGATCAGGTACAGCGACTCGCGCTTGTACACGGGCAGCAGCAGCGCCGCGAGCAGGCCGATGCCGTGACCGACCGGCGCGCCCACGAGGACCGAACGCCCGCGGTTCGCGTCGAGCCCCGCGAGCTGACGGATCTCGAAGTTGATCGTGCGATGCGAGTGCACGACACCCTTCGGGTCGGACGTCGTGCCCGACGTGTACGCGATGAGCGCGGGCGCCGACGGGTCGGCCGGCAGCGGCCCGTCGATCGGGTCGCCGTCGCTCAGGTCGCTGAACGGACGCGCGTCGCTCGGCACGTCATCACCGACGACGAAGACCTCCTCGAGGTTCGGGAGCCCGGGCCGCACCGCCGACAGGTTCGCGAGGTAGTCGACGTGACCGAACCGGTCGGCGGTGATCAGGACGCGCGCGCCCGACTGGCGCAGGATGAACTCCACCTCCTTCTGCCCGTAGAAGTGGACGATCGGGACGGGCACCGCGCCGAGGAACGCGATCGCCCAGAAGAGCAGGCCGGCCTCGGGCCAGTTGGGGAGCTGGAACGCGACGGGCTCCCCCGGCCGCACCCCGGCGGCGAGCAGGCCGCCGGCGACGCGGCGGGCCCGGTCGGCGGCCTCGGCAAAGGTGCCCACCCACGGGCGGACGTCGGATCGGAACGACACGGCGTTGCCCGGGGCGTCGGCGAACCCCGCGGCGAGGACCATGCCGAGGGTCTCGTCGTTCCAGGACCCGTCGGCGAGGTACCGCCGCGCCCGCTCCGGATCGTCGGGGCGGGGCGTGAAATCAAGGCTCATCGGCCTCGCACGCTACCGGCCCCACGGCGGTCCTTGCGGCGGCCCGGCGGGCGGAATACCGTTCCGGCGATGCGGAACGCCGTTCCGGCCCCGGCCGAGGTCGCCGTCGAGGACGCCGTCGCGGCCCGCACCCTCCAGGACCGCTCCGAGGCGTACGCCGACGAGATCCGCCGCCTCCTCGACGCGACCTACGCGGTGATGCGGCGCACCGGCGACGTGGACCCGCGCGTCAGCGACATCGTGGGTGAGGCCGGCCTCTCGAACCAGGCGTTCTACCGGCACTTCCACGGCAAGGACGAGCTGCTCGTGGCCGTGCTCGCCGATGGGCAGCGTCGACTCGTCGACACGCTCGACGCGCGCATGCGCGACGTCGAGCCCGGAGCCGCGCGGGTGCGCGCCTGGGTCGAGGGGGTGCTCGCGCAGGCTCAGCGACCGGCCGCCGCCGCCAACACGCGACCGTTCGCGATCAACGGGCTGCGCCTCGCCGACCGCTACCCCGCCGAGTGGGGCACGTCGCGTGACGAGCTCCTCGCGTCGTTGCGAAGCGCGCTCGCCGAGGCCGGTGGCGACGCCGACGACGCGCCGCTCGTCTACCACCTCGTCATGGGCACGATGCAGCACGCGCTCGTGCGCCGCGAGCCGCCGACCGACGCCGACGTCGAGCGCGTCACCCGCGCCGTGCTGGCGCTCGCGGCTCCCGGCTCGCAGAGAGCGAGCCAAGAGTGACCGCGAGCGAACGGCCGCGAGCCGGGTATCCCGGCTCG
>JBBDWT010000154.1:0-2709 GCA_040902705.1 Acidimicrobiia bacterium | reverse complement strand
GCGCCGACGCGGGCGGCTCGGGCGTCGCGCTCGTCGCCTTCCAGCGCTCGCCCGCAGCTGCCGGCACCTGGACGCAGATCGGCACCGACGCGGTCTCCCCGTTCGCGACCAACCTCGACACCACCGCGCTCGGCGACGGCCAGTACGACCTGCGCGCGGTCACGACCGACGCTGCCGGCAACACGTTCACGTCCGCCGCGATCACGGTCCGCATCGACAACACCGACCCGACCGGCTCCGTCACCGCCCCCGCCGACGCCGCGAATGTCCGCGACACCGTCACGCTGGCGAGCGACTCGGCCGATGGCGGCTCGGGCGTCGACACGGTTCAGTTCCAGCGCTCCCCGATCGGCGCCGGCACCTGGACGAACCAGGCTGCCTCCTGGAATACGACCGCGCAGACCGACGGCCAGTACGACCTGCGCGTGATCACGACCGACGTGGCCGGGAACTCGTTCACCTCCGCCACGATCACCGTGCGCGTCGACAACACGCTGCCGACCGGCGCCGTCACGGCTCCCACCGACGGCGCGAGCGTCCGCAGCACCGTCTCGCTGACCAGCAACTCCGCCGATGCCGGCGGCTCCGGCGTCGACAGCGTTCAGTTCCAGCGCTCCCCCGCCTCGGCCGGCGCCTGGACGAACCAGGCGGCGAGCTGGGACACGACGGCGCAGGCCGACGGCCAGTACGACGTCCGCGTCGTCACGACCGACCTCGCGGGCAACGTCTTCACGTCCTCGGCCGTGACGGTCACCGTCGACAACACCGCTCCGAACACCACGATCACGGCGAACCCGGCCGACCCGTCCAACACGGACGCACCTTCCTTCTCCTTCTCCTCGAGCGAAGGCTCGTCGACCTTCGAGGTTCGGATCGACGGCGGCGCCTGGACCGCCAGCACCAGCCCGAAGAGCTACACCGGCGTCGCCGACGGCGCGCACACCTTCCAGGTGCGTGCGACCGACGCCGCCGGCAACGTCGATGCCACACCGGACTCCTACACCTGGGTCGTCGACACGACGAACCCAACCGGCTCCGTCACCGCCCCGACCGACGCCGCGAACGTGCGCGGGACGATCACGCTGACGAGCAACTCCGCCGACGCGGGCGGCTCCGGCGTTGCCACCGTCCAGTTCCAGCGCTCGCCGATCGGCGCCGGCACCTGGACGAACCAGGCCGCGTCCTGGAACACCACCGCCGTCTCGGACGGCCAGTACGACCTGCGCGTGACCACGACGGACGCTGCGGGCAACAGCTTCACCTCCGCCACGATCACCGTCCGCGTCGACAACACCGACCCGACCGGCTCCGTCACCGCCCCCGCCGACGCCGCCAACGTCCGCGGGACGATCACGCTGACGAGCAACTCCGCGGATGCAGGCGGCTCGGGGGTCGACACCGTCCAGTTCCAGCTCTCGCCGATCGGCGCCGGCACCTGGACGAACCAGGCCGCCTCCTGGAACACGACCGGCGTCTCCGACGGCCAGTACGACCTCCGCGTCGTCACGACCGACCTCGCCGGCAATATCTTCACCTCCGCCACGATCACCGTGCGCGTCGACAACACGAACCCGACCGGCTCCGTCACCGCCCCCGCCGACGCCGAGAAGGTGCGCGCGACGGTCGGGCTCACGAGCAACTCGGCCGACGCAGGCGGCTCAGGCGTGGCGACCGTGCAGTTCCAGCGCTCCCCCGCGACGGCCGGCACCTGGACGAACCAGGCGGCGAGCTGGGACACGACCGCGCAGGCCGACGGCCTCTACGACGTCCGCGTCGTGACGACCGACAACGCCGGCAACTCGCTCACGTCGAGCGTCGTCACGGTCACGGTCGACAACACCGCCCCGAACACGACGATCACGGCCAACCCGGCCGATCCGTCCAACACGAGCGCGCCCTCCTTCTCCTTCACCTCCACCGAGGGCGGCTCCACCTTCGAGGTCCGCCTCGACGGCGGCTCCTGGAGCGCCAGCACCACCCCGAAGACCTACAGCGGCCTCGCCGAGGGCTCCCACACCTTCGACGTCCGCGCGACGGACGAGGCCGGCAACCAGGACGCGTCGGCCGCCACGTACACCTGGTCGGTCGACACGACCAACCCGACCGGCTCCGTCACCGCACCCGCCGCGAGCGCCCGCGTCCGCGCGACCGTCGCGATCACCTCCGACTCCGCCGACACGGGCGGATCGGGCGTCGGCTCGGTCACGCTGCAGCGCTCCGCCGCCGGCGCGGGCAGCTGGACCGCGATCGGCAGCGACTCCTTCGCCCCCTACTCCGTCGATCTCGACACGACGGCGCTGACGGACGGCTCGGACTACGACCTGCGGGCGATCACGACCGACCTCGCGGGCAACCCGTACACCTCCGCGGTCGTGACGGTGACGGTCGACAACACCGTTCCGAACACCACGATCACCGCCAACCCGGCCGACCCGACCAACGCGACCGGCGCCTCCTTCTCCTTCACCTCGACCGAGGCCGGCGGGACGTTCGAGTGCCGGATCGACGGCGGCTCGTGGAGTGCCTGCAGCAGCCCGAAGACCTATGCCGGCCTCGGCGAGGGCTCGCACACCTTCGACGTCCGCGCCACCGACATCGCCGGCAACCAGGACGCGAGCGCGGCGAGCTACACGTGGACGATCGACACGTCCGCGCCGAACACGACGATCACCGCCAACCCGGCCGACCCGACCAACGCCACCGGCGCCT
>JBBDWT010000153.1:0-18958 GCA_040902705.1 Acidimicrobiia bacterium | reverse complement strand
CGACCACCAGCAGGTGATCCTCCCCGACCTCAACGCCGGCTGCTCGATGGCCGACATGGCCGACATCGAGTCGGTCACCGAGGCATGGGAGACCCTCGAGCGGCTCGTCGACATCAGCCGCGTCGTGCCGATCACCTACATGAACTCCTCGGCCGCGTTGAAGGCGTTCGTCGGGCGCCACGGCGGGGCCGTGTGCACGTCGACCAACGCACGGCAGGTGCTCGAGTGGGCGCTGGCCAAGGGCGACCAGATCCTCTTCTTCCCCGACCAGCACCTCGGCCGCAACACCGGACTGGCCATGGGCTACGGCCACGACGACATGCTCGTGTGGAACCCGCGCCTCGACCTCGGCGGCAACACCGAGGCGGAGCTGAAGACCGCCACGCTCCTGCTGTGGAAGGGCCACTGCTCGGTGCACCAGCGGTTCAAGCCCGAGCACGTCGCCGCGTTCCGGGCCGAGCACCCGGACGGCATCGTGATCGCCCACCCGGAGACGTCCTACGAGGTGTGCGAGGTGGCCGACATCGTCGGGTCCACCGACGCCATCATCAAGGCCGTCGAGGCGGCGCCGGCAGGGTCGACGATCGCGGTGGCCACCGAGATCCACCTCGTGCAGCGGCTCGCAGCCGAGACCCCGGACAAGACGGTCGTTGCCCTCGACCCGCTGATCTGCCCGTGCTCGACGATGTTCCGCATCGACCAGGCCCACCTCGCGTGGGTGCTCGAGAACCTGGTGGCCGGCAACGTCGTGAACCCGATCACGGTCGACCCCGAGACCGCCGAGTGGGCCAAGGTCGCGCTCGAGCGCATGCTGTCGCTGCCGGGCGCCGCCGTGGCCGGCTCGCCGGCGGACTGATCGACAGCTAGGCGGTCATGCCCCCGTCGACGACGAACTCGGAACCGGTGCAGTAGCTGCTGTCGTCCGACGCCAGGAAGAGCACCACGTTGGCGACGTCGCCGGCTTCGGCGAAGGTGCCCATCGGCACGTGGGACTTCAGCAGCGCATCGTCGTTCACCACGTCGGTGATCTGGCGCAGCATGGCGGTGTCGATCAGTCCGGGGTGCACCGAGTTCACGCGAACGCCGAAGGGCGCCAGCTCCTTGGCGACGACCTTGGTCATCCCCCGCACCGCGAACTTGCTCGCGGTGTAGGAGATCGTGCCCGCGCTCCCCTGGAGGCCGGCGACCGACGAGATGTTGATGATCGACCCCGACGCCCGCGCCGCCATGTGGGAGGCAACCGCCCGCATGCCGAGGAACACGCCGACCTGGTTGATGTCGATGATGCGGCGGTACTCGTCGACCGAGGTGGTGGCGAGCGGGTTCATGGCGAACACGCCGGCGTTGTTCACCAGCACGTCGATGCCGCCGAAGCGATCGATGGCCTTGTCGACCGTCAGCTGCCACTCGTCCTCGCTGGTGACGTCGAGGTGGAAGTAGGCGGCGTTCTCGCCCATGTCCTTGGCGACGGTGGTGCCGTCCTCGTCGAGCACGTCGGCCAGCACGACCTTCGCCCCCTCGGCGGCGAACAGCCTCGCCTCGGCCTCGCCCTGCCCCCGCGCCGCGCCGCTGATCAGCGCGACCTTCCCCGCGAGTCGTCCCATGCGCGGCGACGTTAGGTGGTCAGACCAGTCGGATGCTGGCGAGGCCGACGTCGAGCTCGATGGCCACGACCCCGGGGTCGCCGTCGACGAACCGGAGCTCGGTGCCGTCGTCGAGACCCATCACGCCGTTGAGTACCCCCCGGTCGAGCAGCGCAGACCACCGCTCGGGGTCGGCGGCGATCTCCACGGCGCGCAACCGGCCGGCGACGGCGCGCCCGGCCCAGTCCGGCCCGCCCCAGCGCCACGAGGCGGGGTCGGCCGGCTGATCGACGGAGAGGATCGCCCCGACGTCCTTCGGGTGGAGGTGGGTGGCGCGGATGTCGTCGAGGTCGATCGACCACACGCTGCGGATGCCGAGCTTCTCGGCGCGAGCGCGGACGTCGTCGAGGTCGTCGACCTGCACGATCACCATGTAGCCCACCGGATCCTCGCGCCCGCAGCGCTCGAGGAAGCGCCCGGCGGTGGTCCCCTCCCGGATCGGCGACACGACCTCGAGGAAGGCGTCCCCGACGGCGTAGACCGCGTTGTCGAGACCGAACTCCTCCACGCCGGGATCGCGGAACGGGTCCCGCAGTCCCCGCTCCTCGAGGCACGCCTTGGCCGCGGGCAGGTCGCGGGCGGCGAGCACCGCCTGGCGCAACCTCATTCGCCGAGGGGCTGGAACGCGGGCGGACGCTTCTCGACGTAGCTCTTCACGCCCTCCTTGAAGTCCTCACGTCCGAGCGACTCGCGCATCAGCTTGTTGCTCTCCGCCAGCGCGGTGTCGATGTCGACGAGGGCGTGCCCGTACAGCTGCTGCTTCATCACGGCCATCGACGTGGGCGAGCAGTTCGCCGCGAGGTCGGCTGCGTAGGCGACGGCGGCGTCGAGGATCTCCTCCTTCGGCACGACGTAGTTCACGATGCCGAGCTCGAGTGCCTCCTCCGCCGTGAACGTGCGCGACGACAGCATCAGGTCGAGGGCCTTCGACATGCCGACGAGGCGCGGGAGGAGCCACGACGAGCCGTACTCGGCGATGAGGCCGCGGCGGGCGAAGGCGAACGTGAACTTGGCGCCGGCCGCCGCGAAGCGCACGTCGAACATGAGCGCCTGTACGAACCCGACGCCCGCGCACGCACCGTTGATGGCGCCGATGAGCGGCTTGCGGACCGTGAGCGGGAACGTGACCGGCTTGCGCTCGGCCGCCGCCAGGCTCTCGCCGCCGCTCCCGAGACCCTGCAGCAGATCCATGTCGGCGCCCGGGCAGAAGCCGCGGCCGGCGCCGGTGACCACGATCGCCCGCACGTCGTTGCTCCGGTCGAAGTCCTCGAGCAGCGAGAAGTAGCGGGTCTCCAGCTCGCCCGTCCACGCGTTCATCCGGTCCGGGCGGTTCAGGGTGAGGATCCCGACGCCGTCGTCGCGCACCTCGTGCAGCACGACGCTCTCGCTCGACGCCGCAAGCTTCGTCTCCATGTCGTCAGCCATGGCGGGAACCTATCGTTCCGGCCCATGGCCGATCCCGTGTCCGTGACCACCCGCATCGAGGCGTCACCCGAGGTGGTGTACGACCTCGTCAGCGATCTTCCCCGGATGGGTGAGCTCAGCCCGGAGAACACCGGTGGGAAGTGGCTCGGCGGTGCGACGGGCCCCACCGTCGGTGCCCGGTTCAAGGGCACGAACCGCAACGGCATACGGCGGTGGTCGACCGTCTGCACCGTCGTGGACGCGACACCGGGTGAGGTGTTCTCGTTCGACGTCAAGGCCGGGCCGTGGACGGTGGCGCGGTGGACCTACCGCATCACGCCGTCGGGTGCGGGCTGCGACGTCACCGAGACGTGGGAGGACCGCCGCGCCGGGTGGATGAACACCGTCGGTGGGCTCGCATCCGGGGTGAAGGATCGGGCCACGCACAACGAGGCTGGCATGCGGGCCACGCTCGAGCGGCTCAAGGCGGCCGCCGAAGTGCACGCCGGTTGACGAAGAAGCCGCCCCCGACCTGGCAGGACGTCCCGCGGCAGGAGCTGCACGGGGTCGAGAAGCTGACGTTCGCGCTCGACCGGTTCGGCGTCGACGTCGGCGGCCGGGTGGCGTTCGACTGCGGCGCATCGACGGGAGGCTTCACCCGGGCGCTGCTCGACGCCGGCGCGTCCCGCGTCTACGCGGTCGACGCCGGCTTCGGGCAGCTGCTCGGCTCGCTGCGCCAGGACGAGCGGGTCGTGAACATGGAGCGCACGAACATCGCCGACGCCCGCGTCGAGGAGCCCGTCGACGTGGTCACGCTCGACCTGTCGTACCTGTCGCTGGCCGAGGCGCTCCCCCAGCTGGCGCTCGACCTCGCGCCCGGCGCCGACCTCCTCGCGCTCGTGAAGCCCATGTTCGAGCTCCACCTCGGTTCGCTCCCGGACGACCAGGCGGCCGGTCTCGAGGAGTCGATCGATCTCGTACGTGTCGCCGCGACCCACGCGGGGTGGACTGCGGTGGAAGGCTGTCGATCGCCAGTGCTCGGCCACAGCGGCGCGGTGGAGGGCTTCCTGCACGCGAAGAGGTGACCGCCATGTCCTTCCTCAAGCGGTGGTGGCCGGTCCCGGCCGCCGTCGCCACCGCCCTCGTCGCGCAGCAGGTCGCGTACACGGGCCGGTACGACGTCGGCGGCCACGCTGCCGAGCACCTCGGCTCCGGCTCGTTCGTGTTCCTCGCCACCGCGGTTGCAGGCCTGCTCCTGTGGCTCACGCCCGGGGCCCGCCGATCGCTCGTCGTGGTGGTCGGACTCGCCCTCTGGCTCGCTGCGGGCGTGGCGATCGCCGTCGGCAACGTCGAGGTCGTCGACGCGCTGATCGACTCGGGGCAGGCGACGACGTCGACGGACCTCCTGCGTGAGACCCGCGCGGTCTCCGACGCGCATGACCTCGCGAACACGGCGCCCCTCTTCGCGGTGGCCGCGGCGATGGTGGTGACGTTCGGTCTCCATCGCGTGGGTGCGGCCTCGCTCCGTCTCGCGATCGTCGCCGCCGTGCTCAACGTGCTGATCCCGTACTGGATCGTGCCCGGTTTCGGCCTCGTGGTCATCACGATCGCCCGCTGCATCGCTCGCGAGAAGGCAGCACGCGGCGCACCGCCGACGGCGTTCGTTGCACCATTGCCGGCATGAAGCTGCACCGAGTCCTCATCCCCGTCCGAGACATCGACGCTGCGAGCACGTTCTACGGCGAGGTGTTCGGCTCGCCCGGTGAGCGGGTGGGCGTCAACCGCCACTACTTCGACGGCGGTGGCGTCGTGGTCGGGTTGATCGACCCGACCCAGAAGCCGGCGTTCGAGCCCAACCCGGAGCACGTCTACTTCTCGATGGAGGAACCGCTCGAGGACGTGCGCGACACGTGGATCGGGGGCGGCGGCACCTTGGAGGACGACATCCGGACCCACGACTGGGGCGAGACGTCCTTCTACGGGATCGACCCGTGGGGCAACAAGGTCTGCTTCATCGCCGCCGGCACCGAGTTCTCCGGCGGCCGCTTCGTCGACTGATACGGCCTTTTGGTGATGCCAGCGCGCCGTTTCCGACCCGCTTGCATCACCAAAACCGTCAGAGTCCGAGGATCGGCGCCAGGAACTGGCCGGTGAAGCTGGCTTCGGTCTTGGCCACCAGCTCGGGCGGGCCCTCGACCACGACGGTGCCGCCGCCGTCGCCGCCCTCGGGGCCGAGGTCGATGATCCAGTCGGCGGTCTTGATCACGTCGAGGTTGTGCTCGATCACGAGCACGGTGTTGCCCTGGTCGACGAGGCGGGACAGCACGGTCAGCAACCGGCGGATGTCCTCGAAGTGCAGGCCGGTGGTGGGCTCGTCGAGGATGTAGATGGTGTGGCCGGTCGAGCGCTTCGCCAGCTCCGAGGCCAGCTTGACCCGCTGTGCCTCGCCGCCCGACAGCGTCGGTGCCGGCTGGCCGAGCCGCACGTAGCCGAGGCCCACGTCGACCAGCGTCTGCAGGTGCCGGGCGATCGGCGGCTGGTTGGCGAAGAACTCGAGCCCCTCCTCGATCGGCATGTCGAGGATCTCGGCGATGTTCTTGCCCTTGAACTGGATGTCGAGGGTGTCGCGGTTGTACCGGTCGCCCTTGCACACCTCGCACGGCACGTACACGTCGGGCAGGAAGTGCATCTCGATCTTGATCGTGCCGTCGCCCGCGCACGCCTCGCAGCGGCCGCCCTTGACGTTGAACGAGAACCGGCCGGGCTGGTAGCCGCGGACCTTCGACTCCTGCGTCTGGGTCATCAGCTTGCGGATGTGGTCGAACACACCCGTGTACGTGGCCGGGTTCGAGCGCGGCGTGCGCCCGATGGGTGACTGGTCGATGTCGATGACCTTGTCGAGCGATCCGATGCCCTCGACCGTCTTGTGCAGGCCGGGCGCCGTCTTCGACTTGTAGATCTTCTGCATCAGCGACTTCAGCAGGATCTCGTTGACCAGCGTCGACTTGCCCGAGCCCGAGACGCCGGTGACCGTTACGAAGCAGCCGAGCGGGATCTCGACGTCGATGTTCTGGAGGTTGTGCTCGCGCGCGCCGCGGATCGTGACCCAGTCGTCGTTCGGCTTGCGGCGCATCTCCGGGATCGGGATCGAGCGCTTGCCGCTGAGGTACTGGCCGGTGATCGACTTCTTGTTCTTCAGCAGGCCGGCGACCGTTCCCGAGTGCACGACCTCGCCGCCGTGCTCGCCCGCGCCGGGCCCGATGTCGACGACGTGGTCGGCGACCTTGATCGTCTCTTCGTCGTGCTCGACGACGAGCACGGTGTTGCCGAGGTCGCGCAGGCGGAGCAGGGTGTCGATGAGCTTGCGGTTGTCGCGCTGGTGCAGGCCGATCGACGGCTCGTCGAGCACGTACAGCACGCCGACCAGGGCGGAGCCGATCTGGCTCGCCAGCCGGATGCGCTGCGCCTCGCCCCCGGCGAGGGTGCCGGCGTTGCGGTCGAGCGACAGGTAGCCGAGGCCGACGTCGAGCAGGAACCCGAGACGGGCGTTGATCTCCTTGACGACCCGTTCGGCGATCATCCGGTCGCGCTCGGACAGCGTCAGCCCGAGGAGCGCGCCCGCCGCGTCGCGGATGGCCAGCGACGACAGCTCGAAGATGTTGCGCCCGTCGATGGTGACCGCCAGCGACTCCGGCTTCAGGCGGGCGCCGCCGCAGTCCGGGCACGGGACCTCGCGCATGTACGACTCGACCTGCTCGCGCGTCCAGTCCGACTCGGCGTCGGCGTGGCGGCGCTGCAGGTACGGGATCACGCCCTCGAAGGTCGTGGCGTAGGAGCGGCCCCGGCCGTACCGGTTCTTGTAGGAGACCTGGACCTTCTTGGTGCCGAGGCCGTACAGGAAGGCCTTCTTCTGGTTGGCCTTGAGCTTCGACCACGGCGTCGTCGTCTTGGCGCCGACCTCGGCGGCGACGGCGGCGAGGATGCGCTCGAAGTACTGCGTGCGACTCGCCGACAGCGGGCCGATCGCCCCCTCCTCGACCGACAGGTCGGGGTTCGGGATCACCAGCTCGGGGTCGACCTCGAACTTGGTGCCGAGGCCGTCGCAGTGGACGCACGCGCCGTACGGCGAGTTGAACGAGAAGTTGCGCGGCGCCAGCTCCTCCATCGACCAGCCGTCGTTCGGGCACGCGAGGTGCTGGGAGAACGTGAGCACCTCCGGGGCGTCTTCGCTGTCGCCGGCGCGGTCGCCCTCCTTCGGGACCAGCTGCACCTCGGCCACGCCGTCGGCCAGCCGGAGCGCGGTCTCCAGCGAGTCGGTGAGGCGGCGCTCGATGCCGGGCCGGCTCACGAGGCGGTCGATGATCACCTCGATCGTGTGGTTCTCGTAGCGCTCGAGCTTCGTGTCCTTGAGGTCAGCGAGCTCGATCATCTCGCCGTCGATGCGGGCGCGGGCGAAGCCCTGCTGCGCGAGGTCCTGCAGGAGGTTGTCGTACTCGCCCTTCCGGCCGCGCACCACGGGCGCCAGCACCTGGAAGCGGGTGCCCTCCGGCAGCTCGAGCACGCGGTCGACGATCTGTTGCGGCGTCTGGCGGGTGACGACGCTCCCGCAGTTCGGGCAGTGGGGCACGCCGATGCGGGCGTAGAGCAGGCGGAGGTAGTCCCAGACCTCGGTGATGGTGCCGACCGTCGAGCGCGGGTTGCGCGACGCCGTCTTCTGGTCGATCGAGATCGCCGGCGACAGGCCTTCGATGAAGTCGACGTCCGGCTTGTCCATCTGGCCCAGGAACTGGCGGGCGTAGGACGACAGCGATTCGACGTAGCGACGCTGGCCCTCGGCGTAGATCGTGTCGAACGCCAGCGACGACTTGCCCGACCCGGACAGCCCGGTGAGGACGATCAGCCGGTCGCGCGGGAGCTCGATCGAGACGTCACGGAGGTTGTGCTCGCGGGCTCCGCGAACGACGAGCTTGTCGGCCACGGGGCCGAGTGTAGGAGCCAAACGTGCGTTCGGTGGGGACTTCAGGGCCACGGCCCGAGCGAGATCAGCCGCCATCGTCCGGTGGTACCCGTCAGCCGTGACGAAGGACGCCCCAGGCCATCGCGTCGGTGGTGAACGGCGCCGCGACGTTCCCGTCGCGGTCGACGGCGATGCAGCCGCCCCGGCCGCCGAGAACGCCCACGTCATCGAGCACCGCTTCGCATGCCCGCCCGATCGGCATGCCACTGGCCACGAGCATGTGCACGGTGTGGGCGAACGCGGCCCGGACGAACAGCTCGCCCGCGCCGGTACCCGACACGGCGCACGCCGTGTCGTCGGCCCACGTGCCGGCGCCGATCAGTGGCGTGTCCCCCACCCGACCCGGGAGCTGCCCCGAGCGCCCGCCGGTCGACGTCGCCGCCGCCAGGTGCCCGTCGACGTCGAGGGCGACGGCACCCACCGTGCCCGACGAGCCCGGGTCGCTGGTGACGTCGAACCAGCCGGGCGGGGCAGGCTCGACCGCGAACGGGACCTCGCCCGCGAACAGGACGTGGCGCCCGTCGTCCAGCACGGCGCGCGCCGCCAGCACCGGGTTCTTCGCCCGCGTGATCGCCGCCACCGCACCGGCGCGGCGCTCGGCGCCGTCCATCACCGCGGCGTCGAGCTCGTGGGTGCCGGCCGACGTCGCCACACCGCCCCGGCCGGCGTTGAACGACGGGTCGTCCTCCAGCACGACCACCGCCGCGCACACGGCGTCGAGCGCCGAACCACCGTCGCGCAGCACACCCATCCCGGCCGCCAGCGCGGCATCGATCCCCGCCTGCCGCCGGGCCGCCCGCTCGGGCTCCGGCACCCGCCCGGCCCCGCCGTGGACCACGATGACTGGATCTCGACGCATTGGTGCCTGTTCTACCGGCCTGGTTGCGTCGAGATCGGGGTCAGTTGGCGAAGCCGACCGCTTCTCGCAGTTCGCGCTTCAGATCCTTGATCTCGTCTCGCAGCCTCGCGGCGTACTCGAAGCGGAGGTCGGCCGACGCATCGTGCATCTCGTCCTCCAGCGTGCGGATGAGCCGCTCGAGCTCGACCGCGGGCAGGTCGTGCAGGTCGGTGCGCTGCCGGTCGTGCTTGCGCGACCGGCCGTTCTGGAACGCCACCGGCGCCTTGTCCTCTGCGGGACGGAGGTGGGCGAGGATGTCGGTGACGGCCTTGCGGATCGTCTCCGGGTTGATCCCGTGCTCGGTGTTGTACTCCTCCTGCAGCTTGCGTCGCCGCAGGGTCTCGGAGATCGCCCGCTGCATGGAGTCGGTGACCTTGTCGGCGTACATGATCACCTGACCGTTCACGTTGCGCGCGGCGCGGCCGGTGGTCTGCATGAGCGACGTCTCCGACCGGAGGAAGCCCTCCTTGTCGGCGTCGAGGATGGCGACCAGCGACACCTCGGGCAGGTCGAGGCCCTCCCGCAGGAGGTTGATGCCGACGAGCACGTCGAACTCGCCGAGCCGGAGATCACGAAGGATCTCGATGCGCTGGATGGTGTCGATGTTCGAGTGGAGGTACCGCACCCGCAACCCCTGCTCGAGCAGGTAGTCGGTCAGGTCCTCCGCCATCTTCTTCGTCAGCGTGGTGACGAGGACGCGGTCGCCGTTCTCGGTCCGCTTGTTGATCTCCTCGATCAGGTCGTCGATCTGCCCCTTGGTCGGCTTCACCACCACCTCGGGATCGATCAGTCCCGTCGGGCGCACGATCTGCTCGACGACCTGCTGGCTGTGCTCGATCTCCCATTTGCTCGGTGTGGCCGAGAGCATCACGACCTGGTTGACCTTGTCGTAGAGCTCCTCGAACCGCAGCGGGCGGTTGTCGGCCGCCGACGGCAGCCGGAACCCGTGCTCGATCAGCGTGTCCTTGCGCGACCTGTCGCCCATGTACTGGCCGTGGAGCTGGGGGATCGTGACGTGGCTCTCGTCGATGATGAGCAGCCAGTCCTTCGGGAAGTAGTCGATGAGCGTGTACGGCGCCACGCCCGCGGCGCGCCCGTCGAGCGGGGCCGAGTAGTTCTCGATGCCGTTGCAGAAGCCCATCTCCTGCATCATCTCGAGGTCGTACTGCGTGCGCATCCGCAGGCGCTGCGCCTCGAGCAGCTTCCCCTCCTTCTCGAACCTCGCCAGCTGCTCCTGGAGCTCGGCCTCGATGCGGACGATGGCCGCCTTCATGCGCTCGTCACCGGTGACGTAGTGCGTCGCCGGGAACAGCGTGAAGTCGTCGATCTCCTCGAGGCGCTCACCGGTGAGCGAGTCGAAGGCGGTGATCTTCTCCACGTCGTCGCCGAACAGCTCGATGCGCACCGCGTGCTCCTCGTACGCCGGGTGCACCTCGATGGTGTCGCCCCGCACCCGGAACTTGCCGCGCACGAGGTTCATGTCGTTGCGCTCGTAGCGCATGTCGACGAGCTTGCTCAGGATGTAGCGCTGGTCGTGCCGTGACCCTGCCTTCAGCCGGAGCAGCTGCTTCTCGTACTCCTCGGGCGACCCGAGGCCGTAGATGCACGACACCGACGCCACGACGATGACGTCCTTGCGACCGAGCAGGGCCGACGTGGCCGAGTGCCGCAGCCGGTCGATCTCGTCGTTCACCGACGAGTCCTTCTCGATGTAGGTGTCACTCGAGGGGATGTACGCCTCGGGCTGGTAGTAGTCGTAGTAGCTGACGAAGTACTCCACCCGGTTCTCCGGGAAGAACTCGCGGAACTCGTTGGCCAGCTGGGCGGCGAGCGACTTGTTCGGCGCGATGACCAGCGTCGGCTTCTGGACCTCCTGGATGGTCCACGCCATCGTGGCCGACTTGCCCGAGCCGGTGATGCCCAGGAGCGTCTGCCACCGGTGTCCCTGCCTGATCCCCTCGCTCAGCTGCGCGATCGCCTTGGGCTGGTCGCCGGCCGGGGCGAAGTCGGAGACGACCTTGAACGGGGGCACGGGTCAAGGTTACGAACCGGGCGTGACATCAGGAGGCCTGCCGCCGGAGGAGAGGGACTCCGGGGACGCCCAGTCGGGCCGCGACCGGATCCAGGCCCACACGTCGTCCATCTGCTCGTCGAGGTCTGACTGGGTCCCGCCGTTGTCGACGACCATGTCGGCCTTGGCCACCCGCTCCTCGCGCGACACCTGGTTGGCGATGCGAGCCCGGGCGTCGGCCTCGTCCATCCCCCGCAGCTCCACCAGCCGCCGCACGGCCACCTCGACCGGTGTGTCGACGACGAGCACACCGCCCACCTTGTACCGGCCGCCCTCGACCAGCAGCGGGATGTCGAGCACGACGACGTTGTCGGTCGCCGTCTGCTCCTCGATGCGGCGGAAGATCTCCACGCCGACCGCGGGGTGCACGATGGCGTTCAGCGCCTGGAGCTCCTCGGGGTCGTTGAACACGATGCCGGCCACCGCTTGGCGGTCGAGCGTGCCGTCGGCGGCGAGGATCCGGTCGCCCCACCGCGCCACCATCGCCGCGAACACCTCCGTGCCCGGCTGCTGCAGCTCTTTGGTGATTGCGTCGGCATCGACGACCACCGCGCCCCGGTCCCGGAGGCGGGCCGACACGGTGGACTTCCCGGCCCCGATGCCGCCCGTCAGCCCGATCAGCTTCACCGGCCCGGACTCTACGTAGCCTGTCGCCGTGCGCGTGATACGCCGAGTGGCGAGCGCGCTGGCGCTGTACGGAGTCCCGATCGTGCTGGTGCTCGGCGCGGTCGGATGGCTCGGCCTGCGCGTCGTGCGGGGCGTCGACCCGCCGGTGGTGACGACCACGTCCACAGCGATGGAGCCTGACGTCCGGCCCGGCGACCTCGTCCTCCTGCACGAGGCCCGGCCCGGCGACGTCGAGGTGGGCGAGATCGTCGCGCTCAGGGACGGCGACGGCGACATCACGATCCGCCGGGTGGTCGAGCGCGACCAGAAGGGCTCGACGTTCGAGTACCTGCTGCACGCCGACAACCGCCCGTCCGACGGCGACTTCGTCGCCACCGACGCCGACCTGATCGGCGAGTACGCCGAGCGCGTGCCAGTGCTCGGGTACGTCCTCGTGCTGTTCCGCACGACGGCGGGGCAGCTGCTCCTCGCCGCCGTCTGCTTCTTCGGCTTCGCCGGCGCGTTCCGGGCGCGGTTCCGGCGTCACCACGATGACGTCGACGTCCCCGTGCCTGCCGACCCGGAGGCGGTGCCCTACGGTGGAGACGACAGCCCAGCCACCATGGAGACCGAGACGGAGACGGCCATGTCGATCACGCCCGCCGAGCTGCGCCACGTCCGCTTCGCCCAAGTGCGCAAGGGCTACGACACCGAGGCGGTCGACCGCGCCCTGGAGAGCGTCGCCGACAGCATCGAGGAGCTCCTGCACGAACGCCACGAGCTGGTCGAGCGCGTGCGGTCCCTCGAGTCAGAGATCGAGCGCTACCGCGAGGTCGAGTCCACGCTGAGCCAGACCCTCACACTCGCCGAGCGTGCCGCCGTCGAGCTCAAGGCCGAGGCGCAGGTCGAGGCCGACCGCATCCTCTCCGAGGCGCGCGCCGAGCTGGCCGCCGCGCAGCAGGCCGCGGCGGCCGTCGCCGCGGCCCCGCCGCCGGCGGCGTCGTCGTCCATGCCCGACGCCGCCTTCATCGAGCTGCTCGGCGAGACGCGGGCGATCCGCTCGCTCCTGCAGGCGCTCCTGGTGTCGGGTGCGGACGGCGAGCCGTTCGTGCCGCGTGCGGCGCGACCGGAGCCGGGCAAACCCGGTTGGTGACCGGCTCAGGCCTCTGAGGTCGGCTCCGTCGGCTCCGTCGGCTCCGTAGACTCGCTCGACTCGGTCGACTCCGTCGCTTCTGCGGTCGGCTCCGCCGGCTCGGTCGACTCGGTTGCCGGCGCCGGCGCCGCGGCCACCACCGGTTCCGCCGCTGCGGCGTGCGCCGCGTTGGCCTCGTCACTGCCCGGCTCGATGCCGTGCTCCTCGTAGTACTCGGCCCACGCCTTCTCGGCCTCGGGGTCGTGCTCCGGGGTCGAGCCGATGTAGTTGCCCTGCTCGTCGTACGCGTGCTCGCCGAAGTGCTGCTGGTACTCGGCGGCCACCTCGCCGCCCTCGGCCGCCTGCTTGATCGACAGGCTGATCCGGCGGCGCTGCAGGTCGAGGTCGATGATCTTCACCCACAGCTCCTCGGCGGGGTTGACCACCTGCTCGGGCAGGTCGACGTGGTGCTGCGACATCTCCGAGATGTGCACGAGGCCTTCGATGCCCTCGCCCACCTGCACAAAGGCGCCGAAGGGCACGAGCTTGGTGACCCGGCCGTACACGAGCTCGCCGACGCGGTGGCTGGAGGCGAACTCCTGCCACGGGTCCTGCTGCGTCGCCTTGAGGGAGAGGCTGATGCGCTCCTTGTCGAGGTCGACGTCGAGCACTTGCACCTCGATCTCGTCGCCCACCTGCACGACCGAGCTCGGGTGGTCGACGTGCTTCCAGCTCAGCTCGGACACGTGGACGAGGCCGTCCATCCCGCCGAGGTCGACGAACGCACCGAAGTTCACGACGCTCGACACGACGCCCTTGCGGACCTCGCCCGGCTTCAGGTTGGCGAGGAACTCCTCGCGCTGCTCCTTCTGCGTCTCCTCGAGCCAGCCGCGACGCGACAGCACGACGTTGTTGCGGTTCTTGTCGAGCTCGATGATCTTCGCCTCGAGCGTGCGGCCGACGTACGGCTGCAGATCGCGCACCCGGCGCAGCTCCACGAGCGACGCCGGCAGGAAGCCACGCAGGCCGATGTCGAGGATGAGACCGCCCTTGACGACCTCGATGACGAGGCCCTTGACGACGCCGTCGGCCTCCTTGACCTGCTCGATGTCGCCCCAGGCGCGCTCGTACTGCGCGCGCTTCTTGGACAGGACGAGCCGACCCTCCTTGTCCTCCTTCTGGAGGACGAGCGCCTCGATCTCGTCACCCAGCGACACGATCTCGCTCGGGTCGACGTCGTTGCGGATGCTCAGCTCACGCGAGGGGATGACGCCCTCGGACTTGTAGCCGATGTCGAGCAGGACCTCGTCCTTGTCGACCTTCACCACCGTCCCCGTGACGATCTGGCCGTCTTCGACCTCGACCATCGTGCCGGCGATGGCATCTTCGAAGGAGATCTCGAGGTCGTTGCCGATGATCTGCCTCGGTACGTACTCATCGAGGGTCTCTTCGGGGGTGAACGTGGAGTCGTCGGACATGGAGGAAGGGGCTGCTTTCGGAGGTGGATGGGAATCGGGCGCCACCGGTTCGGGGCGCAACCTCCCAATGCTAGGTCACCCCGGACGGACCGCAACCAGGAGGAACTCGGGGGTGTCGGCCGACGGCGGCTCGCGACGATACGCCCCCGGCGTGACCGACCAGAGGTCACGCACAGTGAGGCCGGCTCGGTCGGCCAGCAGTCGGAGCTCGCGGGGCGTGAAGCACGTGGTCCACAGGTCGAAGGTGGCGTCGACGCCGGCCGGGTCCTTGACAGTGGCGACCTCGTGGTTGACGCCCGTCGCGGCGTCGAAGGTGTCGAAGTCCTCCAGGTAGCGCACCTGGAAGTAGGCGCTGAACGCGCTCACGCACACACGCCCGCCGGGCGCGACGGCCCGCGCCATGCCCGCGAGCACCTCACCGTCGTCGGTGCCACCCAGGAGCCCGAACGCCCCCTGGCACAACGAGATGGCGGCGTCGAACTCGCGGTCGAAGGTGAGGGCGCGGGCGTCCATGCGCTCGAAGGTGGTGCCCGGCACGCCCGCCGTGATCGCGAGGTCAACGAAGGGCTGGCTGATGTCGATCCCGTGCACGGTGATGCTGCGGCGGGCGAGCGCGTGGGCGTGGCGCCCGGGCCCGCACCCGACGTCGAGCACCCGCATGCCCGGCTCGAGACCGAGCGCGTCGAGCAGGAAGTCGACCTCTTGCTCGGTGCCCTTGGTGAACGAGTAGCGGAGGTACGCCGAGCGCGCGTGCTCGGCGACCGCCTCGAACCAGTGGGACGCGGCGGGGTCGGTCAGACGACGCGGACGCGGAACAGGTCGGGCGGCTGCACCGGGTGCAGCTCGATCTCGCCGCGAGCGAGGAGCTCGCCCATGGCGGCGCGCACCTGGACCGACGTCACGTCCGAGCGGCTTGCGGCCGCGACCTCGCCGGCATCGATCACCGACCACTCGTGGCCGACGCGCTCGCGGAGGAACAGCAGCAGCCGGGCGCCGAGGGGGCTGGGCGGGATCGGCACGGCGGCAACCGGTGATGCGGCAACCGGTGTTGCGGCAGCCGGTGGTGCAGCGATCTGCGGCACGGCGCCGGCGGCCATCGTCTGCTGCAACTGGGCCACGACCTTGGCCAGGTCCTGGGAGGCGGCGCTCATCGACTGGAGGATCGCGGTGTGGGAGCGCAGGTGCTCGCCGTACTCGCCCACCGCCGACACCAGCTCGCCGAGCGTCTCCCTGACCTCGGGATCCGGAGCGATGAGGGGCGTCGCCGGAACGGCGTCGCGCACGACGGGCGCCCAGTCGAACGGGTGGGCGGCCCGCAGGTCGATCTCGGTGGAACCGGTTGAACCGGTTGAATCGGTCTGGTGAGGTGGAGGCTCCGCAAAGGGGATGATCCTCCCATCTTGCCCAGAGCTCCACGCCGTCGCACGGTCGACCTTGGCGTGGAGGTCACTGATCGCCGCGACCTCGATGTGGTGGAGCTCGGCCCGCTCCTTCTGCACGTCGTAGAACGGCAAGACGACGAAGATCAGGAGCCCGATCGCGAGCCAGAGGAGGCCGAAGGGGCTGAACAGGAACCCGAGCATGCGTCCGGCCATCGGGATCGTCGCGACGACCTTGCGGTCGACGGAGCTGATCTGAACGTCGAACGGATCGGGCGATTGCAGGTTGTCGCCCTTCGTCTCCAGCGTCCCGTCGTCGTTGACGGCGATCACGCGGTGGATCACCACGCTCGGGTACTGGAACTTCTCCCGGTACTCGCGCGGCACCTCGACCTCGACGATGTCGCCGACCGAGGGCGTCGCGCCTCCTGTTGCCTTGAACACCACGATGTCGCCGACCGCGATCTTCGGCTCCATGGAGCCCGACATGACCGTCGCGGTCGGCGGGAACGTGCGCAGGTACATCATCGCGACGACGATCCCCAAGAGCCCGACGAGCATGAGCACCCGCCACGCGATCGAGCCCACCGACTGTTCGTCGTCGGTTGACTCCGACCGTCGTTGCATGCGGGGGGTCATGCGGGCTCGCGCTCAGCTTCTGCCTAGGTGTGCTGGTTCACGATGGCCACGAACGACGGCAGCTCGCCGTCGAAGGTCACGCCGGACTCGGCGCGACGGATGAAGGTGCCCGCCGTGTCCGTCGCGGTGCCGGACGACAGCACGCCGATGCAGTGCTGTGTGTTCTCCTCGAGGTTCGGGAACACGACGCTGTTGTCGAGGTTGTCGGCGTAGAGGGTCTTGACGTTGGCCGCTGTGCCGGCACGCGTCGCGAGGCTGTCGGTGGTCGTCGCGTCGACGCAGGCCGCAGGCGCGATCACCCAGTTGATCTGCAGTGCGATGAACCCGTCCGGAGACGCAGGCGTCGTCGGCAGCAGGCCGACCTCGACGAAGTAGGTGCCGTCGTCGAGCCCGGCGAGATCGACGTCGAACAGCTCGTAGTCCGCCGAGGGGTCGTCACCGGCGAAGGTGTCCTCGGGCAGGACGCCCCAAAGGCCGTCGAAGTCGATGGTGAGGCCGGTGTCCTCGCCGATCGCGATCGCGTCGGCAAACCGATCGTCGGCGCCGGCGGGCGCGCCAGCCACCACCGGCGAGCTGTTCGCCGCAGTCGTGTTGGCGGCCGGGCTGCTTGCCACGCCTGCCGCCCACGTCGCGGTGAGGAGCATGCCGGCGGCGCCAAAGGCGGCAATCGACGTGAGCCGCTTGGACTGGCCCAGGACCTTCAGCAGGGACTTCATGGTTCCTTCTCTCGACCGTGCTTGGGGGGCACCCATCAGACCGGCCACCAGCCGATCCGCTTGAGTTGAGGAGGCCGGCTACGCCGACTGGCTCACGTTGAGGAAGAGGTTCGGCGGCGTGACGACGCCGTTGGCCGGTCGGCGGATGTAGTGCGCCAACGGGTCGTCGGCCTTGGTGTCCTCCCTGACCCCGATGCAGTGCTTCGATCCACCGGCGAGTCCGGTGAACACGGCGCGGGCGTCCTGGGTCTCGACCGGCATGATCGAGATGGCGTCCTGCGTCCACGAGCCAGCCACGTTGACTGCGTCGCAGTCCTGGTTGTCGATCACGAACTCGAGCTGCAGCGTGGTGTAGCCGCTGGGCAACGGGTCGGTGAGCAGGACCTCTGCGAAGTACGTGCCGGTCATCGTCTCGGCGTTGGCGGCGAAGTCGACCTCGAAGATCGTCGTGAACGGCACATTGCCCCACGTGCCCGTGAAGCTCAGGGCGAGGGGCGTCTCGGCCGACACGACATCAGCGAACTTGGACTCGAGCTGCGGATTTGGTGTGGCCGCGATGAACGGTGCCGTGCTCGCCGCGTTGTCGGACGTGGACTGTGACGTGGCGAAGCCGGCGGCCCAGACGGCACCGATGGCGACGCCGGCGAGGCCGAACATGGCCCAGCCCAGCATGCGGCGGCGCTTGCGCCTCGCCGTCCTGACCTGCACGTACTCGGTCGTGGGCGCGACGGGCTGCGGGGTGACGGGCGTCGGATGGGTGGTGCGGTCCTTGAGATCCATGTGCAAGCCGATCTCCCGCGACGTCACTGGTCGCAGGGGTCCGCCCGCAACAACGATAGGACAACTGCCCGACTTGAGCAATACGGAACGTGCGGGGGTCAATACGGAGGGTACAGGGTTTCTCCGACCCTTTCGTGAAGAACCGGTTACTTCGCCGCTTCCCACGACGCCCCGAAGGCCAGGTTGACCTCGAGGGGCACGGAGAGGTCGGCGGCATCGGCCATCACCGTGCGCACCAGGTCGGCCATGGCGTCCTTCTCCTCGGGCGGCACCTCGAGGATGACCTCGTCGTGGACCTGCAGGATCAGCCGGCTCCGGATCCCCGGGGCTTCGAGGGCCCGGTCGAGGTTCACCAGCGCCACCTTGAAGATGTCGGCGGCCAGGCCCTGGATGCCGGCGTTCATCGCCTGGCGCTCCCCCGCCTGGCGGATCCGGTAGTTGCCCGACAGCAGCTCGGGGATGGGCCGGCGCCGCCCGAACAGCGTCTCGGTGTAGCCGGTCTGGCGGGCCTCGTGCACGGTGCGCTCCATGTACGCCTTCACGTTCGGGAACGCGACGAAGTAGGCGTCGAGGATCTCCTGGGCCTCGGGCACCGGGATCGACAGCCGTTGCGCGAGGCCGTAGGACTCCATGCCGTACGCGAGGCCGTACGACACCATCTTCGCCTTCGCCCGGTGGGCGGGCGTGACGGCGTCGGGCGCGTCACCGAACACCCGCGCCGCGGTGATCGTGTGGATGTCCTGCCCGGTGCGGAACGCCTCGACGAGGCCGGGGTCCTCCGCCAGGTGGGCGATGACGCGCAGCTCGATCTGGTTGTAGTCGGCCACGAGCAGCTCGAAGCCGTCGGCCGGGATGAAGGCCCGCCGGAACCGCCGCCCCTCCTCGGTGCGCACCGGGATGTTGTGCAGGTTCGGCTTGTCCGACGACAGGCGGCCGGTGCGGGCCACGGTCTGGTTGAACGTGGCGTGGATGCGCCCGTCGGCGGCGACCTCGCTGATGAGGCCCTCGCCGTAGGTCGAGCGCAGCTTCTCCACCTCGCGGTAGCGCAGCAGCAGGTCGACGATCGGGTGCTGGTCGCGCAGCTTCTCCAACGACGCGGCGTCGGTGGAGAAGCCGGTCTTGGTCTTCTTCTGCGGCGCGAGGCCGAGCTTGTCGAACAGCACGGTGCGCAGCTGCGGCGTCGAGTTCACCTTGA
>JBBDWT010000152.1:0-2746 GCA_040902705.1 Acidimicrobiia bacterium | reverse complement strand
TCCAGCCGTCGGGGGGCACGAGGTTCCAGGTGCCCGGACCCCCGGTGACGGTCCAGCCGAAGTAGGTCTTGAGGTCGTGATGGTGGCCGCAGATGCGCCAGGTGTTGTCCTGGGTGGTCTCGCGGACGTCGTCGTAGGGGACGACGTGGTCGATCTTGAGATTCCACTCGGCGTCGCAGCCCTCGACTCCACACGTCGGATAGGCGGTCTCGAGGTAGCGGCGAAGTGCGGCGGGGATCGTCCGGTTCGGCGACGACACCGCGGTGATGTCGGGGCCGTCGGTGAGCATGGTCACGACCCGCGAGTCGGTGAGGAGCGCGCGAGCGGCGGTCACCGAGACCGGGCCGACGCCGACGAGCTCGCAGCGCTCCCCCGCTTCGACGTGGCCGCGTTCGATCGCGGTGGCGTCGGCGAGGAGGCGCGTCTCGATCGGCTTGCACGGCCCGTCGGTGGCGAGGGCGACGAGCGCATCCGCGGCGTATGCATCGGCCGGCTCGCGTCGACCCTCCTTGCGAGCGCTCCGGAAGATCCGGTCCTGATGGTCGCCGAGCGCGGCCCAGAACCGCGCCGCGGCTTCGGGGGTGAGGCGATACTGCCCACACGCGGCACCGTCGGTGGCCGTCCACTTGCGGTGATACCGCGACTCGTGCAGACGACGCGCCCACGCGGCGTCGTCGGGCTCCGCGGCCGCGCTCACCCGCGCGCACGTGTCGCGCAGGCCCTTGACCGTCGTCTTCCTCGCGGTTGCGACCAGCTCACCTTCGCGTTCGGGGGCGCGCCGCGCAGTGGAGGTGATCACGCGGGCCTGGGTCTCGGAGAGCTCGCCCGCGCGGAACGCCGCGTTCGTCGCCGGCAGCTCCCGCAACGACTGCACAGTCGCGACGACCCCGAACGCGGCGCCGGACGTGGTGCCGGTACGCGCCGCGAGCCAGTCGGCCGTGCTCTTGTGCCCGTCACGGCGGTAGGCGCCGGTCTCGTCGACTCGGAGCACCGCCAGCGCCTTGCCCGCCGCGCCCAGCTTCTCGATCCGCGCGAACACGTCGACGAGCGTGACCGCGCCCGACGCGTCGACCGTTCCGGGCTCGAGCTCGCCCACCACTGCTTCCAGGGTGGCGAGTGTGCTGCGGAGCAGCTCGAACACGACCTGCCTACCTTCCGAAGTGAACCGATCTCGGTGCCGAGAGCCCCGGCTGATCGAGGAGGTGGTTGGCAGGACGATCACGCCCGTCCGCGAAGCGTCTCGCTACTCTAGAACATATGTTCGATCGGTGTCAAGGCCCGAGCGAAGAGATGCAGGGATCTCTCGGTGATGCCGACCGAGCTGGTCCGGGCTCGGGAGCAAGCGCCGGTCCGGCGGGCGCTCCCGGCGCGCAAGACTGGGCGGGATGAGCGAGCAACGCTCCCGACGCGGCCCCGTCGTCGTCGTGGGGATCCTCGGTGCCGCCGCACTCCTCGGCGGGCTCGTGCTCCGTGGTCCCGGGGTGGTCGGGATCGTGCTGCTCTTCTGCGTCTTCGTCCCGTTCGAGAAGGCGTTCGCGCTCCGGCCCCAGAAGGTGTTCCGCCGCGGGTTCGTCACCGACGTCACGCACATCGTCGTGAACAACACCGTGTCGACCGTCGCGAGCATCGTGCTCGCCGTGATCGCCGCGCTCCCGCTGATCTGGCTGCGCCGCTTCGACCTCGAGGGCATGCTCCCCACCGAGGCGTCAATCGCGCTCGCCGCGCTGGTCGTGCTGCTCGGGAGCTACTGGGGTCACCGGCTGACGCACTCGGTGCCGTTCCTGTGGCGCTTCCACGCGGTGCACCACAGCATCGAGCAGATGGACTGGCTCGCATCCGGCCGGCTGCACCCCCTCGACACCGCGTTCACGCAAGCGTGCTTCCTCACGCCGCTCGTGGTGCTCGGATACGACGGCGGCGCGTTCGGCGGCGTCGCCGTGCTCGTCACCGCCCTCGCACTCTTCCAGCACTCGAACACGCGGCTGCGGTTCCCCGGCGTCCGCTGGGTGATCAACACGCCGGAGTGGCACCACTGGCACCACTCGAGCGCCGTGGAGGCGCGCGACAAGAACTTCGGTCTCCCGATCATCGATCGGGTCTTCGGCACCGCGTACCTCCCGAAGCACGAGCACGCGACCGACTTCGGTGTCCCCGATCCGGTCCCCGCCACCGGCTACGTCCGGCACCTCGCGTATCCCTTCACGAAGGCGGCTCGGCCGATCGCGGCGTGACAGGATCGGCGCCATGCCGATCGAGCTGGTCCCCCTCGCGAGCGCCACGATCACCCTCGCGCAATGAAGCGCCGTGCGTGACGCACGGTGAAGCCCGGAGACCGCCGCCCTCGTCCAACAGCCCACTTTGTTGGGAAGAGCCGCAATGGAGCGCCGTGCACTGTGCACGGCGAAGCACCCGCCAGACCTCACCCGCGCGCTACCACGCGTCCATCTCCCGGAACGTACGGCCGGCGGCCTCCTCGACCCAAGGATCCGGATCGTCCGGCGTCGGCAGGTGGAGCCCGCGCTCCATGCGCTCCAAGCGAGCCGGCCGAGTCGTCGAGATCGATCCCCGGCCGCGTCGTGCCGTGGACGACCGGCAGCGGCTCGACCCGGCCCGCTCCACCCCCTCTTGGCTGTCACACCCCCGCCGTACGATCCCGCGATGCCAGCAGAGCAAGTGCGGTTGCGGATCGGGAACCTGGCCAAGGCGGTGCTCGTCACCGGCCAGGTGTACCGGGACCCCAAGGATG
>JBBDWT010000151.1:0-2750 GCA_040902705.1 Acidimicrobiia bacterium | reverse complement strand
TTCCTCGACGAGCGCGACCCCGAGCCACGCTGCACCCGCGTCGAGCGCGGCGCGTGCGACCTGGGCGGCGCCATGGCCGTAGCCGTCGGCCTTGACCACGGCCAGCAGCGCGGCCGGGTGCGCGATCTCTGCGAGCGCGCGGGTGTTCGCCCGGACCGCGTCGAGGTCGACCTCGGCCCACGCGGGTCGGAGGCCCGGCAGCTCGGTCACGTCTCGGCGGCCACCCGGCGGACCAGGTCGCCGCGGGCGATGATGCCGACGAGCTTCCCGTCGGCGTCGACCACGGGCATGTGGGTCACGTCGGCGTCGTGCATCTTCGCGGCGACGACGCCGAGCGTGTCGTCCGGCGAGGCCGTCGGGAACTCCGTCACCATGAGCTCGGAGACCGACGCGGCCGTCATGCGCTTGAGCTCGGACTCGAACCGCTTGTTCTCGCCCGGCAGTGGGAACTCCGCGCCCAGGAAGTTGAACCACGTCGGCGCGTGCAGGTTCGCCTCGGACACGATGAGGTCTTCGTCACGGAGCAGCCCGACGACCTTCCCGTCGCCATCGATCACTGGCGCCGCGCCGATCTTTCGGTCCGCGAGCGTGTCGGCGGCGACTTCGAACGTCTGGTCGGGCGCCAGGGTGACCACGTCGGTGGTCATCACCTCGCGGACGGGGGTGGAGCTCGGCATCAGTGCTCTCTCTCGGATGTGAGGTCGGCGAGGGTGCCCGGCAGCGCGGCGACGAGGTCGCCCGCGACCAGTCCAGTATGCCCGGCGCGGTCGGCCGCCCGTCCATGCAGGAACGCCCCGGCGGCGGCGGCCGCGAAGGGCTCGAGCCCTCGGGCGAGGAGGCCGGCGATGACTCCCGTGAGCACGTCACCAGTGCCCGCCGTCGCCAGCGCAGCGCCTCCCACGGGCTCGACGACGGCGCGCCCGCCGGGATCGGCCACGACCGTCCCTGGGCCCTTGAGGAGCACGACCGCACCCGAGGTCGCCGCCAACCGGCGCGCGGCGTCGACACGGTCCTCGCCGACCGGCGCGCCGACGAGGCGCTCGTACTCGCCTTCGTGGGGCGTGACGATGGTCGGTCCCGGCCGTGCTGCAAGCGCCGCCGCGTCGCCGGCGAACGCGTTGAGCCCGTCGGCGTCGAGCACCAGCGGTGCCGTCACGCGCATCACGAGGTCGCGCACCGCGGATCGTGTCGGGCCTGCCGTACCGAGCCCGGGGCCGACCGCGACGGCACGGAAGCGGCCGAGCGCGTCGACGAGGTCGACGGGAATCGCCGACAGCTCCCCGCCGTCCGTGGCGGGCAAGGCGCGCACGACCACCTCGGTCCCGCCGGCGCGTGCCGCGACCTCCTGCCCGGGCACGCCGCACCAGACGATCCCGGCGCCGACACGCGTCGCGGCGTGACTCACGAACATCGGTGCGCCGGTCATTCCGCCCGACCCACCGATGACGAGCAACCCCGACGACCACTTGTTCGCGTCGGGTGCGCGCGGCGTGAGCCACGGTCGTACGTCGGCGGCCTCGATGAGCCCGAGCCGCGTCTGCGCATCCCGACCGATGTCGATGCCGATGTCGGCCACCCGGACCGCCCCGGAGTGGCTCCGGCCGGGCTCGAAGCAGAGTCCGGGCTTGAGCGCCGCGAACGACACGGTCGACGTGGCGTACACCGCATCGCCCTGGATCCGACCCGTCGAGCCGTCGACCCCCGAGGGGATATCCACCGCGACGGTCGGCACCGTCGCCGAGCGCCGAGCCACGAGTGCCGCCACGCCCTCGAGCGCGCCCCCGAACCCCGTGCCGTACATCGCGTCGACCGCGATGTCGGCGCGACCGAACGCGCGCTCGACGGCGTCAGAGGTGGGACCGTCGGCCAGCGCGAGCACATCGACGCGCACCCCCCAGCCTTCGAGGATCCGCGCCGCGATCAGACCGTCGCCCCCGTTGTTGCCCTTGCCGCACGCGACGACGGCGCGCGCGCCATAGGTGCCGCCGCCGAGGAGCCGCCGCACCTCCCACGCGACCGCCCGACCGGCGCGGTCCATCAGCGTCGCCTGCGGGGTGCCCGCCTCGATCGTGCGGCGATCGGCCTGACCCATCTCGGCCGGCGTGAGGATCGGCTTCACGACGCACTCTCGGTGGCGGCACCGTCGCCCAGCGCGATCGCGACCGCGAGCGCGGTGGTCTCCGTGTGGGTCAGCGACAGGTGCCACGCGACGACGCCCCGCTCGGCGGCCATCTCCGCCGCGCGTCCGTGCAGGGCGACCGAGGGAGCACCGCTCTTCGCGCGCACGACCTCGACGTCACGAAGCTTGAACTTCCAGAGTCCGACGCCCATCGCCTTCATGACAGCCTCCTTGGCACCGAAGCGCGCCGCGAGGCTCTTGACGGGATCCCGCTGACGGAACGCGTACTCGCGCTCTGCGTCGCTGAAGAGGCGCTCGGGCAGCTTCGCCCGTCGCTCCATCGCCAGGCGGAAGCGTGCGACCTCGACGAGATCCGAGCCGAGGCCGACTATGAGGTCCGCCACCGCTCAGCCAGCACGTACACGGGCTCGGTGAGCAGGTCGACGACCGCCAGCGTGCCGAGCACGCCTTCGTCGAACGACGTCTCGGTCTCCGTGACTGCGTCCTTCAGGGCCCCGTAGCGCCCCTGGTAGCCCTGGAGCACGGCACGCATCGCATCGGCAGCGAGATGCTCGGCGAAGCGGACGTGCAAGAGGGTGAGCCCGACGGTCTCGTTGTGCTTGAGCTCGGG
>JBBDWT010000150.1:0-19213 GCA_040902705.1 Acidimicrobiia bacterium | reverse complement strand
ATGCGAGCGCGGCGACGGCGAGCACCGTCGACGCGAACGGCGCCGGCGCGGCGTGGCGCCCGATCTCCTCGAGCAGCACCGTGACCTCGACAGGCCCGAGCCCGAGGCCGCCCGCCTCCTCGGGGAGTGCGACGGCGGGCCATCCCTGTTCGACCATGGCGGCCCAGAGGGCGCCGTCGACCCCGCCTCCGGCCTCCACGACCGGCCGCACCCGGTCGGGCGACGCGAGGCCGTCGAGCATGTCGCGCGCTCCGTCGCGGAGTGCGACCTGATCATCGGAGAGATCGAAGTTCACGCGAGCGAAGGCTAGCGGGCACTTCGCCACCGCTACGCTGCCACACGAACCCGCGAAGAGGAGCCGAGCATTGAGCGAGCAGCCCGCGACCCTGCGCTTCAACGGGGACGAGACCATGCTCCCCGTCGTGCGCGGCACCGAAGACGAGTGCGGCATCGAGATCACCAAGCTGCGCGCGCAGACCGGCCTCGTCACCCTCGACTACGGCTACCTCAACACGGGCGCGTGCGAGTCTGCGATCACGTTCATCGACGGCGACCGGGGGATCCTCCGCTACCGCGGCATCCCGATCGAAGACCTCGTCTCCGGTCATCAGCCGTCGTTCCTCGAGACGTCGTACCTGCTGATCTACGGCAACCTGCCGAACCGCGGGCAGCTCGACGAGTTCCGCTACGGGATCCGCAAGCACACGCTCGTCCACGAGGACGTGAAGCGGTTCTTCGACGGGTTCCCGAAGGACGCGCACCCGATGGCGACCCTGTCGTCGGCGATCACGGCGCTCTCCACCTTCTACCAGGACAGCCTCGACCCGAAGGACCCGGTCGAGGCCGAGCTCTCGATCCTCCGGCTGATGGCGAAGCTGCCGACCATCGCGGCCTACGCGTACAAGAAGTCGGTCGGCCAGCCGTTCGTCTACCCGAACAACAAGCTCGACCTCATCGAGAACTTCCTCACCATGATGTTCTCGCTCCCCTCCGAGCCGTACGAGGTCAGTCCGACGGTCGTCAAGGCGCTGAAGGTGCTCCTGATCCTCCACGCCGACCACGAGCAGAACTGCTCCACGTCGACGGTGCGGCTCGTCGGTTCGAGCGAGGTCAACATCTACGCCGCGATCGCGGCGGGCATCAACGCGCTCTGGGGTCCGCTGCACGGTGGCGCGAACCAGGCCGTCATCGAGATGCTCGAATCGATCCGCGACGGCGGCGACGACCTCGGGAAGTACGTCGAGAGGGCGAAGAACCCGGACGACCCGTTCCGGCTCTCCGGCTTCGGCCACCGCGTCTACAAGAACTACGACCCTCGGGCCCGCATCCTCAAGGGGATCGCCGACGAGCTCATCGACGAGATGGGTCGGCGCGACGAGCTGCTCGACTACGCGAAGGAGCTCGAGGAGCTCGCGCTCGCCGACGAGTACTTCGTCGAACGCAAGCTGTACCCGAACGTCGACTTCTACTCGGGCCTCATCTACCGCGCGATGGGCTTCCCGACGAACATGTTCACGGTGCTCTTCGCGATGGGTCGGCTCCCCGGTTGGCTCGCCCACTGGAAAGAGATGATCGAGGACCCGAGCACGAAGATCGGTCGGCCTCGGCAGATCTACACCGGCCCCACCGAGCGCCTCTACGTGCCGGTCGCCGACCGCGGCTGAGCCCGCCGTGGATCTCGCGCCCACTGCCGAGGAGGCGCGCCTGCGCGACGAGGTCCGCGCCTGGCTGCGCGAGCACCTTCCCTGGGAGTACGGCGTCGGCCTCCCGCCGCGGTTCGAAGACCTGGCCGACGAGGTCACGTTCGGTCGCGAGTGGCAGGCGAAGCTCGCCGGCGGCCGCTGGGTGGGCGTGCCCTGGCCCGAGGAGTACGGCGGGCGCGGTGCCGGAGCCGTTGAGCACTTCATCGTCACCGAGGAGCTCGCTCGCGCACGCGCACCGGAGCTCGTCGGGCGGATCGGCATCAACCTCGTGGGGCCCACGCTGCTCGGCCACGGCACGCCGGAGCAGAAGGACCGCTGGCTCTCGCGGATCCTCCCCGCCGATGAGCTGTGGTGCCAGCTCTTCAGCGAGCCGGGTGCCGGCAGCGACCTCGCCGCCGTGTCGACGCGCGCGGTGCGCGCCGGCGTCGACGCCGACTGGATCCTCGACGGGCAGAAGGTGTGGACGAGCTACGCGCAGTTCGCCGACTGGGGCCTGTGCCTCGCGCGCACGAACCCCGACGCACCGAAGCAGCAGGGCATCACCGCGCTCGCCGTCGACATGCGCGCCCCGGGCGTCGAGGTGCGCCCGCTGCGCCAGATCACCGACGAGACCGAGTTCAACGAGGTGTTCTTCGACGGGGTCGTGGTCCCCGACTCGCAGCGCATCGGCCCCGTCGACGAGGGCTGGCGCGTCGCCAACTCCACGCTGACGCACGAGCGCGGCATCAACCCGCGCCAGCTCGTCATCCACGTGCAGCTCGTAGAAGAGCTGCTGCGCCTCGCGCTCGAGTCGGGCGCGTTCGAGGACGACCGACTGCGCCCACGCCTCGCGCAGGCGGCCACCGAGGTGCGCCTGTTCCAGCTGTTCAACTGGCGGACGCTGTCGCGGGTCGCACGCGGCGAGCCCCCCGGCCCGGAAGGGAGCGCGCTGAAGCTCTACTGGAGCGAGATGAGCAAGCGCCTCCACGACACGGTGATGGCCGTGCTCGGACCGGCCGCGCCGCTCTGGCACGGCGCCGAGGACAACCCCGGCGACGGCGCCTGGCAGCGCTCCTGGCTCTACTACCAGGCGTCCTCGATCTGGGCCGGCACCAACGAGATCCAGCGCAACATCCTCTCGGAGCGTGTCCTCGGCATGCCGCGAGAGCCCAAGCGCGCGTCCTAGGCGTCGCCGAGCGCGCGCGGGCGCGGCGGTAACCTGACGACGATGTCAGGGGGCGCGTTCGAGACGATCCGCTACGAGGTCGACGGGCCCGTCGCCACGCTGACGCTGAACCGGCCCGACGCGGCCAACGCGCAGAGCAGCCAGATGCTCGACGAGCTCGACCGCGCGCTCGACCTCGCCGACGCGGACGACGACGTCCGAGTGCTGGTGCTCGCCGGCGCGGGGAAGCACTTCTCCGCCGGGCACGACCTCAAGGAGATCCTCGAGGGCACCACCGAGTGGGCGCGGATGCGTGACACGCCTGAGGGCAAGCTCCGCCACGAGCAGGTCATGTACTGGGACAAGTGCGTGCGCCTGCGCGACTTCCGCAAGCCGACCATCGCCGCGGTGCAGGGTGCGTGCGCTGCGGCCGGGCTGATGCTCGCATCCATGTGCGACCTCATCGTCGCGGCCGATGACGCGCGCTTCTCCAATCCCGTCGCCCGCATGACGGGCGTCGGCGTCGAGCTGCTCATCGAACCGTGGGAGCTGGGGCCGCGCAAGGCGAAGGAGTTCCTCCTCTGCGCCGAGACGATCGACGCACCCGACGCCGAGCGTCTGGGCCTCGTCAACAAGGTCGTGCCTCGCGCCGACCTCGCGACGGCCGCGCGAGAGATGGCCGACAAGGTCGCGCTGGTACCCGCGATCACCGCCGAGGCCATCAAGGAGACGATCAACCACATGGTCGATCTCCAGGGGCAACGTGAGTCGTGGCGCTACCACTTCATGGTGCACCAGCTGGTGAGCAACAGCGCCACCGCGCTAGGCGCGACCGAGGCGCGAAAGGTTGGCGGCATGGACGCGGTCAAGCGCGAGCAGGCCGGCGGCAGCACCACATGACGCGGCCGCTCGCCGGCTTGCGCGTGCTCGACCTCGGGACGCGCATCGCCGCTCCCTTCTGCGCGGGGCTGCTCGGCGAGCAGGGCGCCGAGGTCATCAAGATCGAGCAGCCCGGCACCGGCGACTTCATGCGCGAGATCGGCCCGTTCGCCGCCGGTGACGACGGCGAGCCGTACTCGCTGTTCTGGGCAGTCGAGGGACGCGGGCGCAAGAGCATCACGCTCGACCTGCGCCGCCCCGAGGGCCAGAACCTCTTCCGACGGCTCGCCGAGCACGCCGACGTCGTCGTCGAGAACTTCCGCCCCGGCACGCTCGAGCGCTGGAACATCGCGCCGAGCGCGCTCCCCGACCGCGTCGTGACGGTGCGCATCAGCAGCTTCGGCCAGGACGGGCCGTACTCACCTCGGCCCGGGCTCGACCGTGTCGGGATCGGGTACGGCGGGTTGCTCCACCTCACCGGGTACCCCGACCGCCCGCCCGTGCGCGTCGGCGTCACGATCTCCGACTACCTCACCGGCGTGTTCGCGGCGAACGCAGCGACGGCGGCGCTCTATGCACGCGACGCGCGCGGCGGAAGCGGCGCGGTCATCGACGCCGCGCTGTACGGCTCGGCGCTGCGAATCCTCGAGTGGACGCTCGCCGCGTACGACACGCTCGAGATCGTGCGCTCGCGCGAGGGCAACCGTCTCGCCAACTCGGCTCCGCTCGACAACTACCCCACCGCCGACGGCAAGTACGTGTGCATCGTCGCCGGCTCCGACGCCAACTTCGCCCGTCTGTGCAAGGCGATGGATCGACCTGATCTCGTCGACGACCCGAAGTTCGCGCGTCTCGCCGACCGCGCGGCACACGGCGACGAGATCAACGGGATCGTCGCCGGGTGGACCGCCTCCCTCGGCGCGGGCGTGATCGAGGAGCGCTGCGTCGCCTGCGACGTGCCGGTGGCGACGGCGTACACCGCGGCCGAGATCTTCGCCGACCCGCACATGGCAGCACGCGGCGACCTCGTCACGGTCGACGACCCGGTCGTCGGCCCGCACCGCCAGCAAGCCCCGTTCCCGCGTACCGTCGGCACGCCCATCGTGGCCCCGACCGGTGCACCGCGGCTCGGTGAGCACACGCGCGAGGTGCTCGGCACGCTGCTCGGGCTCGGCGACGCCCAGCTCGACGACCTCGCGAGCGACGGCGTCGTATGAAGCCGGTCCACGATGACCTCTTCGGAGAGGACGAGAACGGCGACGCGTACCTCGTCGGTGGGCGGTGCCGCGGCTGTGACCGCCTCCAGTTCCCGCTCGCCACGACGTGCCCCGCGTGCGGCGCTGCCGAGATCGAAGAGGTCCGGCTCGCCGACCACGGCACCCTGTGGGGCTGGACCGCGGTGACGGCACCGCCTCCGGGCTACCTCGGTGAGCTGCCGTTCGGGTTCGGCGTGGTCGAGCTCGCCGGCGGGCTGCGCGTGATCACCCGGATCGAGGAGCCCGATCCCGCTCGCCTCGACTTCGGCGTGCCGATGAAGCTCGCGGTCGTGCCGCTCGGGACCGACGACGACGGCGACGTCGTCAGCACGTACACCTTCGTCCCGGTCGTCACGACGTGACCTCGGCGCCGCGCGACCGGGTCGTCGTCGCGGGGACGGGGATGCACCCGTTCGGCCGGTTCGACGGCGTGACGGTCACCGAGATGGGCGTGCACGCGGTGCGCGACGCGCTGGCCGATGCCGGCAACCCCGACTTCCAGGCCGCGTTCTGCGCGACCGTCTACTCGGGGGTCGCCGCCGGCCACAAGGTCCTCGGCGCGCTGGGCAGGACCGGCATGCCGATCGTCAACGTCGAAGCGGGGTGCGCGAGTGGCGGTGCCGCGCTCATGCTCGCCACCGGTGCGATCCGCGCCGGGCAGTACGACACGGTGCTCGTCCTCGGCATGGAGAAGATGCCGAAGGGCATCATCCGTTCGTCGTTCTTCGAGCCGTGGCGCGAGCAGGCCGGCCTCGCCGCGACCCCCGCGTACTTCGCGCTGCGTGCGCAGCGGCTCATGCGGGAGTCGGGCATCACCAAGGATCAGCTCGCGCGCGTCGTCGTCAAGAACCGCGCCAACGGGATCGACAACCCGATCGCCATGTTCCGCACGCCGACGACCGCCGAGGACGTGCTCGCCTCGCGCCTGGTCTGCGAACCGCTCCACCTCCACATGCTGTGCTCGCCCAACGAGGGGGCGGCCGCGGTCGTGCTGCAACGCGCCGATGTCGGCCCCGCCGGCGCGCCGGTCGTGGCGGCGGTCGCGTTGCGATCGCACCTCCCTGGTTCTGTGCTCGGCGAGGCGACGCCGCTGAGCGGGGTCGACGACGCCGACATCACCCCGCCGAGCACGCTGGCCGCCGACGCCGCGTTCGCAGAGGCCGGGGTCGCGCCCGGAGACCTCGACCTCGTCGAGTGCCAGGACACCGATGCGGCGCGGGAGATCCTGGCGTACGAGGAGCTCGGGCTGTGCGCCCGAGGCGACAGCGCGCGACTGATCGAGGACCGCACGACGGCCCGCGGGGGCACGCTCCCCGTGAACCTCAGCGGCGGCCTGCTGTCCAAGGGTGAGCCGCTCGGTGCATCGGCGCTCGGCCAGGTCGTCGAGCTCGCCGACCACCTGCGCGATCGCGCCGGCCCCCGTCAGCTCGAGGGCGCGCGCCTCGGCCTCGCGCACACCGTCGGCCGCGGCGCCAACGCCGCCGTCGTCATCCTCACCCGCTGAGCACCGTGCGCCCGGGCAGCACCCGGGCGTGGCTACCCGCCGACGCGGGAGTTGTACTCCTCGATCGCGGCCGTGCCCTTCTCGGCGGCGTCCTTCACGGCCGCCTTCGGGGCCTTGCCCTGGGTGAGGAGCGACTCGAGCTGCGCGATGACGGCATCGCGGACGGCCTGGTACGGGCCGATCACCGGCCCGGCGGTCGCCGTGTTCTCCACCCCCGTCACGAGCTGGTCGTACGCGACCTTGAAGCCCGGCTCCTCGACCCACAGCTGCTCGATCGCGGGCAGCTTGGTCGCCGACCGACGCACCGGGATGTACCCGGTGCCCACTGACCACGTCGCCTGGTTCTCCGGCTCGAGCAGGAACTTCATGAACTGCCAGGCGGCATCCTGCTGCTCGGCCGCCGAGTCCTTGGCGATGTAGAGCGCCGCTCCGCCGACGAGCACCCCGCCCTTCCCGGCCGGGCCCGGCATCGGACCGACGCCGATGGTGACGTTCGGGAACTGCCCGGACCCGAGCACGGTGCGTACCGTGCCGAGCACCGCCGTGCTGTCGATCGTCATCGCCGCGTTGTCGTTGCCGATGGCGAGCAGGTTCTCGATGTTGCCCTCCGGCTGACCGGTGTTGATGGCGAGCCCGGAATCGACCATGTCCTTCAGCCAGGTCGCGATCTCGACGCCGGTCGGGTTGTCGAAGATGGCCTTGGTCGCCCGCGACGTGCGGCCGTTCCCGTTGTTGACGAAGGGCCTCCCCGCCTTCGACTCCCACTGCTCCAGGTACCACGGATCGAGCTTGATCGAGTAGCCGCTCTTGGTGATCCCGGCATCCACGATCTTCTGCGCGTCGGCCTTGATCTCGTCGAGCGTGGCCGGCGGCTTGTCGGGATCGAGGCCGGCCTTCTCGAACGCCTGCTTGTTGTAGAGGAAGACCGGGTTCGAGACGGGGAAGGGCATCCCGTACAGGGTCTTCTTCACCGAGTAATAGTCGATGGTCCGAGGCACGAAGTCCTTGAGCGAGTACTTGTCCGCCTTCACGCATGCGGCGGCCGGGAGCACGCTCTGGCTGTCGATCGCCGACTGCAGCGCAGTGTCCTCGAGCTGCACGAGGTCGGGGACATCACCGCTTCCGAGCGCGGCGCGGTACTTGTTGAAGAGATCGATGTAGCTGCCCTGCGCCACCAGCGTGACCTTCACGTCGCGCTGCGACGAGTTGAACTCGTCGGTGAGCTGCTGGAGCGTCGCCTCGTTCTCGCGCGTCATCGCGTGCCAGAAGGTGATCTCGACCGGCTTCCCCGAGGCCTTCTTGGCCGCGCCGACCGGGCACTTCCCGCTCCCCTGGGCTCGGGCGCGCTCGGGCGCGCTCGCCGCGGCGGGCACCGCGACCGCCGCCGACAGGGCGACGAGCAGCGCAGTGGCCAGGGCCGCGAGCCGTGCGGTACGGGGCTTGGTCATTCGTGGGCCTCCACTTCGGGGTACGGGGTCATCCTTTCACCGCTCCGGCCGTCAGCCCGCGCACGAGCTGCTTCTGGAACACGATGAGGAGGACGAACAAGGGCGCGGACGCCAGCACGATGCCGGCGAACGTCACGTTGATCTGGTCGATGCTCGTCCGGCTGAGCTGGCGAAGCCCCACCTGGACGGTGCGGTACTCGGGATCGGCGGTGATGATGAGCGGCCAGAGGTACTCACCCCAGGCAGCCAGGAACGAGAACACTGCGAGCGCGCCGACCGCCGGCCGCGCCAGCGGCACTGCCACCCTCCACATGAACCGCCAATGCCCGTACCCGTCGAGCTGCGCGGCGTCGCGCAGATCACCGGGAGTCGTCAGGAAGGCCTGGCGGATCAGGAACGCGCCGAAGCCGGTCGCGAGGAACGGGAGCGCGAGCCCTGCGTAGGTGTTGTACAGGCCGAGATCGCTCACGGTGTTGAAGTTCGTGAAGAACACGACCTCGAACGGGACCATGAGCGTCGCGAGGAACACGAAGAAGAGCGTGCGCCGGAACGGGAACTCGAGGAACGCGAACGCGTAGGCCGCGAAGATCGAGGTGACGAGCTGCGCCGCGACGATGATCCCGGTGACGACGAAGCTGTTGAGCAGGTACCGGCCGAGGTGACCCTGATCCCAGGCGCGGGAGTAGGTGTCCCACTGCGGATCGGTCGGGAAGAGCAATGGCGGGCGCGACGCGATCTGGTCGGGCTTCAACAGCGAGTTGACGACCGTGATGTAGAGCGGGAACAAGATGACGGCCGCGAGGGCGGTGAGGAGCGCGTACCGAACCGCGATGCGAATGGCGGGCGTGACCCGGTCTCGCTCTTCCGGAGCGACCTCGGAGTCGTCGGGAACACGGTCCGCGATCGCGGTGTCACCGGGCATACGACACCCGCCGCTCGAGGAATCGCATCTGGAAGAACGTCAGGAGCATGACGAGCAGGAACAGCGCGATCGCATAGACCGCCGCCACGCCATCGTTGCTGTTGCGGAACACTTCCTTGTAGATCGCGTAGACCAACACGTTCGTCTTGTTGACCGGCCCACCCTCGGTCAGGAGGTCGATCTGTCCGAAGGCACGGAACGCGAGGATCCCGCCGACGACCGTCGCGAAGAAGATCGTGGGCGACAGCATCGGGACGGTCACGCGCCAGAACCGCCGCCAGGGTCCGGCGCCGTCGACGCGTGCGGCCTCGAGCAGATCCTCGGGGATGGCGGCGAGCCCCGCGCTCATGACGATGAAGGACAGCCCCAGGTTCTGCCAGACCGTCGTCACGGACACCGCGACGAGCGCCGTCGCCGGGTCTCGGAGCACGGAGATCTCGCCCTCGCGACCGAGCCAGTAGGTGAAGAGGCCCACTTGCGGGTTGAGCAGCGTGAAGAAGATCACCGACGCGGCCGCCACGGACGTCGCGACCGTCGACGAGAAGATCGTTCGGTAGGCGTTGATCCCCTTCAGCTTCTGGTGCGCCAGCACCGCGAGCGCGAGACCGAGGAACACGCCGATCGGCACCGTGTAGAGGAGGAACAGGATGGTCGTCCAGACGCTGTTGAGGAAGTCTTCCGAGGTGACGACATCGCGAATCTGGTCGAACCCGACGTACGTCTTCGGGAGTCCGGGGAACGGCGGCGTCTTGTACAGCGCGTACTCGAAGTTCCGTGCGAACGGGTAGAACACGAAGATCGTGAACACGACGAACGCCGGGAGCAGGAGCGCGTACGCGAGCAGTGCCTCCTTCGAACGGCGCTTGAGCCGGCGCCGCTTCGGCGGTGCCGGTGTGCGGTCGTCCTCGACCGCGAGGTCGAGCGCCCGCTCGGCCGCGCCGGTGTCGGTCACGCGTCGATCCGGACGCCCGACGCGGCGTCGAAGACATGGAGGTCGGCCGGGTCGGCGACGAGCCCGAGCACCTCTTTCTCCTTCGGCGGCACATCTTCGCTCGGCTGGCGGACGATCACCATCTGGCCGTCCTCGAGGCGGCAGACGATGTGGCGCTCGTGGCCGAGCGACTCGACGACCGTCACCCGGGCGCGCACGACACCGTCCGGTGAGATGCCGAGGTGCTCGGGACGCACGCCGATGACGACCTCGTCGACACCTCGGGCGACGACGGCGTGGGCGATGCCTTCGGGCAGCGGCACGATTCCCCCCGCGATCGACACGGAGAGCCCTTCGCCCTCCCGCCGGACCGGACCGCGGATCGTGTTCATCGGCGGCGTGCCGATGAACTGCGCCACGAAGAGGTTGGCCGGCTTCGCGTAGACCTCCTGCGACGGCGCGACCTGCTGGAGGCGGCCGGCGTCCAGGATGGCGATGCGGTGCCCCATCGTCATCGCCTCGACCTGGTCGTGCGTGACGTAGACGATCGTGGCCTCGAGCCGGCGCTGGAGCTCGATGAGCTCCGCGCGCGTCTGCACTCGGAGCTTCGCGTCGAGGTTCGAGAGCGGCTCGTCCATGAGGAACGCCTGCGGGCGTCGCACGATGGCGCGTGCGAGCGCCACCCGCTGGCGTTGCCCGCCCGACAGCTGGCCCGGCTTGCGGTCGAGCAGCTCGGCCAGCCCGAGAGTCGTCGCGGACTCGTTGACGAGCTTGTCGCGCTCGTCCTTCTCGATGTGTCGCGACTTGAGTGGGAACTCGATGTTCCCGCGCACGGTCATGTGCGGGTAGAGCGCGTACGACTGGAAGACCATCGCGATGTCGCGGTCCTTGGGCTCGACGTCGTTCACGACGTGGTTCCCGATCTTGATGACGCCCTCGGTGGGGTCCTCGAGCCCGGCGATCATCCGCAACGCCGTGCTCTTGCCGCACCCCGATGGTCCGAGCAGGACGAGGAACTCCTGGTCGGCAACGTCGAGCGAGAGGTCGTCGACGGCCAAGGTGCCGTCGAACTTCTTCGTGACCCCCTCCAGCACCACCCGGCTCATCCGCGGCGCAGACTACGCGCGCTCCGGGTGGCGCGCGGACGAACAGGGGGTTGCGATCGGGCGTCAGCGCTCTCGGAGGAACCAGGCGCGGGGGTCCCAGGACCGCAGACGCGCCAGCTCCTCGGCACTCGGCGGCGTCAGCTCGGCGACCTCGCTCGCCACCGTGAGATCCCAGCCGCACGCCGCCTGGGCCGCCGCGATCCTCTCGGCCACGGGCTTCGGGCCCTCGGGCACGGCGGTCAGCACGAGCTCCCCCTCGGGCTCGAGCTTCTCGAGCGTCCCGAGATCGGTCACCAGCGCCCGCACCGCACGACCCGGCGACGTGACGTAGCCGCACTCGGCCGGCGTCCGCTGCGGCGCGAGGAGCGCCACGACGATCGCCTCGGTGCACACCGACGCGACATCGTTGCCACCTCCGGACCCGACGAGGAACGCGCCGTCCGGGATCATCGTGGAGTTCACGTTGCCGTGGCGGTCGACCTGCGCGCCACCAAGACACGCGAGCGTCCTGGAGCCCGGGCCACCGACGAGGGCCCCGAGCACGGTGTCGGCGTCGTTCAGCATGGTGGAGCGAGGGAAGTTGCGGTGGTTGAGCACGAAGGGATCAGCCGGCGTCGGGTCGTAGCCCCACATGCCGATCTCCGCGGTGAGCTGCACGTCGCTCCCGCGCTCGCGAGCCTGCGCGACCGCGAGCCATGCCGCGAGGTTCGCGACGCCGGCCCCGGCGAGCACGGCATGCGCATCAAGGGTCAGGACGCGATCCGCGAGATGGCGAGCGCCCCAGGTGGCGGCGCGCTCCCAGCGGTTCGCGGGCGCCTCGAGATCGGGCGCGTGCGCGGCCTGGTCGCGCGTCCACGACTCGGGCTCGGCCTTGGACCGGACTGCGCCGATGCGCGCCGCGCCGAGTCGCTCGAGGTAGTCCACCTGGTCCTCGACGTCGAGCACCCAGTGGTGGATCCAGTCGTCGAAGTCGTCACGACGGGTCGCCGCGCGCGCCTCGATGAAGAACTCGTAGTCCTCGCCGTACCCGTCGACCGGAAGGTCGCCCACGTACAGGCCACCGGGATGCGCTCCGAGCTCGGCCTGGCAGACGGCAAGCACCCGGTGGGCAGGGATGCACACGAGGTGCGACCACGGGCGGAGGTCGTCGACGACCCGATCCACGGTGACGATCGCACCCCGTCGCGCCGCGAGCGCCCCCCACACCCCTTCCAGCAGGGGTGGGTGGATCGCGATGTTCCCGTCGCGATCGGCGACGGGCGCGTGCAGGAGCGTCACGTCGGGAACCAGCGGTGCGAGCAGCCCGACGTCGCCGAAGGGCGTGTCGACCCGTGCATACGCGTCGTTCTCGACCATCGACGAGCCGACGATCGACCGGGTCGTCACGGCAGGGAGCCCGCGGGCCGCCGCCTCGAGGCGCTGCGCGAACGCGAGGAACGACCAGTGCTCGACGTCCACGGCACCCGATCGGTATGCGTCGGCGAAGATCGGGTTCGGGGTGAAGTTGGGGAACGTGTCGCCGGAGTACCCGGTGATCACCTTTCGGACGAGACCACCGCGGAAGAAGAGCGTGCCGAGACTCGACAGGCTCGGCATCGCGAGCGTGAACCCCGGGTCGCGCCCCCACCACTGCCGGATGAGCTCACGCGCCGCTGCGGTCCAGCGCGTGTGCCCCGTGACGATGCAGAGCAGGTCGCCGGCCTGGACGTGCGCGCGGACGGCGTCGCTGATCGACGCGCGCTTGTCAACCATCTTCTCGACGCTACTGGTCGGGCGCCGTGAAGCGAGCGGCCGCGGGGCGGGTACCCCGACCCGCAGCGAGCGACACCATGCAGGTGAACCCGTGTCACGCGGGGTCGAGCACGAGGTCGGCGAGACGCCGACGCTGCTGACCCTGGTATCCGAGCATCAGGTCGTTCTGCTTCGCACGCTTGTAGTAGAAGTGCGCGTCGCAGTCCCACGTGAACCCGACGCCACCGTGGATCTGGATGTCCTCGCTCGACACGAACACCGCGGCCTCACCCACGAAGCTCTTGGCCATCGCGGCGGCGTGCTCGCGTGCCGGGTCGTCGACATCGGAGGTCCATGCCGCGTAGTGGGTCCCGACGCGCGACAGCTCGAGCCGGTGGAGCATGTCGACAGCCTTGTGCCGGATCGCCTGGAACGACGCGATCGGGCGATCGAACTGCACGCGGACCTTCGCGTACTCCACCGCGAGCTCCACGGACGCGTCGCACGCACCCACGAGCTCCCCCGCGAGCATGACCGCGGCGTCGTCGACGACCCGCCGCCAGATCCGCGTGTGATCGCCAACCGGACCGATCGGTTCCGCCGGTGTGTCGTCGAGCACGAGCCGCGCCGCCTTGCGCGTGGGATCGAGCGTCGGCACGTACGCCGCGTCGGGCGCCTGGATCAGGAACGACCCGAGCCCATCCTCGGTGCGCGCCGCGACGATCACCCAGTCGGCGGTGTGGCCGTCGAGCACGAGCGGCTTGAGACCGTTGAGCATCCACGTCGCGCCCTTGCGCCGGCCGCGGGAGCGGATGCGATCGACGGGGTCGCCGTGGCCCGCCTCTTCGAGTGCGACGGTGCCGCGCAGCGTGCCGGATGCGAGCGGCGCCAGCAGATCGTCGGCACCGAGGCGACGCGCGGCGAGCGTCGCGAACACCGCCGACGAGAAGAAGGGGCCCGGGAACGGGAGCCGGCCCATCTCCTCCATCACGACGTCCATGTCGACCAGGCCGAGACCCAGCCCGCCGTGCTCCTCGGGCACCAGGAGGCCCGGCCACCCGACCTCGACGATCTTGGCCCAGACCTCGTCGGTGATCCCGCGCTCGTCGTCGGCCATCGCCCGGATGTACGCGCCCGGAGCCTCGTTCGCCAGGAACGCCTTCGCCGCCGCGCGCAGCGCGTCCTGATCGTCGGAGAACGTGAAGTCCATCTCTTCTCGCTCGCTCTCTCGGCGTCGGGGTACCCGCCGCCGCCCTACGGGTCCTTCGGCTCGCTCGCACGACTCGCTGGCGAGCGGTTCGAACGGGCCTCCGGGACCCCTCCGCGAAACCTGACACGGACGTTAGTCAACGGGTCGTTCGGCTCGCTATCGTGCGGGCATCCCGACTTCGACACCTCTCACCGGAGCCCCCGAATTCGCCGCGCGAGCGAACGCCGGCCGCCGAGGCCCGAGCCCTAGGCTTTCCTCGATGGCGGCCCCACCGCGCGCGCGGCACCCCATGCCCGCGCGGCGCCCGCCGCGGCCCGGCCCCGCTGGCCCTCCGCTCGGCTACCGGGGTCCGCCTCCCCCGATGGGGTACCGGGCGCAGCGCCGCCGCCAGCAGCACCACCGGGGCGGTCGAGGCCGTGCGCTCGTCATCGGCATCCTCGTCATCGCCACGCTGGTCGTCGGGTTCTGGTGGTTCCTCGGTCGAGGCGACGGTGCGCCGGCTGGCGACTTCGTGAGCGTCGAGAAGCGTTTCGTCGCGGCAGCCGCGGCGGTGCACGAGACGCCCAACGTCGTGCACCGGTTCCGCGAGCTCGACGAGTTCAACGCCGCGCTCGACGCCCAGGCGTTCGTCATGCAGCAGTCGCTCGAGGAGTTCAACCGGATCGCCGCCGAAGAAGAGGGCGATGCGGCAACGATCGCGCACTCGGCGGCGGCCGCGAGCGAGGAGGCGCTGCGCGAGGTCTCGTCCTTCCGTGACGCGATCGTGACGACGAACGATCTCGCCGACGCGCAGGATGCGCTGGAACGACTCGACGCGATCGTCGTCGAGCTCGACGCGAAGGTCAAGCAATGGCGGCGACTGTGAGCGACGTCGTGCCGCGAACGAACGAGGACTGATGGACTTCGCACACACACCGGAAGACGAGGCGTTCCGCACCGAGCTGCGCACCTGGCTCGAGGAGCACCTCCCCAAGTTCCTCGCCGACTGGGGCGGCGACGACGAGCAGTCCGGCGGGCGCAACGCCGGTGCGTCGAGCGCGCCCACGAAGGGTGAGACGCCGCTCGCGGCCGCCGAGAAGGAAGCCGGGATCGCGCGCACGCAGGAGCGCCGCAAGGACTGGCAGCGTCGACTCAACGAGGGCCGGTGGGCTTCGATCAACTGGCCCAAGGAGTGGAACGGCCGCGAGGCCACACCCGTCCAGAACGTCATCTACTCCGAGGAGATGGCGCGCGTGCGCGCCCCGGGGATCTACAACGCGAACGGCATCTGGCAGATCGGCCCGATGATCATCGCCTGGGGAACCGAGGAGCAGCAGCAGCAGTGGTTGCCGGGCATCCTCTCGGCCGACGAGCACTGGTGCCAGGGCTTCAGCGAGCCCCAGGCCGGCTCCGACCTCGCGAACCTCCGCACCACCGCGGTGCGCGACACCTCTCCTGAAGGTCAGGACGAGTACCTCGTGAACGGTCAGAAGATCTGGATCTCGACCGCGCACCTCGCGAAGTGGGGCCTGTTCCTCCTCCGCACCGACCCCGGTGCGATCGAACGCGGCGCCAAGCACGAGGGCATCACCGCGTTCATCATCGACATGGAGACGCCCGGCATCGAGTGCCGCCCGATCAAGGACATCGTCGGTGACGAGATGTTCAACGAGGTCTGGTTCACCGATGCCCGCATCCCGGCCGCGCACCGCCTCGGCGACGAAGGCCAGGGCTGGCAGGTGGCCATGGGCACGCTCGGGCGCGAGCGCGTGGGCACCGCCGGTCTCGCCATCACGATGGCGGCCGACCTGCGCGCCATGATCTCCGCCGCGCGCTCGGTGAACCCGGACGCGCTGGAAGACCCCGAGATCCGTGAGCGCATCGCGCGGGCCTACACCGACATCGAGTTCACCAAGCTGCTCAACTACCGCGCGCTCACGAAGATCATCAAGGGCCAGAAGAACTGGCCCGAGGTGCCGCTCGCCAAGCTCCAGTGGAGCCACCTCGCGCAGACCCTGGCCGAGCTCGCCGTCGACCTGCTCGGCCCGAACGGGCTCATGGCTCGCGGTGGCCCCGACTCGATCGACGGCGGCTCGTGGACGCGGCTCTACAGCTTCCAGCGGTACACGTCGATCGGGGCCGGTGCGACCGAGGTGCAGAAGAACATCATCGCCGACCGCGCCCTCCTCCCCCGCAAGTAGCCACCCCCCCTGGTTGCGTCCCTCACCGTCGTAGAGCGGGTTCAGAGACGCATGCAGGTAGTGCAAGGGTGAGCCGGTGAAGCTGGGGATCGTCACGCCGGTCGTCACGCGGCTGCCGCGGGCGCACGCCACGTGGGAAGCAGCGGCCGGGATCGCGGAGATCGAGCGCGTCGTGGTCGAGGCCGAGCGCCTGGGCTATCACCACGTCACGTGCAGCGAGCACGTCGCGGTGCCGGTGGAGATCGCCGAGACCCGGGGCGGAACGTACTGGGACCCACTCGCGGTGTTCGGCTACCTCGCGGGCCGCACGTCGACGATCCGCTTCGCGACCTTCGTGCTCGTGCTCGGCTACCACCACCCGCTCGAGCTGGTGAAGCGGTACGGGACGCTCGACGAGATCTCCGGGGGACGGCTGATCCTCGGAGTCGGCGTCGGCTCGCTCCAGGAGGAGTTCGAGCTCCTCGGCGCCGAGTTCGCCGACCGCGGTGCGCGCGGCGACGACGCGATCCGCGCGCTCCGGGCCTCGTTCGGACACGAGGAGCCGGAGTACCACGGCACTCACTACGACTTCGGCGGCGTGCTGGTCCGCCCGGCGGGCCTCCAGACACCGCCACCGATCTGGATCGGTGGCCGTACCGAGCGTTCCCTCCGACGGGCAGTCGAGCTCGGTGACGGGTGGGCACCGTTCGGGCTCGGGCTCCCCCAGATCCGGGAGATGCTCGCGGCCGGGGCACCGACGGACGTGCTGCTCCAGCCCGAGCCCCCCGTGGATCCCGTCGGCGACCCCGATGGCACCCACGCCGCGGTGGCCCGCCTCCGCGAGGCCGGGGCCACCGCGCTCAACCTCCGCTTCGTGCACCACTCCGTCGATCACTACTGCGAGCAGCTCGAAGCCATGCAGGTGCTCGTCTCGGACGAGCAACCGTCCGGCTAACCCAGCACGACTCGCCGCGCGTGGCGCGCGATCACCGCATCCTCGTCGGTCTCGACGACGCGCACGGTCACGACCGAGTCGCCCGTGCTGATCACCGGCTCGTGCGCGTCGTTGCGATCGTCGTCGAGCCGCACCCCGAGATGCGCGAGCCGCGAGCACACCTCCGACCGCACCGCCTCGGCACGCTCCCCGATGCCGGCCGTGAACACGACCGTGTCCACGCTGCCCAGCACCGTCGCGTACGCGCCGATCTCCATCGCGACGCGCGTGCAGAACACCTCGACCGCGAGGCGCGCGTCGTCGTCACCGGCACTTCGTCGCTGCAGCAGCTCGCGCATGTCGGACGCGCCGCCCAATGCCACGAGCCCCGACTCGTGGTCGACGAGACGCTCGAGCCGATCGGCGTCGTAGCCCGCCTCGCGCACGAGGTACACGAGCACGCCCGGATCGAGATCGCCTGCTCGCGTCCCCATCGGGATGCCCCCAGTCGGAGTGAAGCCCATGCTGGTGGCCACCGAACGACCGCTCGCGATCGCGCACAGGCTCGCGCCGTTGCCGAGGTGCGCGACGACCGCTCGCCCCAGCGTCTCGGCACCGACTGCACCGACCACGTATTCGTAGGAGAGGCCGTGAAAGCCGTAGCGGCGGATGCCCTCGTCGGCCAGCGAGTGCGGGATCGGCAGTCGCCACTGGGTGTCGGGCAACGACTGGTGGAACGAGGTGTCGAAGCACGCGACCTGCGGGATGCGCGACGCCCGCGAGCGGACCGCGTCGATCGCGTCGATCGCTGCGGGCAGGTGAAGCGGTGCGAACACGGCCGCCGCGCGCAGCTCGGCGAGGGTCGCGTCGTCGATCAGCGCCGGGGCGACCAGCTTCGGGCCACCGTGGACGAGCCGGTGGCCGACCGCGTCGGGCGCGCCTCCCGCGGCGAGCCCCGAGTACACGCTCGCGGCGGCATCCCCGATGTGGTCCGCCGACGAGATGCTCTCGACCGCGGCCTCGGCGACGCGCTGCTCGCCACCGGCATCCACCCGGTACCGAGCGCCTTTCACCGATGAGGATCCGCAGTTGAGGCAGATGACATCCAGACCGGCCGCGGCACCGACCCGACGGCCGGGGGTCACGGCCTCGACCACCGCCAGTCGCGGACCTCCGGCATGTCCTCGAGGTGGTCCACCACGTAGCCGCGGTGCTTCTTGAGCATCGCGTTGCAGTGCGCGACGAGCGACTCGGCGTCGGCCGGCACCCGCTTGGCGCGGCGCAGCACCTCGAGCGCCAGGTCGTAGCGACTCATGCCGTTGCGCACGACCATGTCGAAGGGCGTCGTCGTCGTGCCCTCCTCCTCGTAGCCGCGCACGTGGAAACGCCCGGACTGCGGACGCCCATGGATCGCGTGATGCACTGCGCTCGGGTACCCGTGGAACGCGAACACCACGTCGCGCTCCGCGGTGAACAGGTCGAGGAAGCGCCCGCCGTCCATGCCGTGCGGATGGCGCTCTGGGAGGAACAGTGCCATCAGGTCGACGACGTTGACGACGCGGAAGGTGAGGTCGGGCACGCGCTCGCGCAGCATGTCGGCCGCCGCGAGCAGCTCCATCGTGGGGATGTCGCCGGCCGACGCGAGCACGACATCCGGATCCTCGTGGTCGCTCTGCATGGATCCCGCCCAACGCCAGGTCGACGCGCCTCGCGCGCAGTGCTCGCGCGCTTCGTCGATCGGGAGCCATTGCGGCTGCGGCTGCTTGTCGATCACGATCAGGTTCACGCAGTCGCGACTGCGGAAGCAGTGGTCGGCGATCGACAACAGGCAGTTGGCGTCCGGCGGCAGGTACACGCGCGCCACGTTCCCGCGCTTGGTGACGATCGTGTCGATCAGCCCGGGTCCCTGATGGCTGAACCCGTTGTGGTCGTTGCGCCAGCACGTGGAGGTGAGGAGCACGTTGAGCGACGCGACCGGCTCGCGCCACGAGAGGTCGGACGCCGCCTCGAGCCACTTCGTGTGCTGGACGGCCATCGACGCCGACACCATCGCGAACGCCTCGTACGACGCGAAGAGGCCGTGCCGCCCGGTCAGGAGGTAGCCCTCGAGCCAGCCCTCGCAGTTGTGCTCGCTGAGGATCTCCATCACCCGGCCGTCGGCCGACACGTGGTCGTCGGTCGGGAGGTGCGGCGCGACGAGACAGCGCGACTCGACGTCGAACACCGCGCCGAGCCGGTTCGAGTTCGTCTCGTCGGGGCAGAAGAGCCGGAAGTTCGCGGCGTCGG
>JBBDWT010000149.1:0-19368 GCA_040902705.1 Acidimicrobiia bacterium | reverse complement strand
ATCATCCGCGACATCTTCTCGATGGGCGCGCGGCCGATCGCGCTGATGGACCCGCTGCGGTTCGGCCCGCTCGACGATGCGCGCACCCGCTACCTCTTCGAGGGCGTCGTCTCGGGGATCAGCGGCTACGGCAACTCCGTGGGGGTGCCGACCGTCGGGGGCGAAGCGGTGTTCGACGACTGCTACCGCGAGAACCCGCTCGTCAACGTGCTGTGCCTCGGGACGCTCCCGAAGGAGCGGCTCGTGCTCGCGCGCGCGGAGGGCCCGGGCAACCTCGCGGTGCTGCTCGGGTCCGCGACCGGGCGTGACGGCATCGGTGGCGCGAGCGTGCTCGCGTCCGCGGGGTTCGACGAGGCATCGCAGGACAAGCGGCCGTCGGTGCAGGTGGGTGATCCGTTCGAGGAGAAGCGTCTGATCGAAGCGTGCCTCGAGCTCCTCGACGCGCGGCTGGCCGTCGGGGTCCAGGACCTCGGCGCCGCCGGCCTGTCGTGTGCCGCGTCGGAGACCGCGGCGAAGACGGGCGCGGGGATGGACGTCGACGTCGCGCGCGTCGCCAAGCGTGAGCCGGGGATGAACCCGATCGAGGTGCTCACCTCGGAGAGCCAGGAGCGCATGCTCGCGATCGTCGAGCCGCACGACCTCGACCGTGTCCTCGAGCTGTGCGAGCGGTGGGAGGTGCGGGCAACGGTGGTCGGTCGCGTCACCGACACCGCCCGGTTCCGTGTCTTCGACGGCCTCTTCGACGCCCTCGGCGTCGAAGGCGCGAACCCGACGCCGCCCCGAGGCGACGAGCCACCCGCCGTCACCTCCGATGCACCGCCGATCGCGGACATCCCCTGCGACAGCCTCGGCGACGGACCGGTCTATCGCCGCCCGATGGAGCGCCCCGCCGGCCACGAGACCCATCTCGCCGACGATCCGGCACCGGTGCTGCTGGCCCGTTTCCCCGACGGCGTCGACCTCGGCGAAGAGCTCCTCCGGCTCCTCGCCACGCCCACGATCGCCGACAAGTCGTGGATCTGGCACCAGTACGACCACCAGCTCTTCCTCAACACGGTGGTGGGCCCCGGCGGCGACGCGGCAGTCCTGAGACTCAAGGGCACGCCGCGTGCGCTCGCGCTCTCGACCGACGGCAAGGCGCGGTTCTGTCGCCTCGACCCGCGGACCGGCGCTCGCCTCGTGGTCCTCGAGGCGGCGCGGAACGTCGCGTGCGCCGGCGCCGAGCCCCGCGCGCTCGTCAACTGCCTGAACTTCGGGAACCCGGAGCACCCTGAGGTGATGTGGCAGTTCGCCGAGGTGATCGACGGGATGGCAGATGCCTGCACCGCACTCGGCATCCCCGTCGTCGGCGGGAACGTGAGCTTCTACAACGAGTCACAAGGCCGCGACATCGACCCGACACCGGTCGTCGGCGTCGTCGGGCTCATCGAGTCGCTCGAGCAGCCGCCGCCCACCGCGCGCTTTGTCGCCGGGCAGCACGTCGTCACGCTCGGAGCGACCGCCGTGGAGCTCGGGGGGTCGGAGTGGGCCGCGGTCGTGCACGGCCTCGACCACGGCGCGCCACCGGCGGCCGATCTCGCGGTGGCACGCGCCGTGCACGGCCTCGTGCGCGACCTCGTCGCGACCATGCTCGTCGGCGCGGTGCACGACGTGTCCGACGGCGGCTACGCCGTCGCGCTGGCCGAGGCGGCCGTCGCGGGAGGCTGCGGCTTCGCGGTCATGCCCGATCCCGGCGTTCCCCACGCCGCGTGGTGCTTCGGCGAGTCGGCGTCGCGCGTCGTGGTCGGCGTCGATCCGCAGCGACTCGACGAGGTGCTGACGCGCGCCGGGGACGCGGGCGTTCCCGCCCGCGACATCGGCATGACGGGCGGGACCCGGCTCGTCGTCCACGGCGTCCACGACATCGCACTTGCCGACGCGGCGCGCTCCTGGCGCGACGCCATCCCGTCGCTGCTCGCCGCCGGCTGAGGGCGGCGCCTCAGCGCCGCCGGACGACGGGGCCGCCGTGGTCGTGGTCGTGGGGGGCATGGTCGTGGGCGGTGGTCGCCGGTGCATCTCGTCACTCGGACGGGTGCGGAGGATCGTGCGGCGCGACGCCGGCGTCCTCGAGATGCGAGATGACCTGCGCGACCGACGCGCTCGGGTCCCGGTCGTACGTCGGGACGCGAAGGTCGGGCGCATACGGTTCCTCGAACGCATCGGACTCTGCCGCGGTGCCTCGTGCGGCGCGGTCGTCCGCACGATCGGCGCAGACCGACGGGGGTGCGTCGAGGAACACCTCGACGAGGCCGGGCAGGGCTGTCCGCAGGAGCTCGCGATCGGCCCGAGCGGGGATCGGGACGGTCACCACGGCCGTCGCACCGCTGGTGACCAGCAGCTCGCAGCACCACACGAGGGCCTCGGGGCCGGGCTGGAGACGGCCCTCGAGCGCGGCCTCGTCGAGCACGGCGCAGGCACGGCCCCGGCGGCGGAGCTCGTCGGCGACTGCCTGGCCGACCGTCGTCTTGCCGGCTCCCGCCCGCCCGGTGAACAGGACACAGCTCGCGGTGGGCACGCGCTGACGGTACGCGTCGGGCCGGTCCTGTGCCGGGTCCGTGCGCCCGCCATGGGATACTGGGGGCGTGAGCAAGCGTCCGCGCCGTAGGTATCCTGCGGCGCAGCGAGCGTGGCCCGAGCGGCCCGTGCCCGAAGGGCGGTGAGCGGGAAGATGGAATCGCCCGGGCTGGCGCACGCGTGTGGGGTGTTCGGCGTGTATGCGCCGGGCGAGACGGTCGCCAACCTCACCTATCTCGGGCTCTACGCGCTCCAGCACCGCGGGCAGGAGTCGGCTGGGATCGCCGCGAGCGACGGTGAGACGATCACCGTGGTCAAGGACATGGGCCTCGTCACGCAGGTGTTCGACGAGCGCCGGCTCGCTCCTCTCGACGGGCACCTCGCCATCGGGCACAACCGCTACTCCACCACCGGGTCGAGCACGTGGCGCAACGCCCAGCCGATCTACCGGTCGGTCGGTGATGCGGGCTTCGCGCTCGGCCACAACGGCAACCTCACCAACACGGTCGAGCTCGCGCAGGGTCTCGGGATGTTCCCCGGCCTCGAGGTCCCGGCCCCGGAGGTCGACTCCACGACCGACTCGGCGCTCATCGCGGAGCTGATCGCCGGCGAGTACCCGCCGGAGCCGCGCTCGGACGGGCGCGACCTCGAGGTGGCGCTCGAGAAGGTGCTCCCCCGGCTCGAAGGCGGCTTCTCGCTGGTGCTGATGGACGAGGCACACCTCGTCGGTGTGCGCGACCGCCATGGCTTCTGGCCGCTCGTGCTCGGACGGCTCGAGTCGGGATGGGTGCTCGCGAGCGAGACCGCCGCGCTCGACATCGTGGGCGCGCACTTCGTGCGCGAGGTCGAGCCCGGCGAGATGGTCGTGATCGACGCCACCGGCATCCGGGAGCATCGCTTCGCCGAGCCGGACCCGAAGCTCTGCCTCTTCGAGTTCGTGTACTTCGCGCGGCCCGACACCTACCTCTTCGGGCACAGCGTGCACGCGGCGCGTCAGCGCATGGGTGAGGAGCTCGCGAAGCAGGCACCCGTCGACGCCGACATGGTGATGCCGGTCCCGGAGTCGGGTATCCCTGCCGCGCAGGGCTACGCGCGCGCGGCCGGCATTCCGTACGGCGACGGGCTGGTGAAGAACCGCTACGTCGGCCGCACGTTCATCCAGCCCAGCCAGCAGCAGCGCAGCGGAGGTGTGCGGCTCAAGCTCAACCCGCTGCCCGAGAACATCCGCGGCAAGCGCCTCGTCGTCGTCGACGACTCGATCGTCCGCGGCACGACGACTCGTCAGGTCGTCGCGATGCTGCGGGAAGCCGGCGCGGCCGAGGTGCACTTCCGGGTGTCGTCGCCGCCCTACCGGTGGCCCTGCTACTACGGGATGGACACCGGCCGCCGTTCCGAGCTGCTTGCGGCCGACCTGTCGGTCGGCGAGATCGCCGACTACCTGAAGGTCGATTCGCTCGGGTACCTCGAGCTCGACCGGTTGGTGAGCGCGACCGACACCCCCGGCGAATCGTTCTGCACGGCCTGTCTCTCCGGCGACTACCCGGTCCGGGTGCCGGAGCTCGCCGCCGACAAGCACGTCCTCGAGCAGGCGGTGGCGTCTCCCCGCCGCGCGGCATCGGCGCCCGAGCCCGACGACGAGGTCGCGATCGCTGCACCCGACGTGCGCCGGGCGTGAGCCGACGGCGCGGCGTTGACGACGACGCGGAGCGGCTGACCTACGCCGACGCCGGCGTCGACATGGCGGCCGGGGAGAAGGCCGTCGAGCTCATCAAGGCACACGTCCGCTCGACGTTCCGGCCCGAGGTCATCGGCGACGTCGGTGGCTTCGGCGGGCTCTTCTCGCTCGGCCGGCTCAAGCACCGCGAGCCGCTGCTCGTCGCCTCGACCGATGGGGTCGGCACGAAGTCGGTGATCGCCGCGGACGTGGGTCGCTTCGACACCATCGGTCTCGACGTCGTGGCGATGTGCGTCGACGACATCGCGACCTGTGGGGCCGAGCCGCTGTTCTTCCTCGACTACATCTCCGTCGGCAAGCTCGTGCCCGAGCACATCGACCAGATCGTCGAAGGCGTCGCCGCGGGGTGCCGTGAAGCAGGCGCCGCGCTGCTCGGCGGGGAGATGTCCGAGCACCCCGGCGTGATGCAGGAGGGCGAGTTCGACCTCGTCGGCTTCGCCGTCGGGGTCGTAGAACGTTCGATGCTGCTGCCGGCGGGCGTGCGCGACGGCGACCGCATCATCGGGTTCGTGAGCCCCGGTCTGCGCAGCAACGGCTACTCGTTGGCGCGCCATGCGTTCGAGCGCGCCGGTCATTCGCTCGATCAACCCGCGTGGCGCGGCGCCCGGCACTCGCTCGGCGCGGAGCTCTTGCGCCCGAGCGTGATCTACGCGCCCGCGATGCTGGCGCTGCGCCGTCACGCGGACGTGCACGCGTTCTGCCACGTCACGGGCGGCGGCATCCCGGGGAACCTCGAGCGCGTCCTGCCGGACGACTGCGATGCCGTGATGCAGCGCGGGCGGTGGGACGAGCCGCGCATCTTCTCGGTGATCCAGAACGCCGGCGATGTCTCCGACGACGAGATGGAGAACGTCTTCAACCTCGGGCTCGGCATGCTCGCGATCGTTGACGGCGCGGACGTGCACCGGGCGCTCGACGCGGTGCGGAGCGCGGGGCACGAAGCTCGGCTCGTCGGTGCGGTCGTCGACGGCCACGGCCGCGCGATCATCGAGCGCGCCTGACGAAGCGGTCCCCGATGTGCGCGAATGGCGAATCTCGGACGTTTGGTACGGTTCGCCCATGCCCCCCGAAGATCCGGACTCCACGCGCCCGCAACCGTCCGACGACGCGAAGGCCGGCGAGCCCGAGGAGCTGCTGACGCCCTCGGAGGTGGCGGCCATGTTCCGGGTCAACCCGAAGACGGTGACGCGCTGGCACCGCACGGGAAAGGTCTCCGCGATCCGCACCCTCGGCGGGCACCGACGCTTCCGCGCGAGCGAGATCCGCCGCCTCCTCGCCGAAGGCGAGCACGGCACCTGACGAGACCGTCGCCGCGGCGCACCCGACTCGATCGTCGTGCCCACCGGCCCGGCGCTCGAGGCCAGAGACGTGGTGGCCGGGACCGGCGTCGATCCGGTGACCTCGCGCTTTTCAGGCGCGCGCTCTGCCAACTGAGCTACCCGGCCGTCGGGGAGGCACGGCTGTCGCCGCACAACCCGGAGCGGTCCTGACGGGATTTGAACCCGCGGCCTCCGCCTTGACAGGGCGGCGTGCACTCCAAACTGCACCACAGGACCAGGTTGTCGTGCCCCCAGGGGAATTCGAATCCCCGTTACCGCCTTGAAAGGGCGGCGTCCTGGGCCGCTGGACGATGGGGGCCCGTCTCCCGAGAGGAGCGGTTCATCGTAGCAATCGCCCGCTTCCTCGCTCCCGCCGAGCCGCGTCAGCGATCCGGGCACGTCGTCGCCCACTCCCGCATGCCGGTGAAGTTCGCACTCGTGCTCCCGGCCCCGCTGCCGGGCGCGGGCGTCAGTTCGACTGGCAGGCCTTCTGGAAGATCGCCGACGGGACCTGACCATTGTCGCAGTAGACACCGCGGTCCACGACCTGCCACGTGCTGCCGTTCCACCGCAGCAGCTCCGTGATCTCCACGGCGTTCTGCGGGGTGGACCCCACGGTCGGCGTCGACACCGCCCACGTGATGGCGCAGTTGAACTGGTTGAGCTTGAAGAGCTGCTCGCCGGCGTTGAGGCTCGCGGCCACGACGGGCCGGATCGCCGCCTCGGTGCAGGGCGGGGTGCTGCCGCCGCCGCCACCCTTCGTCGTGGGCGTGGTCGGCCGAGGGGGCGGAGGAGCCGCGGGGCACTTCGGTGCCTCGGTCTGGTTCGCCGTCGCGAGCGCGGCGCGGGTCTCGGGCCCGACGATGCCGTCGGCCGTCAGGCCGGCCGCCGCCTGGAAGCTCCGGATCGCGGCTTCGGTGTCGCGCCCGAGCGTGCCGTCGAGCGGCCCGGGGTCGCACGCGAGAGCGAGCAGCTCGCGCTGGATCTCGAGCACGTCGTTGCCGTCACCACCGGCGGACCCGCCGTTGCTGGTCGACGGCGCGGTCGTCGTCGTGTCACCGGTGCTGACGGAGTCGTCGTCGCTCCCACCGCACGCTGCACCGAGCAGCGCGAGCGCGAGGACTCCCGCGCCCAACGTGATCGTCCGGCGACGCGCGCGTCCTGACTGCATGCCTGTGCTCCTCGGTCGGTCACCGAACCCTATGAGGTAGCCCGGCCCCGCGTCACACCCGAGGGCGCGGAGGGCGTCGTGGTGCGAGCGACCGCACGTACCATCTGACCCGAGGGGCGCAGGGCATGTGCCGCCTCGGATCACCGTTCGGGCCGCTAGCTCAACTGGCAGAGCAACGGGCTTTTAACCCGGAGGTTCTGGGTTCGATTCCCAGGCGGCCCACGAAGAAGAGGATGACGTGCCACCGTCGGGCGGGTCGGCCCGAGAAGCGAGTGCAGCCGTCGGTTTCGGCTCCTCGACACGGTGGTGCCGGCTACGCGCCGGCGAGCGCCCGTGCGAGGTCGACGACCGGTCGACCGAGCGCCTCGGCGACGGTCGCGTGGGTGACGTTGCCGGCGACGGTGTTCACGCCGGACGCGAGCTCGGGGGCGGCGGCCGTCGCCGCGGCGACGCCCTTGGTCGCGAGATCGACCGCGTACGGGAGCGTCGCGTTCGTGAGCGCGTACGTCGACGTGTGGGGCACCGCGCCCGGGATGTTGCCGACGCCGTAGTGCAGCACGCCGTGCAGCTCGTAGACGGGGTCGGCGTGCGTCGTCTCGTGGATCGTCTCGACGCAGCCGCCCTGGTCGACCGCGCAGTCGACGATGACCGAACCGGGCTTCATCCCTCGCACCATCGACTCGGTCACCACGCGCGGCGCGCGTCCCCCCGGGACGAGCACGGCGCCGATCACGAGATCGGCGTTCGCGACCGCGCGTTCGACGGCGCCACGGTTGCTCGCCAGGGTGACGATCCGCCCCTGGTGGATCTGGTCGACGAAGCGGAGCCGGTCGAGGTTCTTGTCGAGGAGGAGGACCTCCGCTTCCATGCCCTGCGCGATCCAGGCCGAGTTCCAGCCGACGTTGCCCGCACCCAGCACGACGACCCGCGCCGGACGCACCCCGGGGACACCGCCGAGCAGCACCCCGCGGCCGCCGTTCTCGCGCTCGAGGAAGTGCGCACCGACCTGGGTCGCCATGCGCCCGGCCACCTCGCTCATCGGCGCGAGGAGCGGCAGCGCACGTGTGGTCAGCTGCACCGTCTCGTACGCGACCCCCGTGACCTTGCGCTCGAGGAGCGCGTCGGCGACGTCGGGGTAGGCCGCGAGGTGGAGGTACGTGAAGAGCACCTGTCCGGGGCGCAGGCGCGGGAACTCCTCGGGCTTCGGCTCCTTCACCTTCAGCACGAGGTCGGCGCGGCCCCAGACGTCGTCGGCGGTGGGCACCATCTGCGCGCCGGCCCGGGCGTAGTCGTCGTCGGCGATCGACGAGTCGACGCCTGCGGCGGTCTCGACCAGCACGTCGACGCCGTGCGAGACGAGCTCGTGCACACCGTCGGGCGTCGCCGCGACACGGTGCTCGCCGTCCTTGATCTCTCGCGGCACTCCGACCGTGAGCGGCACGTTCATGGCGGGTCCTCTACGAGCCGAACTGCTGCGCTGCGTCGGTGAGCACGGCGCGCAGCGTGGACGCGATGACATCGAGCTCGTCGTCGCCGGCGATCAGCGGCGGCGACATCTGCACGACGGGGTCACCGCGGTCGTCGGTCCGGCAGATCAGCCCGGCGCGGTAGAGCGCGGGAGACAGGAACCCGCGCAGCAGGTGCTCGGCCTCGTCATCGGTGAACGTCTCGCGGGACTGCTGGTCGCGGACGAGCTCGATCGCGTAGAAGTATCCGGCGCCGCGGACGTCGCCGACGATCGGGATGTCGCGCAGGCTCTCGAGGCGCTCGCGGAACCCGGCTTCGTGCCGGCGCACGTTGTCGAGCACTCCCTCGCTCTGCATCGCGTCGAGGTTGGCGAGGCCCACCGCGCAGCTCACCGGGTGACCGCCGAAGGTGATCCCGTGCAGGAACGACGTGTGCCCCTCGAGGAAGGGCTCGGCGAGGTGGTCGCGGCAGATCACCGCGCCGAGGGGCGAGTAGCCGCTCGTGAGGCCCTTGGCGCAGGTGATCATGTCGGGGAGGTAGTCGTAGCGCTGCGCGCCGAACCACTCACCGAGGCGACCGAACGCGCAGATGACCTCGTCGGACACGAGGAGCACGCTGTACCTGTCGCAGATCTCGCGGACGCGCTGGAAGTAGCCCGCGGGCGGCACGAAGCACCCGCCCGCGTTCTGCACCGGCTCGAGGTACACCGCCGCCACCGTCTCCGGGCCCTCCCAGAGGATCGCCTCCTCGATCTCGTCGGTGACGGCGAGCATGAAGGCCTTCTCGTCGTCGCCGAGCGGGTGGCGGTACCGGTTCGTGTTCGAGACGTGGGCGGTGCCCGGGGTGAGCGGCTCGAACGGCGTCTTCAGCTCGGGGAGCCCGGTGATCGCGAGCGCTCCGAGCGTCGTGCCGTGGTACGCGACCTTGCGGGCGATGACCTTGTAGCGCTGTCCTTCGCCGCGGATGCGGTGGTACTGGCGCGCCAGCTTCCACGCCGACTCGACCGCCTCGGAGCCGCCCGTGGTGAAGAAGACGCGGTTGAGGTCGCCCGGCGCGAGCTCGGCGAGCCGCGCCGCGAGCTCGATGGCCGGCGGGTGCGCGTACGTCCAGATCGGGAAGTACTCGAGCGTCTCGGCCTGGCGTGCGGCAGCCTGCGCGAGGTCGTGACGCCCGTGACCGAGCTGCACGGTGAAGAGACCCGACAGCGCGTCGAGATACCGCTTGTCGTGCGCGTCCCATACGTAGCAGCCCTCACCGCGAGCGATGATCGGTGGCGCGCGGTCGGGGCCGTACCCGCCGAGCCGGCTGAAGTGCATCCAGAGGTGCCGGCGCGCGAGCTCCTCGAGCTCTTCGGTGCTGTGCTGGCGATCAGTCATGGGCTACCTCGTGCCCCATGCGTAGGTCTGCTTGTACAGGCGGAGGTAGGTGAACGTCTCGGCCGCGCGGACGCCGGGGATCGCGCGGATCTTGTCGTTCAGCAGCGACAGGAGGTGGTCGTCGTCTTCGCACACGACCTCGAGCAGAAGGTCGAACGAGCCGCCCACGATCACGACGTAGTCGACCTCGGGGATCGACGCGATCGTGTCGGCGGGGGCGCGGAGATCGCCTTCGATGCGCAACCCGATCATCGCCATGCGGCGGAACCCGAGCGTGAGCGGGTCGGTGACGGCGACGATCTGGCACACCCCCGACTCCATCAGCCGCTGCACGCGCTGGCGCACCGCGGCCTCGGAGAGCCCCACGCGCTCGGCGAGGCGCGTGTAGGGCATCCGCCCGTCGTGCTGGAGCGCCTCGATCAGGGCCTTGTCGGTGTCGTCGATGACCACGGGGTCCGTCGTGGCCTTCTCGGCGGCCTTCGGCATGCCCATGACGATGCCACGGCCGCGCAGGCCGTGCAAGGGATTCCGTGGTCAAGGGGGTGCGAGAACGTGGAATCCGCCGCCCAGGGGTGGTCAAACGACGGATCGCGTCTTCCGCTCGGTGGGCCTGATCGTAGGATGCCGAGCGTGCACCCGCCGCCGGCCCCGCTCGCACCCGGGTTCCGCGACGAGCCCCTCTGGCACGCCGGAGTCGCGTACCCGTCTGCGCTCGACGACCCGGGCACCCTCCCGGCGTCGGCCGACGTGGTCGTCGTCGGCGCCGGCTACTGCGGCACCGTCGCCGCGGCCGAGCTCGCCCGGCGGGGCCGCAGCGCGGTGGTCGTCGAGGCGGGCCCGATCGGTGCCGGCGCGAGCACCCGCAACGGCGGGATGGTCATCCCCGAGCTCAAGCACGGGCCGCGCTGGCTCACCCGCAAGTACGGCGCACTCGGTGGCGAGCTCGTCGACGCCGTCTTCGACGCGTTCGCGCTCGTCGAGCGCGTCGTCGACGAGTGGTCGATCGATTGCGACTACCGGCGGACGGGAGGGCTGCTGCTCGCGCACCACGAACGTCACGTGCCCGGCTTGGAGGACGGGGTCGACGAGTGGCGCGACCTCCTCGGCGAGGAGGCCACGTTCCTGACGCGCGACGAGCTGCACACCGAGATCGGCACGTCGGAGTACCACGCCGGCCTCCTCGTCGAACGCACCGGTGGGCTGCACCCGGCGAAGTACCACGCGGGCCTGGTGCGGCACGCGCTCGAAGCAGGAGCTGCCCTGCACGCGCACACACGCGCCAAGCGGATCGAGCTGCGTCCTGTCGGCGGATACCGCGTCACGACGACCCGCGGGGTCGTCGACTGCGCCGAAGTGCTGGTGGCGACCAACGGATACGCCGACGAGCTGATCCCGGAGCTGCGCCGACGGGTGCTGCCGATCGGGAGCTTCATCATCGCGACGGTGCCCCTCGGTGACGAGGTCGCGCGTGCGTGCATCCCGAATGGCCGCATGGTCTACGACGCGAAGAACTTCCTGTTCTACTGGCGGCTGTCGCCCGACAACCGGATGGTGTTCGGCGGGCGCACGAGCCTGGCTCCCACGTCCGTCGACGCGGCTCGCGACGTCCTCCACCGCGAGATGGTGCGGGTGCACCCGCAGCTCGTCGGAGCTCCGCTGGAGTTCGCCTGGGGCGGGAACGTCGCGATCACGTTCGACCGGCTCCCGCACTGCGGGCGGATCCCGCTCCCCGGGGGCGGCGACGTCGCCTTCGCCACCGGCTGCAACGGCACCGGCGTCGCGCTCGCGACCTGGTTCGGGCACGAGGCCGCAGCGTGGCTCTCGGGTGAGCGGCCGCCGCCGCCGTTCGCGGAGCCACGGTTCCCGCCGGTGCCGCTGCACTCGTGGCGCACTGCGTATCTCCCCGCGGTCGGCTGGTGGCTCCGCGCGAGAGACCGCGTCGGGCGCTAGCCGAGCTCCTCGACGCGCGCCGCGAGCGTCGGCACGTCGAGGATCACGTCGAGCTCCGTGTGGCTCGCGAGCCACGCATGGTTGCGGCGTTGGAGCTCGTCGGTGTCGTCGTAGCGGTTGAGCACCACGCACACCGGTGCGAGCCCGTCGAACGGCGTGACCGCGAGACGCACCGCGTTGATCGTCCCGAGTCCGGCGTCGGCGACCACCACGACGAGATCGGGCCCGAGCGCAGCGGCGAGGTCGACGGTGTCGCCGTCGGACGCGAGGGGCGAGCGCGGGCCGCCGGCGCCCTCGACGAGACCGACCGCGTCGCCGTCGCCGTCGGGCCAGACGATCTCCGACGTGAGGTCGGCGATCGTGAACGGCGGGCGACCGAGCGCGTCGGCCGCCATCGGTGGCGCCATCGGCGTCCCGTACCACCGGTGCTCGGGACAGACGGTCGTCGGCGCTTCCCCGGTCGCCGCGCCGAGGACCTCGGCATCGGTGGGGCCGTCGCCGGTCGCAAAGGACTGCGCGGGCTTGCGGGCGGCCACCGCGATGCCCGCCGCAATGAGGTGACGGGCGAGCGCGGCGCCGACCCACGTCTTGCCGACCTCGGTGCCGGTGCCGGTGACGACGATCAGTCGGCCGGGTCGGCCGGGTCGGCCGGGTCGAGCGGGTCGAGTGGGCCCGGTCACCGGTCGTCGAGCTCGTCGAGCGCGGTCGCCAGCCGGCGGACCTGCTCGGTCGAGTGCGCAGCGCTCAGCGCGACGCGCAGGCGCGAGGTTCCGTCCGGCACCGTGGGCGGGCGGATCGCCGGGACGAGCATCCCCTGCTCGAGCAAGGAGGCCGCCGCGGCGAGCGTGACGCGCTCGTCGCCCAGCACGATCGGGACGATCGGTGACGGGTGGCCCGGCCGGACCAGCTCGACGTGCGCGCGCAGTCGGTCGCGGAGAGCGTCGCCCTCCGCAGACCGCACGATCGCGAGCGCGGCCAGCGCGGCGGCACTGTCGGCCGGGGTCGAGGCGGTGGTGAAGATGTACGAGCGTGCACGGTTGACGAGCAGATCGGTGTACGCGCCGCGCGCGGCGGCGAACCCGCCGAGCGCGCCGAGGGTCTTCGACAGCGTGCCGATCCGGATGACGTCGGCGTCACCCGCATCGGGGTCCGGGAGGTCGGGATCGGGGCCGAGCACCGCGTGCGCCTCGTCGAGCACGAGGAGCGCACCGTGTCGCGCGCACACGTCGAGGAGGTCGGCGACGGGTGCGACGTCGCCGTCCATCGAGAAGACAGTGTCGGTGGCGACGAGGCCACGGCGGGAGCCTGAATTCGCGAGCAGCGCGTCGACGTGCTCGGGATCGACGTGGCGCGCGACTGCACACTCGGCGCGCGCGAGGCGGCACCCGTCGATGATCGATGCGTGGTTGAGCTCGTCGGAGACGACGAGCACGTCGGGGCCACCGAACGTCGTGAGCACACCGAGGTTCGCGGCGAAGCCGGTCGGGAAGAGCACCGCGCGCTCGGTGCCCTTCCACCCGGCGAGCGCGCGCTCGAGCTCGCTGTGCACCGGACGCGATCCGACGATGAGCCGCGCCGAGCCCGATCCTGCTCCCCAGCGGTCGAGCGCCGCGTGCGCGGCCGCGACGACGGATGGGTGGTGCGTGAGCCCGAGGTAGTCGTTGGACGCGAACGACACCACGGGCCGCCCGTCGGGCGCGAGCTTCCCCTCGGGCCCGACCGCGTCGAGGTCGCGCGGCGCCCGCCATTGCCCCGCGTCGCGGATCCCGGCGGCCTCCCCGTCCGCCCACTCGCGCCAGCTCACGTCGTCTCCCCCTCCGCTCCGGCTTTTGGCGTCGGAAACCTGCCGTCAGGGCATGTTTCTGACGCCAAAAGGGTGTGGAGGGCGGACTCGAGGGTGTCGACGATGCGATGGAGCTCGGGCGACGTGATGGTGAGCGGGGGCATGAGGACGACGACGTCACCGAGAGGTCGGAGCAGCACCCCGCGGCGGACTGCTTCCGCGCACACCCGCCGGCCCCACTTCAGCCCCTCGGTCGGGGGCGCGAGCTCGACGCCACCCATGAGCCCCTGCAAGCGGACGTCGCGCACGACGTCGAGGGGTGCGATCTGCTCGTCGAGCAGCGCGCGCAGCTCGACCGAGCGCTCGCGGACGTTGTCGAGCACGCGCCACTCGTCGAGCAGCTCGAGGTGCCGCAGCGCGACCGCGCACGCGAGGGCGTTCCCGCTGTAGGAGTGCCCGTGGGAGAGCGTCTTCTCGGAGAGATCGGGGCCGAGGAACGCGTCGAACACGCGCCCGCTCGCGACCGTCGCGGACTGGGCCAGATAACCCGCGGTGAGGCCCTTGCCGATCGCCATGAGGTCGGGCCGGAGACCGCACTGCTCGGACGCGAAGAGCGTGCCGGTGCGGCCGAAGCCGGTCGCGACCTCGTCGCAGATCAGCAGCACGCCGTGCTCGCGGCACGCCGCGTCGAGCACGGCGAACGACCCGGCGGGCGCGAGCTGCATCCCGGCCGCGCCCTGCACGAGCGGCTCGACGATCACGGCCGCGAGCTCGTGGGCATGCTCGGCGACCATGCGCGCCGCGGTCTCGAAGCACCCGGGATCGGCGAACTGGGGCGCGCGGTATATAGGGAAGCGCAGCGGGTCGAAGACGTCGGTGCCGAAGCCCCCGTCGCCTACGGAGAGCGCGCCGATCGTGTCGCCGTGGTATGCCCCGCCGAACGCGAGGAACGTCGTTCGGCCCGTGACGCCGAGGTTGACCCAGTACTGGAACGCGATCTTGAGCGCCTGCTCGACGGCACTCGCGCCATCGGACGCGAAGAGGAAGTGCGGTTGGTCGACGGGCACGCGCGCGGCGAGTGCCTCGGCGAGCTCGACCACGACCCGGTTGCCGTTGCCGAGCATCGTCGAGTGCGCGCCCCGGTCGAGCTGCTCGCGGATCGCCTCGTCGAGCTCGGGGACACGGTGGCCGATCGTGTTCACCCAGAGCGATGAGATCGCGTCGAGGTACCGGTTCCCGTCGACGTCGATGAGCTCGTGCCCTTCGGCCTGCTCGACGAGCACGGGCGAGCTCTCCGTGAAGCACGACATCTGGGTGAAGCCGTGCCACACGACTCCCGCGTCACGCTTCGCCCAGACGGCCGCTTCGTCCACCGTGCCATGATGCCCCCTCGATGACCCTGAGAGACAAGGCCGCAGTCGTCGGCGTCGGTGCGACGCGGTACTACAAGCGTGGGTGACCCCTCCCGCTGACGCCGTTCGAGCTCGCCGGCAAGGCGACGCTCGCGGCGCTCGACGATGCCGGCCTCACGGTCGACGATGTCGACGGGCTCGCGCTCTACTCGTTCGGACTCGGCGGCGACACGTCGCTCTTCGCGCAGGTCATGGGGATCCCGGAGGTCCGGTTCACGGCGATGCTCACCGGCGGCGGCGGTGGCGCGGCCGGCTCCGTCGGCCTCGCCGCGGCGGCGATCGCGTCGGGGATGGCGACGTGCGTCGTGAGCCTCATGTCGCTGCAGCAGGCGGCGAGCCGCTTCGGCGCGTCGTTCGCGCCCAAGGGCAAGCCGGGTGCGCAGTACTCGGCACCGCCGACGCCCGAAGGCAACTTCATCCAGCCGGCGGGCCTCATGGGTCCCGGGCAGATGTTCGCGGTGCTCACCCAACGGCACATGCACCTCTACGGCACGAAGCGCGAGCACTTCGCCGAGGTCGCGATCTCCACGCGCGAGAACGCGCGTCGACGCGAGACGTCGCTCATGCGCGACGAGCTGACGCTCGACGACTACTTCTCCGCGCGCATGATCGCCGACCCGTTGTGCCTGTTCGACTTCTGCCTCGAGTGCGACGGCGCCGTCGCGGTCATCACGACGACCGCGGAGCGCGCCAAGGACCTGCCGCACCCCCCGGCGTACGTGCGCGCGACGGCACACGGCGGCCATGGTCGATGGGGACAGGCGATCACGTGGATGGGCATGCCCGACGACGAGTTCGCCTCGTCGGGTCACCGCCCCGTCGCGCAGCGGCTCTGGGAGATGGCCGGGAGCGGTCCGGACGAGGTCGACGTGGCACTGCTCTACGACCACTTCGCGCCGATGGTCGTGCTGCAGCTCGAGGACTACGGCTTCTGTCCCATCGGCGAAGGCGGGCCGTTCGTGGCGGACGGCAACATCCGCTGGAAGACCGGCTCGATCCCGGTCAACACGCACGGCGGGAACCTGTCCGAGGCGTACATCATCGGGATGACGCACGTGAAGGAAGCGGTCGAGCAGATCCGCGGCACTGCGGTCAACCAGGTCGACGACGCGTCGCTCGCGCTCGTCACGGGTGGTCCGGCGTCGATCCCGGTGTCGTCACTGCTCCTGGCGAAGGAGCCCCTGTCATGAGGAGGCGGTCATGACCGCGGCTCGGCTCCCGCCCGAGGAGCTCATCAACCTCGTCCCCGACGTGTTCACCAAGCCCTTCTGGGACGCGGCCGCCGAGCATCGGCTCGTGGTCCCGCGTTGCACCACGTGTGGGTCGTTCCGCCTCCCGCCGAGCGCGTTCTGCTTCACCTGTCGTGCGCAAGAGGTGGAATGGGTCGAGCACGACGGCCGCGGCACCGTCTACAGCTTCACGATCGTCCATCACCCGGTGCTGCCCGACCTCGCCGACTCCGTGCCCTACGTCCCGGCGGTCGTCGAGCTCCCCGGGACGAACGGCTGCCGGCTCGTCGGCGCGCTGCAGGGGATCGACATCGAGGACGCGCACATCGGGATGGACGTCGAGCTCGTCTGGCGCGACGTGCGCGAGGGCGAGACCGTGCCGACGTTCCGACCCGCAGCCTGAGGAGGCCGAACGTGCCCGAGCTCTCCGGCGCCAAGATCCTCGTGACCGGTCCGACGGGCCAGGTCGCGCTCCCGCTGACCCTCGGACTCGCCGCCGACAACGACGTGTGGGGCGTCGCGCGCTTCACCGACGCCGCAGCGCGCGAGCGCCTCGAGAGTGGCGGCGTCACGTGCGTGACCGCCGACCTCGCGACGACAGACTTCGCCGACGTTCCCGACGACTTCGACTACGTGTTGAACCTCGCGGTTGCCAAGGGCGGAAATGACGACTGGGACCGCGACTTCGCGGCCAACGGCGAGTCGATCGCGCTGCTCGTCGCCCGCACCAAGCCGCGCGCGTTCTTCCACTGCTCGTCGACCGCGGTGTACGAGCACCAGGGCCCCGGGCGCGCGCTCGTCGAGACCGACCCGCTCGGCGACAACCACCGGGTCATGTTCCCGACGTACAGCCTCGCCAAGATCGCCGCCGAGGTCGTCGCGCGCTCGGCGGCGCGTGAGCACGGTGTGCCGACGACGATCGCGCGGCTGAACGTTCCCTACGGCGACTACGGCGGATGGCCGGGGTGGCACCTCGAGTTCATGATCGCCGGTGCGCCGATCCAGCTGCACCCCGAGCGGCCCAACCTCTTCGACCCGATCCACGAGGACGACATCCTGCGCACGATCCCCGCGTTGCTCGATGCCGCGAGCGTGCCCGCCACGATCGTGAACTGGGGCGGCCCGTCGGCATCGATCGAGGACTGGTGCGGCCTGCTCGGCGACCTCACCGGGCTCGAGGCGACGTTCACCGAGACCCCCGACACGATCGGCAGCGTGCACGTCGACCTCTCCCGCCTCGACGAGATCGCGGGTCCGGCCACGGTGTCGATCGAGGACGGCATCCGCCGCATGGTCGAGGCGCGCCACCCCGAGCTCCTGAAGTGAGCAACCCGGGCGCGGCGGTGCTCGTCGACGTCGCGGACGGAGTCGCGACCATCACGCTGAACCGGCCCGACGCCCGGAACGCGGTCAACGGCGCGCTCGGCCTCGGGCTCGCCCGCGCCGTCGGCGACTGCGAGGCGCGCGACGACGTCGCGGTCATGGTGCTGACGGGCGCGGATCCGGCCTTCTGTGCGGGTGCCGACCTCAAGGAGCTGTCGTCGGCCGCGGCAGCAGGAGTCGGCGGAGGTCGTCACGCGGACGATCCCGACGATCCGTACCGGCGCGACGAGTTCGGGCAGTACGCCTTCCGCGGCCCGTTCCCGCCGCGCACCAAGCTGCTGATCGGCGCGATCAACGGGCCGGCGATCACGGGCGGGTTCGAGCTGGCGCTGAGCTGCGACTTCCTCGTCGCATCAGAGCACGCCCGGTTCGCCGACACGCACGCGCGCGTCGGGGTCATGCCCGGGTGGGGGCTCACCGTCCTGCTCGTCGAGACGGTCGGCGTGCGCCGGGCGCGCGAGCTGAGCGCCACCGGCAACTTCATCGACGCGGCGACCGCGCTCTCGTGGGGACTCGTCAACCACGTCGTGCCCCACGACCAGCTGCTCCCGTTCACTCGTGAGCTCGCGCTCGCGGCGGTCGGGAACGACCAAGTCGGGGTCCGGCGGATGCTCGCGACGTACGCCGAGATCGCGGCAACGATCTACGACGACGGGTGGGACGTGGAGCGCCGCGTCAACCGGGCGTGGCTCGCCGACGGCATCGACGCGGCGGAGGTCGGCCGGCGACGCGATTCGATCGTCGAGCGCGGCCGCACCCAGCTCTGACCCGTCCCGCAGGGCGCGGTCGGGTATCCCGGCGGCGAGCGAGCGCGACCGAAGGAGCGCGACCGAAGGAGCGCGACCGAAGGAGTAGGTTGCCGCCGACGAATCTGACACTCGTGTCACCTGGGGGGTGAGTCGGCGTGAAGCCAGCGGCGTTCGAGTACCACGCTCCGACGACGGTCGCGGACGTGGCCGCGCTCCTCGCCGAGCACGCCGACGAGTGCAAGCCGCTCGCCGGCGGACAGAGCCTCGTGCCCATGCTCGCCCTGCGCCTGACCCGCTTCGAGCACCTCATCGACCTCAACCGCGTCGACGAGCTCGTCGGAGTGGAACGCACGAACGGCACGCTCACGATCGGCGCGATGACCCGCCAGCGTGCTGTCGAGCGCGACGCGTCGGTCGCCGCAGCGGTGCCGCTGCTCGCGCTCTCCGTCCCGTTCATCGGTCACACGCAGATCCGCAACCGGGGGACCATCGGCGGCTCCCTCGCCCACGCCGACCCCGCGTCGGAGCTGCCGGCGGTCGCGCTCGCGCTCGGTGCCGACTTCGAGCTGGCGTCGGCCGACGGGCGGCGCGTGGTCCCAGCCGCCGAGTTCTTCGAGGGCACCTGGACCACGTGCCTGCGCGACGACGAGCTGCTCGTGTCGGTGCGCTTCCCCGTGTGGGAGGGGAAGTGCGGCTTCGCGTTCGACGAGGTCGCACGCCGCAGCGGTGACTTCGCGCTCGCGGGTGTCGGTGCGGCGGTCGAGCTCGCCGGCGACGGCGTGGTGCAGCGCTGCTCCCTGGGGCTGCTGGGCATGGGGAGCACTCCCGTCCGAGCGGCTGCAGCGGAGCAAGCGCTCCTCGGTCGCACTCCGACCGCGACCGACCTCGACGAGGTCGCGCAGCTCGCGGTCGCCGATCTCGATCCCCCCGAGGACGTGCACGCAACGTCGTCGTACCGGCAGCGCGTCGGTGCACACCTGGTGCGCACCGTCCTCGGCCGCGCGCTCGAGGAGGCGCGATCACGATGAGTGACCACAGGATCTCGGTCGACGTCAACGGTCGGCAGCGAAACGCGAGCGTCGAATCGCGGCGCACGCTCGCCGACTTCCTGCGCGAGGACTGCGCGCTCACCGGTACTCACCTCGGGTGCGAGCACGGGGTGTGCGGCGCGTGCACCGTGCTGGTTGACGGCGAGGCCGTCCGCTCGTGCCTGATGTTCGCCGTGCAGGCCGACGGCGCGG